>NZ_VUNH01000009.1 GCF_009695745.1 Pyramidobacter porci
TCTGTTTTTTTTTCTTCCTTTCTTCTCTTTTTCTCTCCCTTTCTTCTCCTTTCTTCGCTCAAAAATCTTCGCTCGAAAAATCACCGGCCTGCAGCGGAATTTTCTTCCCCCCTGGCCGGATTTTTTTTGTACGGGCTGATTTGTTCGGGCGGGGATTCGGTAAAAATAATACAGGTTCTTCGCCCTTTTCAGAGCGCCGAAGGCGCCTCGAAAGCCGCATGAAATCGCGTGCCGCAGGCTTTGTGCGGCACAGCCGCGCATCAGTGCGGCGTTTTCAATGATGTCTTTTCATCGAAAATCAGTATTGGTGCTTTACAGTGGACGTTTAGCGCAAGACGAGATGGCTTTTTCTCCTGTTGCAAGAATACAACTAACCTGCATCAATGAGATGAAAATACAGTATACACTGTGAAGATTTTACTCAATTATTTTTTTTCGTTGTTTTTCTTGGCGATAAATCGCAAACTTTTATGACATTCGTGATAGAATTTAATTGCTTCAAGAGGGGTTTTCTGTATATTTGTCTTGTGGCGTTGCAGTTTGCATTTTAGTGAGGGGTTTTATCGTAGACGGGGTTAGAAAGGAAAAGGGAGACCTTTTCGATTTTATTGAGATACAGCAGATCCTAATTATCATCAAGGGGGAGTTTCGAAATGGCAAAGCACTGGAAGACAATGGATGGCAATATGGCCGCAGCGCACGTCAGTTACGCGTTCACTGAGGTCGCCGCGATTTATCCCATTACGCCTTCTTCGCCGATGGCTGAAGACTGCGACGAATGGGCTGCGCAGGGGAGAAAGAATATTTTTGGCCGGGTTGTCGAGATCTCGGAAATGCAGTCCGAAGCGGGCGCGTCAGGTGCTGTGCACGGTTCTCTGAGCGCCGGGTCTTTGACGACGACTTTTACGGCTTCGCAGGGTTTGCTGTTGATGATCCCCAATATGTATAAAATCGCCGGCGAACGTCTGCCTGCGGTTTTCGACGTCAGCGCCCGTGCCCTGGCGACGCATGCCCTTTCGATCTTTGGCGACCATGGCGACGTGATGGCCTGCCGCGGCACTGGATTTGCGATGCTGGCTTCTTCCAGCGTGCAGGAGACCATGGATCTGACTGCCGTTTCTCATTTGACGGCTATCAAGGCGCGCGTGCCGTTCCTGAACTTTTTCGACGGTTTCCGTACCTCTCATGAGGTTCAGAAGATCGAGGTGCTGGACTACGACGATCTGGCGAAGTTGGTCGATTACGATGCCATTGCCGAGTTCAAGGCCGACTCTCTGAATCCCGAGCATCCTTACACCAAAGGGACTGCTCAGAATCCCGACATCTTCTTCCAGGCCCGCGAAGCCTGCAACCGTTTTTACGATGAGCTGCCCGAGACGGTCGCGCAGTACATGGAGCAGATTTCCGCTCTGACGGGACGCGAGTATCATCCGTTCAACTACTACGGCGATCCCGAGGCGGAACGCGTTGTCGTCTGCATGGGCTCCGCCTGTCAGGCGGCCGAGGAGACGGTCGATTACCTGATGGCCCGCGGCGAGAAGGTCGGTCTGGTCATCGTCCATCTGTATCGTCCGTTTAGCCCCAAATATTTCTTCAGGGTCCTTCCGGGCACTGTCAAAAAGATCGCCGTGCTCGACCGCTGCAAAGAACCGGGCGCGCTGGGCGAGCCTCTGTATCAGGATGTCTGCTCGCTGTTCGAAGAATACGCCGAAGCCGAGCGTCCGCTGGTCGTCGGCGGCCGTTACGGCTTGGGTTCCAAGGACACGACGCCGACGCAGATCAAGGCGGTATTCGATAATCTGAAGAACTACAAGCCCGTCAATCATTTCACGGTCGGCATCAACGACGATGTGACCTATCATTCGCTGCCTTTGGGCGAGACGATCAACGCCGCTCCCGAAGGAACGATCCGCTGCAAGTTCTGGGGCCTTGGTTCCGACGGCACGGTCGGCGCCAACAAGAACGCCATCAAGATCATCGGCGACAACACCGATCTCTATGCTCAGGGGTATTTCTCCTACGACTCCAAGAAGTCGGGCGGCATCACCGTTTCGCATCTGCGCTTCGGAAAAAAGCCCATCAAGTCGACCTATCTCATTGAGAACGCCGACTTTGTAGCCTGCCACAAGCAGGAATATCTGCACCAGTACGACGTGACCGCCGGCTTGAAGAAGGGCGGGGCGTTCCTTCTGAACACGCAGTGGACCAGCATGGATGCCCTCGAAGCCAACGTTCCGGCCAAGGTCAAGCGTTATCTGGCCAAGAACGACATTCAGTTCTACGTGATCGACGGTACGGACATCGCCCAGAAGATCGGTCTCGGCAACCGCACCAACATGGTCATGATGTCGGCCTTCTTCAAGCTGGCCAACGTCATTCCCATGGAAGACGCCGTCAAGTACATGAAGGACGCCATTCAGAAGTCCTACGGCCGCAAGGGCGAAGATATTATCAACATGAACAATGCGGCGGTCGATCAGGGCTACGGCGCTCTGAAGAAGATCGATATCCCCGCGGCGTGGGCCGAGGCAGTCGACGCTCCCAGGACCGAAGCTGCCGGTTGCTGCGAAGAGCGTCCTGATTTCATCAGGGATATCGTCGATCCGATCAACGCTCAGGAAGGCGACAAGCTGCCCGTCAGCGCTTTTGTCGGCATCGAGGACGGACGCTTCCCCAACGGCACTTCCGCTTTCGAGAAGCGCGGCGTTGCCGTTTTCGTTCCCGAGTGGAACAAGGACAAGTGCATTCAGTGCAACCAGTGCTCGATGGTGTGCCCGCACGCAACCATTCGTCCCGTGCTGCTCGATGAGGAGGAAGCCGCTCACAAGCCGGCCGGTTTCGAGACGCTGCCGGTGAAGGCTCCCAAGGAGCTTGCCGGCCTTCAGTTCCGCATTCAGGTCAGCCCGCTTGACTGCCTTGGCTGCGGCAACTGCGCCGATATCTGCCCCGTGAAGGCTCTTGAGATGAAGCCGCTGGCCTCCCAGATGGCTCAGGCGGACAACTGGCATTTTGGCATCGATCATGTCAGCGACAAGTCCGACCGCGTCAACACTCACAACATGAAGAACAGCCAGTTTGCCACTCCCTACTTAGAGTTCTCGGGGGCTTGCGCCGGCTGCGGCGAGACGCCGTACGCCAAGCTGGTTACGCAGCTTTTCGGCGACCGCATGATGATCGCCAACGCCACGGGCTGCTCGTCCATTTGGGGCGCTTCCGCTCCCAGCATGCCCTACACGACCAACGCGCTTGGGCAGGGCCCCGCCTGGGCGAACTCTCTGTTCGAGGACAATGCCGAATACGGCTATGGCATGGCCATGTCCGTCAAGAACAGCCGCAACGATCTGACGGCCAATGTCGAAGCGCTGCTCGCGTCCGACAAGCTGCCCGAGGAAGTTCGCAAGGCTCTGCAGGGTTGGTACGACGTTCGCAACGACGCAGCCGGCAGCAAGGCCGCAGCCGAGGCGGTGTACGAAGTGCTCGATTGCGATCTCGGCGACGAAAAGCTGAACGTCAAACTGGCTCGCGTCGGCGACCTGGCCGATTATCTTGTCAAGAAGTCCATCTGGATCTTCGGCGGTGACGGCTGGGCGTACGACATCGGTTTCGGCGGTCTGGACCACGTTCTTGCCAGCGGCGAGAACGTCAACGTTCTTGTTTTCGACACCGAGGTGTATTCCAATACGGGCGGTCAGTCTTCCAAGTCCACGCCCACTTCTGCCGTCGCCAAGTTTGCCGCGGCCGGCAAGAAGGTTGCCAAGAAGGATCTCGGGCGCATCGCCATGACGTATGGTTACGTCTATGTGGCTCAGTGTGCCATGGGCGCCGACAAGAACCAGCTGGTCAAGGTGCTGAGCGAGGCCGAGGCTTACGACGGGCCGTCGCTGATCATCTGCTACGCGCCCTGCATCAATCACGGTCTGAGGGCCGGCATGGGCAAGAGCCAGGAGCAGGAGAAGAAGGCCGTGGAAGCCGGTTACTGGCATCTGTACCACTACAACCCCGAGCTCGAAGAACAAGGAAAGAATCCTTTCGTCCTCGATTCCAAGGAGCCCAAGGCTTCGTTCCGCGACTTCCTGATGAGCGAGAGCCGCTACACTTCGCTGGCCAAGACGAATCCCGAAATGGCCGAGCAGCTCTATGCAAAGGCCGAGCGCGACGCCAAGAGACGTTATTGCGTGTACAAGAGTCTGGCTGAGGCCAAGCCTCTTGAAGCGGAATAACTTTAGCGAATCATGATGTGCACAGAGGCAGGGGCTGAGATCTTCGGCTCCTGCCTCTGTTGTAATTTGGATCGCTTTATGTGGAACGGTTTTATACTGTACTGATTTTCAATAAAAAACGGATCTATAAAAGGAGTGCTTGAAAAAGCCGCGTTTCGAAGAGCGTTAAGCCTTTGAGGAGCGGCATCGTGCAGTTTCCGATGCGCCTTTGCTGCCATAAAAGTCGTGCCCTTCTTAAGGAAAAACGGTATGACTCGCATCGCAGATTCTCATCGGCCGATTTGTGTCGCGGTGGTTCTGCATTTTTATCGGCAATTGAAATAAATTTGTTTAAGTTATACGAATTAATCTGGCTATAGCCTCTAGGAACTGTAAAGGTATTGACATCGCTTTATTGGCGAGTAAAATGACTAATCACGGAAAGCAAGCGAAATAATCTATCAATATTTCATCTCAAGGATAAATTTTGAAAAAGAAAAGTCTTCAATAACTTTGAAGAATGACGCCGAGTGCTTGTCGGTAAGCTTTCTGGGTTTTGTGGAGACACGTCTCATCTCAAGGAGGAGTTTTGTATGGCGATTGTGGCACGCTGGGAGTGGCGGACCTTTGGCAAGGGAGACTTCGGCGTCGGCGAGAAAACGCTGCGGGCCCTGCCGATGGATTCGAACAAGAGAACCGACGAAGAATACATTCTTTCCCGAAACAGCGACGAGAACGTCAAGATCCGCTTCGATCTTATCGACGTCAAGTCTCTGCAGAAGGTCAATGCCGACGGCTTGGAGCAATGGCTGCCGGTTCTCAAGACGGGGTTCCCGATCGCCGCGGACGAACTTTCCGCGCTGGCTGAAATCCTCAAGGTGGAACTGCCGGAGCTTGAGCGTGCCGAATACACTCACGACCAGTTTATCGAGGAGCTCGTCGTGCCGCATAAAGATCTGGAACTTGTTCAGGT
Source organism: Pyramidobacter porci (assembly GCF_009695745.1). Lineage (NCBI taxonomy): Bacteria > Thermotogati > Synergistota > Synergistia > Synergistales > Dethiosulfovibrionaceae > Pyramidobacter > Pyramidobacter porci. The sequence continues at coordinate 5,173 of NZ_VUNH01000009.1, forward strand.
GAAAAAGGATCGCGACATTTACAAGATTGACGGCGCCACGGCCGAGATTGCCGCCGCGGAATTCAACGGCGTGGCGTGGCGGACGATGTGCGTCGAGCACGAAGATCCCGTTTTGATCATGAAAGTCGTGGAAAAACTCGGCATGAAGGGCGTGGAGAACATGAATTACATCCAGGCCATGAAGAAGTCGGTGGGGATCAGGTAAGATGACGCAGAGAAAAGCGATCGTCGATGTCGGCACCAACTCGATCAAGTTCTGCTTGGCGGAAGGGACCGGAGCCGGCGGTTACAAAGTCGTCAAGGACGTCAACGACATCGTCCGCCTCGGTGAAGGGCTGAAAGACACCGGCCGCATCGGCGCGGAGGCGTTGGAGCGCAACGCGCGGTCCGTGGCAAATTTTGTAGGCGAGGCGAAAGCGGCCGGGGCCGATGAGATCGTCGCCGTGGGGACGATGGCTCTGCGCGTCGCAGAGAACGCCGCGGATTTCATCGCTCGCGTCAAAGAGCTCTGCGGCGTGGAACTGCGCGTACTTTCCGGCGAAGAAGAAGCGCAGCTTTCCTACGTGGCGGTGATGTCGGGCATCAAAGGGGCCGCCGAGACCGATCTGATGACGATGGATACCGGCGGCGGCAGCACGGAGTTTGTTTTTGGCAAAGCCGGCAAGCTGGTGAGAAAGTTCAGTCTCAACGTGGGCGCCGTCCGCTTTACCGAGCAGTACCTCGCGGCAATGCCCGTCGCCGCGGATAAACTGGCGGAAGCGCAGGCGGCCATTGCCAAAGAACTGGGCGACGGCGGCGTTGCCGGCCCCGTCGCGTTTCTTGTCGGCATGGGCGGCACGGTCACCAGCATGGCTTCGGTGAAGCATCGGATGGCTCGATATGACCCCGACGCGATTCAGGGATCCACACTGAGTCTCAATGACGTAAACGCTCAGATCGCGGACTATGCGGCCAAAACGCTGGAGCAGCGCCGCGAGATCGTCGGCCTTCAGCCCAAGCGGGCAGACGTGATCCTGGCCGGAGCCTGCATCGTCAAGGCCGTTCTCGAACTGACCGGCGCCAAGGAAATGACGGTCAGCGACCGCAGCCTGCGGCATGGTTTGCTGTTTCAGCTCTTTAAGGTTTAAATAACCTCTGTTCTCCGGGAAATGGTCTCGGGGATAGAGAAGCGGCTGACAAGGAGGAGGGTGTTTCATGAAATTCCGTAAGGCAATGTCGTTCGTGCTCGCTCTGAGCGCGGTTGTTTTCGCGGCAGCCGCGTGGGCGGCTTATCCCGAGCGTCCCATCCACGTGGTGAATTACGTGGCTCCGGGCGGACTGATGGACGTGACCAGCCGCAAGTTCATCTCTGTCGCTGCCAAGTACACCGACGCGACTTTTGTGGTCGAGAACGTGACGGGCGCCGGCGGGCTGGTGGGGCTGGGGCACGTGCTTCAGCAGCCGGCGGACGGCTATACGGTTTTCGCACCTACGACCGCCGTCGTCAACAAGGTCTTGTCCTCCAAGAAAAACGAGGACGAGATGATCTGGAGCATGGAATGGGTCGCGATGCTGATGCGCGATCCCGAGTGCGTCATCGGCGCCGCGGAAGGCGATTTGAACACGTTCGAAAAAGTCGTCGCCGACGCCAAAGCCAAGAACGGCGCTCAGTTGTGGAGCGGTCCCGCCCCCGGCGGCAACGATCATGTGCTGGCGACCAAAGTCTGGCGCATCGTCGGCATGAAGGCCAAGTGGGTTCCCTACAAGAGCGGCCCCGAGGCCATGATGGGAACGCTGAGCGGCCAGAGCGTGGCCTACGTGGGCAATCCCGCCGATATGGCCGGGCGTCCCGGCTACAAGATCCTCGCCCTGTGCCGTGCCGAGCGCCTGCCGCAGTTCCCCGATGCGCCGACGTTCAAGGAACTGGGGTATGAAGGTCTGGACGATGAGATCATGTGGCGCGGTTTCGCCATCCGCAAGGGCGCGCCCGAAGAGGCCTACGCGTGGTGGGAAGATCTGAACAAAAAAGTCGCCGCCGATCCGGAATGGAAAGAATATCTTGAGCGTGACGGCATCGACGTGGTCGACTGGGGACGTAATCAGTTCACCGCGCAGGTCAAAGCCGATGTGGAGAGCGCCAAAATCGCTTTGCGCGAAGCCGGGATGATCAAGTAAACGGACGGCACGGCATCAAAAGCGGTCTCTGTTTTGTGGTTCACGAAACAGGGACCGCTTTTCGAAAGAGAGAGGTGTCGATATACATGCAGTCAATGCAGGAACTTGCCCTGTCGCTGAACAATCCTCGTGGTCTGGGCATGATCGTCGGTGTCTGCGCGGCAATTCTTGCGGTATCCGCGCTGTTTTTCGTTGTCTGCGGCAAAAGGGACCGGCTGGGGGCGTTGCTGGTGCCGACGGCTTTTGTCGAGCTGTCCGTCGTATTTATCTTTCTGACGAACAGCCTTGAAGAGATGGGAGGCATGGACAGCAGTTCGAAGCTGATGCCCTATCTGTGGTCGCTGCCGCTGCTGGCCGTTTCCCTGTTTCAGCTGATTCGCACGTGGCGGGCCCCCCGCCTCAAAGCCGTTGGGCATGGCCGCGTCGATAAAGTTTTCTGGGCTTTTGCGATTGTGGCGGCGGCCATCTCGCAGTTCGGCACGCTGGGATTTTTCGTTTGTACGGCGGCCATGCTGGCGCTGCTGATGCTGCTTCTGGGCGAGCGGCGAATCCTGCTGATCCTGGGGACCGCGGCCTGTTGGGTTCTGTTCACGTGGTTCGTTTTCAACAAGGTGCTTCTGATCGGCCTTCCGGCAGGGACGCTTTTCAGCAAACTGTTCGTGTGACGGGGAGCGATGACGATGGATTTGTTGACAAACCTTTGGTCGGGGCTTCGCAATCTGATCGGCGCCGGTCCGTTTCTCATTGTCACCGCCGGCGTCGTCGTCGGCATTCTCGGCGGAGCGATGCCGGGCATGTCGCCTTCGATGGCGGTGGCGATTCTGCTGCCGTTCACGTTTGGCATGTCGCCGACGATGGGGCTGGTGATGCTGTGCGCGATTTATCTGGCTTCGAATTACGGCGGTTCGGTCACGGCCGTCATGATCAACACGCCGGGAACGCCGTCGGCGGTCGTCACGGCTTTCGACGGCTATCCTCTGGCAAAGAGCGGCAAGCCGGGCTATGGACTGGGCATTTCTCTGGTTGCTTCCGTGTGGGGCGGCTTTATCGGCATTGTCATCCTGATCCTGTTTGCGGCGCCGCTGGCGAATTTTGCGTTGAAGTTCTGGCCGGCCGAGTACTTCTCGTTGGCCCTGATGGGACTGTCCACGGTCTCGTCCATGGCCGGCCGGAAGTGGGCGGAGTCGCTGATGGCGGTGCTGCTGGGGCTTGTGCTGAACACGATCGGCCTGGATCATGTCAACGGCGTGAGCCGTTTTACCTTCGACATTCTCAATCTGTACGATGGATTTTCTTTTGTGCCGGCGCTGATCGGTCTGTTCGCCCTCAGCGAAGTCTTCGCCAACATCGAGGGAAACGATTATCGGGCGTATGAAGCGGCGCAGGAGCGCGTGTCGGAGTGGCCGTCGCTCAAGATTTACCTGGGGCTGAAGTGGTCCATTATCCGTTCGAGCGTTCTGGGAACGCTGATCGGCATTTTCCCCGGCGCCGGCGGGACGATCGCTTCTTTTCTGGCGTATGATATGGAGAAGAGGTTGTCCAAACATCCCGAGACGTTCGGCACGGGGGCTTATGAGGGCGTCGCGGCCGCGGAAGCGGCCAACAGCGCCTCGGTCGGCGGCGCGCTGGTGCCGCTGCTGACGTTGGGGATCCCCGGCAGCGCCTCCACGGCGGTGTTGATCGGCGCCCTGATGATCCATGAACTGCGTCCCGGGCCGGAGCTCTTTGCGAAGCAGCCCGAACTGGTATATACTTTGTTCTCGAGTCTGTTTGTCGCGAATATCGTGCTCTATTTTCTGGGCACGTGGGGCAGCCGCCTGTGGATCAAGGTGACGAAAATCCCCAAGACCGTGCTTTATCCGCTGATCTTTGCGTTCGCGATCGTCGGCAGTTTTGCTGTTCGCTCGTCGGTGTTCGACGTCGGCGTGTGTCTCGGTTTCGGCGTGCTCGGCTGGATTCTGAAGAAATTCCATTATCCGCTGTCGCCGATCGTGCTGGGGCTGGTGCTGGGAGCACTGATCGAGACGAATCTGCAGATGACGCTGATCATGGGAGGGCCGCAGCTCCTCTATACGCGCCCTTTGAGCGCGGTGCTCCTGGCGATCACGGGCGTGATGCTTTTGGCGCCTATTTTCTCCGAACTGAAGAGTAAGAGAGCCGCAAAAGCGGATCGTTGAAATAAAACCGCCTCCTGCCGTGAAGAGGCGGAGGAGGCGATTGTGCTGTGCTGTATTTCACCAGCTTTGTCAATATCCTGGGAGGCTTGGCGCTGTTCCTTTTCGGCGTCGACCAGAGCTCGCGTTTTTTTCGTGAGAATATGAGCGCGAACGCAAGAAACTCGATGGCCCGTTTTACGAAGAAGAAAGCGCAGGCTTTTTTGCTGGGCGTGGTCCTTTCCGCGCTCACGCAGAGCAGCACCATCGCTACGTCGTTTGCCGTCGGCTTCGTGGATGTCGGCATGCTGAGTTTCGCCGGTTCGCTGATCGTGATGATGGGGGCCAGCCTGGGCGGCACGTTCGTGTCCTTCCTTTTGAGTCTGAATCTGTTCGATTACGCGCCGCTCATGTTCGGCGTGTCCTATTTCCTCTGCAAGGTCAGGAATAAATGGGTCAGTTCCGGATTCGGCGTGCTTCGCTGCCTGGCGTTGATCTTCCTCGGGATGCAGGTTCTGGGCTGGGGCACGAAAACGCTTTTTGCCGATCCCGAGTTCGGGCGGCTGATGACGCGCTGGGCGTCGGACGCGCTGGCGATGGGAATCATCGCTTTCATCGGCTCGGGCGTGCTGCAAAGCAGCTCGGCCATCATGGCGTTGGGGATCGCCCTGGCCGCTTCGAACGCTTTGCCGGCGACTTCCGCGCTGCCCATCGCTCTGGGGGCGCACATCGGTTCCACGACCATGGTGGTGTTGGCGGGCATGAGCGGTTCGCTCAGCGCGCAGCGTCTCGGATATGCGACGTTCTTCTTCAAGCTGCTGGGGGGGCTGATTTTCTTGTGCCTCTTGCCCTTCGTCCACAGGACGTTCGTTTCCCTCGGCATCTCCGCCGCCCAGGAACTGGTGTACGGGCAAGTGCTGATCGCGGCGTTCAACATTCTCGTCTTTCTGCCTTTCCCTCAGTTTCTCACGTGGATCGGCATCCGGCTTGTATCGGGCAGCGGCAGTCTGAGCGAACCCCGCTATATCGACGAGAAGATTCTGGATGTCCCCGAACTGGCGGTCATGCTTCTGTCAAAGGAAATGGGGCGCCTCTCCAACTACATGGAGGCTTATCTGCAGATGCTGCTCGAACCGCAGCAGCGCAACGGCGCGCTTTTCGGAAAACTGCCTCGGGCGATCGCCGATTTGTGCGAATCCTGTCAGGAGTTTGCCTATCATATTCGCGTTCCTGCCGAAGAAGAAAAAGTGTCGGAGGATTTTACGATCATCAGTTACACAATGTCGATCCTGCGCGGCATGTCCAAGCTGCTGACAGGATCGATCCGATCGCATCTGGAGTCAACGGCGGTTCACGACGCGCTCCGCGCTCTTTTGGGAAACGGCGTGTGGGAGCGCTGGTGCAAACTGTCGCGCAAGTGTATGCGGTCCGCTCTGTGCGCTTTTGTCATTGGCGAGAAAGGCCAGGTCCACGCGCTGGAGAGTCAGGAAGCGGAATTTGCCGGTCTGAGCAACCAGATCCGCCGTGAAGTGGGCGAAAGCGCTTCTTACGACCGCAACGCTTCTCGGGCTGTCCGGCTGGTGTCTCTGATGCAGGGGTTCTTGGCCATGGCGAAAGAGGTGGCCGAGGGCGAAGAGTTCACCAAGAAGCAGGCAAGATATTCGACCGGAAGAGCCTTTCCCGAGTGGAAGGAGGGGACTGTGAGTGGCGACTAAAAAGAGCGAATCAAGCGAGCGCAGTCTCGAAAATTATCTCTATTCGTCCGACAAAGCGCGCATGTACGCGCTCGTCCAGCAGATGACGATTGGCGCCAGAGAGGCTCTGGCCAAAGCCGTAGCGGGGCTGCGCACCCTCGATGTCGGCGCGGAAGAGGATGTCATCTGCGGCGACGACGCGATCGACGAACTGGAAGAGCAGATCGATCAAGAGTGCCTTTATTCCATCGCCATGCGGCAGCCGATGCGCGAGGACCTGCGCTATGTCTATGCGGTCATGAAGATCATCACGGATATCGAGCGCATCGGCGATCAGGCGGTCAACGTCGCCGAACGGCTGAAAGAATACGTCAACGATTACCACGGGCGCGCGCCGTTGCCCAAGATCGACGATCTGCTTGACGTTTCGCGCCGATGCAGCGAGATGATCGACGACTTTTTGCTTGCCCTCGATAAGGAAGACGGCGGCGTGCTCGCCGTGATCCGCGAAAAACGTCGGGAAACCGTGCGGATTTGCCGCAAATGCGCCGAGTCGTTGATGCAGCGTCTTTCTTCCCCTTATCTGGCGGAGACGCCTGCGGAAATCTTCATCGCGATTGATCTTTTTCGACATCTAAAGCGTGTGGCCGATCACCTGATGAACTTGGGAGAAAAAGTTTACTTTATCGCGACGGGCGTTTCTCCCTTGACCTTGAAAAGACAGCTCGTCAGCCAGGGCTGCTCCCATGAATATTCGCATCCTACCGAAAGCGCAAAATGAAAATGTGTCCCTATTCATGCGACTTTCCGACTCGAACATTGAATTGTCTTGGCGCCTTGAGGAGCCATCCGCATTGAATTGTTCCATGAGAACTCGGTATAAAGATGGGGTGGGGGGACGATCATCGTCTGCCCCACCCCATCTTTTATGCGGTGCTTCCTGCATGCATCCCAAGTTCTTCCGGAAGCGCTCGCTCCTAACGCATTCGGGGCGCGAAACGGGGCCGCTGAAATTTCTTGGAGGGAACAGATGAATTCACCGTCCGAAACGAGTATAATGGATGCGTTATAATGAGATGTATCGTGTCTTCCTTGATGCAGAATAAGCGTCCCACGTGATTGGCACCGTGAGAAAAGTATCTATGAGGAGTTGACGATTGCTCTTGGACCGATTGGACAAGAAAAACAGCCGCAGAGTTTTTTGGAGCTTGATGGGTTCGATGATTTTGGCGACAGCCGGGGCTATCTCTCTGGCAGTTTTCGAAGCTGAAGATTTGCCTGCCTATAAGGATTTTCCGCTTTCCGCTTTTTTCCCTTCTTTTGAAGCGCGTGCGGCTCTGGCTCACGGGCAGATGGTTCAGCTTGAACGGGAAAATACCAGCGGCGTTATCTCGCCCCTGCTCCCGGATTCTCCCGAATTCGAGGAGAGTGGCCTGATGCTGGATGAGGTCGTTCCCGAGGAAGATCCTCTTGGCGGCGGAAGGTTGGCGATCCTTCCCGCGATGAATGGGAAACAGTCTTTCGATCAGCCGTTGCCGGTGCATGACCCTTTTATGACGTTGTCTCTTTCGGAGCTGAGCAGTCAGAAAGCCGACGACAGCAACGTCATTGTCCGGCTGCTGGGTGAGAAGGACGAGATGGGCGAAGATATCGATGAGCGTCCTTGGCTGGAACACACTGTTGGTCAGGGCGAACGGATGGTCGATATCTCGCGGAAGTACGGGATTCTTGTCGCGACGATAAGCAAGGCTAATAACATCAGCAATCCTGACAAGCTTTCGTCGGGGCAGGTTCTCCTGATTCCGCGCACGGAAGATTTGCTGGAAGACGTCTTGGAAGAACAAAAGAGCCGCGCCGAGGAAAAACTCGCTTCCAAACAGAGAGCGGATCCGGTAAAATACCGGAAGTATACGGTAAAACCGGGCGACTCTCTGTGGACCATTGCCAGCGCAAATAACCTCAGCATCGATTCTCTTTATGGAACCAACATCCTCCGCACGCCGGATCGGCTTTCTCCCGGCATTGTGCTGCGCATTCCCAATCAGGACGGATTGAGCGTCAAGATCGCCAAAGGGCAGACTTTAAACGCGCTTGCCAAGAAATACGGCGTCGCCGAGAGGGCGATCCGTATGGCGAACGGATTAAGCGATAAAGTGGAATTGAATGCCGGTCAAGAGGTATTTATCCCTGGCGCAAGCCAGTCTATTGCCGTGTATCGGGGCAGTTCAAGCGGCGGAGGCATGTCGCGGACGGCTCCCCCCGTTGCCAAAGCCGCCAGTGGAGCGGCTGGCCGTTTTTCCTGGCCGGTGGTGGGAAAAATCTCGAGTCCATTCGGCTGGCGCCGGCATCCGATTCGACGTGCCAGGATTTTTCACGCCGGAATAGACATACGCGCGCCCCGGCATACTCCTATACGTGCTTCGCGGGGAGGCCAGGTTATCTTTTCCGGCTGGATGAACGGTTATGGGAGGACGGTCATCATTCGTCATGACAGCACGTATACGACTTTGTACGGTCACTGCCAGTCGTTGATGATCCGCAAGGGACAGAACGTGAAAAAAGGGACTGTGATCGCCACAGTGGGATCGAGCGGGCGCGCTACGGGGCCGCACGTTCATTTTGAAGTGCGCCGCAGCGACAGCCCGACGAATCCGATGAGCTATCTGCGCTGAAAATAGTGAAAGACAAGAGGAGCGAGAGACATGAAAAAGGTAGGAATCGTTTTACTTGTGTGCAGTCTTCTGGGAAGCGCAGCGGGTGCTGCCACGGACACGACAGCGGCGAAACAGATTGATTGGCTGGAAAATGCGATTTATGGTTCAGTGCGTTCAGGCGGTTTGATTTCAAGACTTGACAGCGTAGAGAAGGATCTTTACGGCACAAAACTTCAAGGCACGTTGGCGGAGCGCGAGTCTGCTCATATCGATTACCTCGAGAAGGGAACCGAAGGGCAGCCGTCGCTTCTGTACAAGATGAGCGTGGCTGAATGGGGCCTTGAGATTTTTAATAATGCCGATAAGCCGCTTGTCGAAAGAATTCCCGTTGTTGAAAAAAGGCTCGAAGGAAGCTCCATGGAAGACAAGCCCATAGCGATGCGAGTGGAACGGGTGCTCGGTATGGTCGTCTCCGATCCTGTCACCTCCGAGCCCGTTGAAGTTCCTGCAGGAACGGTCGTTCGCCTGCAGCTGATGGAAACCTTGAAACCTTCGGTAACCAAAAAGGGCGATCGGGTTTTGTTAAAACTCACGCATAATCTTATCGTGAACAATAAGCTTGTCGCCCCTGTGGGCGCTCCTGCGGAAGGGCTTGTCACGTCAGTCAAGAAACCGCGCAGTTTTGGCCGCCCTTCTGAGATCAGAATCTCGGTGAAGTCCTTGAGAACTCTGGGAAGTCCGACTTTGCCTCTGAGCGAGGGCGAAGCCTCCAAAAAGGCGACGGAGTTTGAAGCCAGTTATGCGGCGGCAGCGGGAACAAGCCTTGTGGGCGCACTTGCATTGGGGCCGTTGGGGCTGGCGGGCGGATTCTTTATCCGCGGCAACGCCAAAGAAGTGCCGGCGGGGGCCATCATGTACTCTGAAACCGAGAAAAACGTCTCGGTTCCTGCATATCCAATCCCTGCCTCTTTGGGAGCGTTGGCGAACGATAAATATGTCGATGTTTTGAGCGGTAAAACCGTGAATTTGCAGAAGGTGAACGAAGAAAAAACGAAAGTGGAGAACGCTGCGGAGCCCCCCAAAAAGGCAACCGAGATTGACAACCTCTAAACCGCAAGAGACTTTGGAAAGGAATGGTCATGTGCGGCGGAATTGCATAAGAGCCTTGGTCATCGCATTCGTTGCGCTTGCACTGGCCCTCTGGGGAAGAGCTCTGAGGCGCGATCTTGATGTCATGGGAGCCCTCGTCGATATCGGCAAGGAATTGAACTGGGAAATAGACGGCGTTACAGCAGTTCGCAACGTCGGCAAGGATCAGTGGAGAATCAGCGCGGAGAAAGTCGTGCGCGACCATCCTGTGGAGTATTTGAACAAAATTTCAAGCCAAATCGTGGGGCCATCCGGTTTGCGCACGATCAACGCTCCCACTGGAGCCTACGATCATGAAAACGGCACGTTGACGTTGCGTGATGCCGACGGAATATGGCAACGTTCTGAACATCCTTTTGAGTGGAAGACGCCGGAAGCCCGCTGGGAGCAAAAAAACGACGTGTGGAATTTTCCTCGGGGAGTGACCGTAAGCGGCGACGTTTATACGTTGGTCTGCAGGAATGCGGTTATGGACGGACAGCGCAAGATACGTGTCAAAGATGGATGCATACGGTGGTGGAGTGAATGACGAAGTATTCGACGTGCCTCGGGGGGCTCGTGCTTGTTTTTTCTCTGCTGGCGCCGACAAATGACGTTTGGGCGGCGCAGAAAAAGCTGCCCGAGGTCACAGCGGACACTCTGCCTGTCGTCCTCGAGGCGGACAGCATTGAGTTTGACGAAGTCAATCATCTTGCCACCGCGCAGGGACATGCCGTGGCGCGTTATGCCGATCTGGTGTTCCGAGCGGATCGAGTGACGCTGGATGCGGAGACGAATGTGATCAGAGCGTTCGCCTCCGCCGGAAAAAAAATCAAAATCCAGCGTCACAATACGGACACGTTGACGGGTGATTTTCTTGAGTATCATCTGAACGATTCAACCGGATATCTCGAAGGAGCCGAAGGATCGTCAAAAGTCCCTTATGGGGCCGTTTACATCAAAGGAGCGCGCGTTGAAGTTGCGGACCCGCAGACGGCCCACGAGAAAAAATGGCTGCGGGGAAGTTATCTGCGGGGAAGCGCCCCTGACAGCGCCGTCGTGCGTTGGAACGGCGCTTCATATACAACCTGCAAGCAGGAGCACCCCCATTATTTGCTTCGTTCCAAGAGAATCGTCATGGTCCCGGGGAAGTATATCGTGCTCCATCATCCCCGGGTTTATGCAGGTTCCGCGTATCTGTTCACGATGCCGTTCAATATGGTCGTCAATCAAAAGCCCAAGTCGAAAAACGTTACGACGATCAGGCCGAACTATGACAGCGACAAACACTTGGGGCTGGAAGCGCGCTCGACCTTTTCCTGGAACAACGGACAGCTTGCCCTCGGCGCGGGGATCTGGCAGGAAGGCATGTTCGAATATCAGGCGCGCGTCGATCAACAGATTGCCTCCTGGCTGTCCCTGTATGCGGGAGACAATCATCAGTACGACAGCAGTACGGATGAGACCAAGTCCCGTCCCTTCTGGGGGGCGGCGTTGGCGCATTCCGGCTGGGCCATGGATGTCGGCTGGGCCCAGAGAGAAAAACGCTCGGTCGTAAGAAAGCCCGGTCAGAAAGAATATGAAACGACGCTTTGGCGCGATCCGGAAGTGGGACTGACCTCTCCCTGGGTCGGACTTCATATTGGCGACTTTTCTCAGTATGCTCGCTTCAAGGGAAACTGGGGAAGATTTCAGGAAACGGGAGTCAAGCGAGGGGACTATCGGGGCGATTTTATCGAGCGCTATGGCTGGGGAATCGATTACTACACCGAATATCCCTTTCGGCTCGGCGCCTGGACCATCTCTCCCTTCTTCAAAGGCGATTACTGGAATTACGGCTATAAGAACGACGGCAGCGATCGTCAGATCGTGACGATCGGAACATTGGGCGTCAGGGCATCCTGCGGCGGCTTTGAGATCGGCTCCGCATTCGAGCAGAAAAGGGTGTCGGGCCGTTCCGCGTTTGGCAATGGCTGGGATCGCAATTATGATACGGACACCTTTTATCAGCGCGTGGGCATAAAGATCGGGCCTTCTCTTACCTTTGCGGTGCAGGGAGTTTTCGATCTGACCGGCAACAAGAATGAACTGTCTTCCATGGGGTACATCCTGACGTACGACAACAGCTGCTGTACGCGTTGGGAGCTGACGGTGAACGACGATCTGACGGACAGCAATAACAACGACTGGATCACGTTATCCTTTGCCATCACCGCGTTCCCTGACAGCCGGTTTAAAATGGGCAACGAGAGTTTGAGCAATCCCTTTGGGCGTCCCGGCGGTTTGGCTGTGCGCCGGCAGCGCTATGAACCGACTCTTATGGAAAAGGACGGCACGGAACAGGCGGAAGAAGCAGAGATCATAATGCCTAAATTCGATATTTAGAGAGAGCTTTGTACGGAAACGATAAATCAGGTCATGCCGGTTAAGCTGTACCCGACATGACCTGATTATTTTTTTGCGATTGATGAAATCCGAAAAAACGACGCGAAGCGGCCGTACTTTCTTGCCACAAAATTTACACAAACGGAAATGAGTGGGATATAATAGAAAAGAGGCACAGCCCATCATGCTGAGCCTCTCAGCGTTTTTATGTCGCGCTCCGCAAAGAACTCGGCAGCTGGAATTATTTGACTCTGATCTTGCGAATCTTGAGCTTGCGGATTCCCATCGGAACCTTGACGGGCACTTCGTCCCCCACTCTTTTGTTCATCAGGGCCCGCCCTACGGGGCTCACGGAAGAAATGAAACCTTTTTCCGGGTCGGATTCTTCCGAGCTGACAATGGAATAGACGAACTCCTTATTGTGGGTGATATCCATGATGGTCACGGTCGTCCCTACCGAAACGTGCGAATTGTCCAAACTGGCCGAATCGATGATTTTGGCGCGTGAAAGCTGATATTCCATGACCTGGATCTTGCCTTCGAGCTTGGCCTGGTCATCCTTGGCCGCGGCATATTCGGCATTTTCGCTGAGATCGCCGAAAGAACGGGCCTCTTCGATCCTGCGGGCGATTTTATAACGTTCTTCGCTTCTGAGCTGTTTTAATTCGGTGCTCAGTTTGTCATACCCTTCCTGAGTCATTAAAACAGCATCGTCGTTGTGCTTGTGTTCAGCCACTTTTATACCTCCAGTTGGGGAAAGAAAGATTGAAATGCAAAGATGCCTTATGAAACTCTATTTTAGCAGAAGTGTTCTTTCATTGCGAGAGTCATCGCAAAAATTATAGACAAGGAATGTTGAGATGAAAAATAATTCGAAAAGTGCAATATCAACGCAGCCCGCAACGGCGTCACCCCAGAGAAGGGGCAACAAAGGAACGTACAGCCGGCGCGCGATCAGCGAAAAAGGGACGGCAATGAACGTCTCACGCGCAGCCTATGCCCACAGAAGAAAAATTGCCTCTGCGCCGACTGAAACGCTGAAGTTTATTCCCTTGGGCGGACTGGGGGAAATCGGCAAGAATATGTACGCCATAGAGTACGGAAACGACATTGTGGTGATCGACGCCGGCCTGATGTTCCCCGACGAGGAGATGCTGGGCATCGACTTTGTCATTCCCGACATCTCCTATCTTGAAGAAAATCGGAAAAAAATCCGCGGCATCCTGATCACCCACGGGCATGAAGACCATATCGGCGCGCTGCCGTTCGTGCTGCCCAAACTGGACGTTCCCGTGTACAGCGCCAAACTTACTCTGGGCATGATCGAGGGGAAGATGCTGGAAGCCGCGCCGCGGTACAAGCCGCGGCTGGTGGAGGTCAAGGCCGGGGAAACCGTTGCGCTTGGCGTCTTCAAAGTCACGTTCATTTCCGTCTGTCATTCGATCCCCGACGCTTTGGGGATCGCCGTGGAGACGCCCCTCGGCATCGTGCTTCATACGGGGGATTTCAAATTCGATCCCACGCCCGTCGACGATCATGTCACCGATTACGCCGCTTTCGCCGAACTGGGGCGGAAGGGCGTGCTGCTCATGGCTTCCGACTCCACGAACGCTGAACGCGAAGGTTTTACAAAATCCGAAAAGTCGTTGATCGGGGCCATCGACAATCTTTTCCGCACCTATCGCAACCGGCGCGTCATCATTTCCGCTTTCGCCAGCAACCTTCACCGCGTCCAGCTGGTCCTTGACGCGGCGGCGCGCTTTAACAGAAAGGTCGTCTTCGCCGGCCGCAGCATGGTCAACAACGTCGATCTGGCGATTCGCCTGGGGTATATCAAGGCCGAGCCGGGGACTGTCGTCCCATTGGCGGAGATGGATTCTTACAACGATTCCCATCTTGTCGTGATGACGACCGGCAGTCAGGGAGAACCTTTTTCCGGGCTTGTCCTGATGAGCAAAGGAGCTCATCATCGGGTCAAGCTTGACAGCAAGGATGTGGTGGCTCTTTTCGCCAATCCTATCCCCGGCAATGAAAAACTGGTCAGCAACACCATCAACAGACTTTTCGAGCTGGGCTGCGAAGTCTTGTACGGCAGGGAGGCGGGGCTGCATGTTTCCGGACACGCCTCCAGAGAGGAGCTGAAAATGCTTCTCAGCATGGTGAAGCCTAAATATTTCGTTCCCGTTCACGGCGAGTACCGCATGCAGATCCGTCATTCGCAGCTTGCCGAAGAAGTGGGAATTCCCGAAAAAAATGTTTTCATTATGAACAATGGCGACATCCTTTCGATTGCGCGGAATTCGGCCGGAGTCAAAAGCAAAGCGCCGGCCGGCGCCGTGCTGGTAGACGGTATGGCGTTGGGGGAGAAGGAAGGCTCGATCCTGAAGGAGCGCCAGGAACTTTCGGAGAACGGGGTTCTTGTGGTCTCCGTAACGCTCGACAAGAAGGGGCTTCTTGTCGGCGAGCCTTGTTTCGAAAGCTACGGTCAGATCCATTTCAAGGACGCGGAGGGGATGCGCCAGGAGTTTTCCGAAGCCGTCCGCCGCGCTTTGAAACGCGAGCTGCCGGAAGACGACGAGCTCTTGAAAAAGCAGATTTCCCTGCGATGCAAGGAGTTGCTGAGGAAGTACATGCGCAGCGCGTCCGCCGTGATTCCGTTGATCGCAAGGTTATAACGGGACATTGAAATTTGTTCAGAGCTTTTGAGCTCTGAACAAATTTTCTGACGGATAAATTCTGTGAGGCGGGTGAAAATGATGACTCCATTGATTTCCAGCCTTTCGCAAGGCGTATTGCAGGGACTGACGGAGTATCTGCCGGTCAGCAGCTCCGCGCACTTGGCGATATTCCAGCATGTGACGGGGAACGGCGAAGCGGGGCTGGCTTTCGATCTGGTGCTGCATGTGGCTACGGTCTGTTCTACGCTGGTTTATTTTAGAAAAGACATTTTACGGATGCTTTTCGAATTCTTTCGTGGGTTCAGAATGCCGGTCGGACAGAAATCGGACGGATGGTATTTCGGCTGGGCAGTCATCTTCGGATCCATGCCGACGGCGATTATCGGTCTGTTGCTGAAGCCGTTCGTGGAGAGAATCGGCGTTTCGATGGCGGGCGTCGGCGGCGCGCTTTTGGTGACAAGCGCCTTGATGTCGATTCTTGCGGTCGTTCCTCCCGGCACGCGTAAAATTTGCGTTTCCATCGGCCTTATTGTCGGCATCGCTCAAGGAATCGCGGTGATCCCCGGCATCTCGCGCTCGGGAGCGACGTTGGTTGCGGGCATTCTGTGCGGCTTGAGCGCGGCGGAAGCGTTTCGCTTTTCGTTTTTGCTTTCTCTCCCGGCCATAACGGGCGCGGCAGTGCTCGAACTGCGCCATGCTGCCGGGGCGGGCGTATCCCTTCCCGAAGGCTGGCTTTGTGGCGCGCTGCTTGCCTTTGTGTCCGGATTGATAGCGTTGTATTTGCTCCATCGCACGATCCTCCGCGGGCGCTGGTGGATTTTCGCTCTGTACTGCGGAGCGCTGGGGCTTGTCGCGCTGATCTGGCTCTAATGCACATGAGAGATGTTCACGTGATCCTCGCGTCGGCAAGCCCCCGACGCAAGGAACTCCTTGAGAAAATCGGCCTGAACTTCGACATTATCCCTGCCGACGTCGCCGAAGAGAGAATTGCCGGCGAATCTCCCGCGCACTTGGTCATGAGGCTTTCCGAATTGAAAGGGCAGTCCCTTGCCGTGAAATATCCTCAGGCGTTAATCATCGCTTCCGACACGGTGGTGTCCCTGGATGCAAAGATTTACGGCAAGCCGCACGACGGCGCGGAAGCTTTTGTCATGCTTTCGTCTCTTGCGGGCAAGGAGCACACGGTGTACACCGGCCTGGCGCTGTTTTGGAAGAAACGTCGGCTCTCTCGGTACGATTGCACGAGGGTGCAGTTCAGAGAGCTGACGGCTTCGGTCATAAAAAGCTATGTTGCGACAGGCGAGCCTTTCGGCAAGGCTGGCGGCTATGCGATCCAGGGGTTGGGCGGTTTTTTCGCGCGGGCGATCCACGGAGATTACTCGACGGTCGTGGGGTTCCCGGTGTGTCTGTTCGGCTCTATGATGGAAGAGTTGGGGTTTCCTTTAAATCAACTCTGGGAGGTGTCTTCATGATGACGAAAACTAAAAATAACGCAAGAGTGTTCGTTTATTGTCTGTTCGCGGCATTGGCGCTTGCCATGCCATCTCTCATGTGGAGGTTGTTTCAAGAGCGTGCGAACCATTCCTCGCTGCTTGTGTTTGACTTGATGGAACTTCATTCCTTAAACGCGGAAGAGGGACAGAATAAATTTGCGGCGTTGATGGAGGCGGGAATCTCTGCGTTCATGGTGCCCGAATGCACGGCGGAAGATCTCGGCAAGGGGGCCGTCGATCGGGTAACGGCGGTTCCGGCAGCCGATGTGCCCGATTCGGTCCTCAAGAGTTTTTCTTATCCCTCGGGGACCGTCGTGATTCTTAAGGATCCGGCGTTGGCGGAACTGCAGCAAGAATATTTAAAGAGACGCTTCAAGAACGGAGAGAGCGTTGCTGACGGCCAGACCGTCTATTTCAGGATACCGCGTCCTTATGTGCAGATGGAAAAAGCGGGCGTCTTGCCCGATCTGCGTTCGATGCAGTACCTTTCGGCGGCCGGCGTGCCGTTGGTTTTCGCGCCGTCGCCCAGTATGGGCAGCTCGGGCGAAGAACTCGAAGAGAGCTTGACGTTTATCTGCGACAATTTCTCCAGCGTCAAAGTCCTCTGTCCCACTGGAGAAATTGCCGCAACCTACCCTTATACGGAACGACTGGGCAGCTTTGTCAAGGAACGCGGTTTGCTGATGGCGCAGGTAGAATTCTCGCGGCAGTACGGAGCGGCCGGGCAGGTCGCTGCCGCTTGGCCGAACGTCGTGTCGCTGCATGCCGTGGATCGCGAGGAAGTCTTGAAAAGGAATATCATTCGCCCCATTATGCTGAACCGTTTTTATCGCGCCGCGGAGGAGAGAGAAGTGCGTCTTCTGGTGCTCCGCGCGGATCCTTTGCGTGCCGTTGCGCCTCAGCTTGCCGAATATTGCGAGGACGTGAGGGCTCTGCGGGCGCGCCTCGACGAAAACGGCTTCAAGCGTCTGTGGCCGGCCCCTGCTCCGTCCAGCCCATGGATCAATTCTTTTTTTTCGGCGATCGCTCTGCAGATCCTGCTTTTGCTGCTGTTGGCGAGATATGTTGAGCGTTATTTCGACATTTCGCTCCTTTCTCGGAAACGGTTTTTGGGCGTTCTTGCGGCGACGGCCGTCGTCCTTGGCGTGTGCTCCTTGTACGCGGGAATTCTTTCTCGCCTTGGCGGAGCGTTTGCCGCCGGATTCTTGGCGGCGGAAGCTTCGCTGTTGGCCATGGAGCGCTGGAAGGTGCCCCTGCGCGGGGCGGCTGAAGGTTTTCTGCTCGTGCTTGTCGGCGGTCTCGTGATCGCCGGCCGTTTTTCCGTGCCTCTCTATATGTATCGCCTGAGCACGTTCAGCGGCGTCAAGCTGAGCTTGCTCCTTCCGCCGCTCCTCATTCTGCTGATCGACGTGCATAAGCGCGAACATCCCGAATCATTGGCCGAGATTTTCACGCGGCCGCCGCTTTGGGGCGAACTCGTGCTGGCGGGAACGCTGCTGCTGGCCGCCGCAGTGATGCTGCTGCGCAGCGGCAATTACGGGCTCGTCGGGACGTCCGAGATCATGTTCCGCGACTGGCTTGAAAAAATCCTCGGCGCCCGTCCCAGAACCAAGGAATTTCTCGTCGGCTATCCGGCCTTGGTCGTCTGGTACTATCTTAAACGTCAGGAAATGTGGGCTCATTGGCGGGAAATCCTTCGCCTGGCCGTGACGCTGGCTTTCTCTTCCGCGGTGAACAGCTTCTGCCATTTCCATACGCCCTTGTCTTTAACGTTGCTTCGGGGCTTCAACGGATGGTGGATCGGCCTGGTGCTGGGCAGCCTGGCCCTGGTTGTCGGCGTCCGTTTGGGGCGGCCGCTCTCCCGGCGGCTGCGCAGTCTCTTGTAAAATGACGCGCCGTTGGAAAGTTCTGCTCTGCGGCTACTACGGCATGGGAAATCTCGGCGACGAGCTGCTGGCGGCCGCGACCATTCAGCTTCTGAAGAACTGCGGCCTGGAGGAACGCGAGATCGCCATGCTGTCGGGGGAACCGAAAAAAAGCGCGGAACGGCATCGCGTTTATCCAATCGACCGCTGGTCCCGCCGAGATGTTGTCCGGGCTTTGAGGCACAGCGAGACTTTGCTGCTCGGCGGCGGCGGAATTTTTCAGGACAGTTCCAGTTTTCGCAGTCCGTGGTATTATTGGACGGTAGTTAGATTGGCCAAACTCTGCGGCTGCAAAACATGGGCGGTCGGCCAGTCCATCGGCCCGCTGTCGCGTCGGATCAATCGCCTTTTGGCCCAAGATGCCTTCCGAAGCTGCGAGATCGTTTCGGTCCGCGATCTTCACTCGCAGACTTTTCTCAACGGACATTGTCTTCTTTCGGACGATCTGGCCCTGGCGCTTCCTTTCAGGAACGAGAGCCGGCGCTCCGAATATTTCCTCGTAAATTTTCGCCGTCATGACGGGGAGCTGGAGTACGAAGCCGCGAGGGCTTACGCCCGTTCGTCTTTCGCCGGGAAACTGAAAACCGTCGGAGTCGCGATGGACAAGAACGATCTCCAGCTGATGCGGGAAATTCAGGAACGCGGCGTGTGCGGAGTCGACGAGCTTATATATCCCGACGCTGAACAGCTGTCGAAACTTTTCAGCGGCGCCGCGGGAGCGTTTGGCATGCGCCTTCACTTCGGCGTGCTCTCGTTGAAGGCGGAAGTCCCGTGCACGCTGATCCCGTACGATTCGAAAGTGTCCGATTTTGCCGAACGCTGGGGAGGAACTCTATGGAACGGCGGCGAGGTTCTCTTTCCTCGTCCGTGGCAAAAGCAGGCTGGGCTGGAAGCGGCCTGCGCGGCGATCCAATCCGACTTTGCCCTCTGCTTCGAAAGGGCAATGCGCTTGTGATTGTGGTATGATAATCAGCGGCGCTTGTGATTGGGAATGGCGACAGGAGGTGCATTGCTATGGAGATCCACATAAACGGACTGACGAAAATCTTTTCGCCGAACATCCAGGCCCTCAGCGATATCTATCTGGATATTTCGGAAGGAGAGTTCGTATACCTGATCGGCACTACTGGTTCCGGAAAAACGACGCTGATGCGGATGCTGACCCGGGAAGTGCTGCCGACAAGAGGGCAGGTCAGCCTTGACGGAATCGACTTGCGCCGACTTTCATCTTCCAGTTTGCCATACTTTCGCCGTGACATCGGCGTGGTGTTCCAAGATTACAAATTGCTGCCGAATCTGACGGCATGGGAGAACGTGGCCTTTGTTCTCGAAGTGTGCGGGGTGCCGCGCGCGGAAGCACGCGAAAGAACCGACGACGTTATCGATAAGGTCGGCCTGTGGAACCGCAGAGGACTTATGCCCGATCAGCTCTCCGGCGGCGAGCAGCAAAGAGTCGCCATCGCGCGGGCGATCGTCAATGCGCCGCGCCTCTTTTTGGCGGACGAACCGACCGGCAACCTGGACGTGCATACGGCGGAGTACGTGATGAAACTGCTACTGTCCATCCATGCCGCGGGAACCACCGTGATCGTGGCGACGCACGATCAGCACTTGGTCGATACGTATCGCCAGCGCGTGGTGGAACTGCACATGGGGCGCCTGGTTCGCGACGAGCGGGAAGGGAGGTACAGCATCAGTGGGGACTTATAGATATGTTGTGCGCGACACGCTCCGGCTGTTTTTTCGTCACTGGGGTTTGAGCCTTCTGACGCTGGTCACCGCCGCCTCGGTCTTTTTTCTGGTGGGGGCAAGCTCTCTTCTGGCGCTGAATATCCGCAAAATTGCCGTGAACATCCAGAGCGACTTGGTAATACAGGCTTATGCTTCCTCGGAGGAAGCGGTGCATCACATTATCGACGCTTTGAAGGATAACCGCGACATTGCGGAGCTGAAGTACATCTCCCCTCAGGAGGGGCTGGATCGTCTGCGCGCGAAAATGGGCGCCCAGTCGAAAGCGGTAACGCTGCTGGGGGACAATCCCCTGCCCTGGACAATTGAAATCAAGGTGAGGCAAGCCCTGCTGGTGACTTCGATCGTCAAGCAGCTTTCGGGGATGAGCGAGATCGACGACTTGATGTACTCCGGAGCGCTGGCCGAACGTCTGGTGAAACTGTCCTCGCTGATTTCCAAAATCGCTCTGACGGTTCTCGTGATCGCAATGCTTGTGAGCGGCTTGGTCTTCTATAACACGATTCGCATCAGCATTTATTCAAGGCGTCAGGAGATATCGGTGATGCTTCTTGTCGGCTCGACCCGCTCATACGTGGCGTCCCCGTTCGTCCTCAACGGAATGCTGCTGGGGCTGCTAGGCGCTGTGGCTGCTGTGATCCTGCTGCATTATGGACAGCTGCATGTCATGGGGACGATCGATGCGGTCCTTCCGTTTCTGCGTCAGCAGTTGCAGTGGAGAGAAATCGTTTTGCTTGACCAGGTCCTGCTTTGCGCAGGTGTGACGATGGGGTGGCTGTGCAGTTTTGTCGCTGTGCGCCATTACATAAAAAATGCGGCTGCCCCGCTTTAGGATTTGTGCCTTGCCGGGCTCGAAATACCGCTTGCGCCCAGGAAAATTTGCCTGGCTTTCCGTTTGTCTGGCGCTCGCTCTTGGCTCTCCGGCCTTGAGCGCGCCAAGCCTCGACGACAAGATCGCTCAGCAGAAAAAACAACTGGATCTGCTGAATAAACGCATTCAATACCATACCCGCGAGCTTGCCGAAGCGAAGGCAAAGGAGAAGGGATATCTGCGCGAACTGTCCGTGTTTGATCACCGCGTCCAGCAGTCCGAAGAGCAAATTGCCCTGCTTGATTTGCAGATCGAAAAGAACGAGCGGGAGCTCAAAGAGGTTGCCGAAAGCATTGAAGGGCACAATAAGCGCATCAGAACTTTGCAGGATATCCTTTCAAAACGGTGCGTCGCTATTTACAAATACGGCGGCGCGGCCGATCTGAACGTAATGCTCTCGGCGGCGGACTTGGCGGAGCTCAACAACCTGACGTATCTCATGAACCGCTTGAGCCGCCAGGACGAGAAAGACATTGAGGCTCTTGAAGCGGAAAGGTTGGCTCTGAAGAGCGACGAATTGAAGCTTCAACAGACGCGCGGGCAATTGGCGCAGCGCCATAAACAGCGCACGCGGGAACAGCAGGCCAATAAGCAGGCCGGAGCTCACCGCAGGGAACTTTTGGCTCGCGTAGAGAAAGATAAAAAAGCCCATGAGGCGGCGATGCGGGAAAGCGAGGAAGCCGAAAGGGCTCTGCAGAAAAAGATTGACGAGTACCTTAAGAAAAAGGCCCTTGCCGCTCAACAGGGGAACAATAAAGGCGGCCGTATTCCCGCTTATGAAGGCAACGGCAAGTTCGATTGGCCGGTTCCAGACAGAAAGGTGACAAGCCGTTTTGGGTTGCGGGTTCATCCCCGGTTCAAAACGAAACGTCAGCATACGGGCATTGATATTGCCTCATCCCTGGGGACGCCGATCAAGACGGCCGGAGCGGGAGAAGTTATCTTCGCCGGCTGGATGAGAGGATATGGTCAGGTTGTCATCATCGATCATGGCGGCGGTTACGCCACTGTTTACGCTCATATGAGCAAGATTCAGGTCGATGAAGGGGACACCGTGAAGAGAGGGGCCACGATCGGCAGAGTCGGCATGACCGGCGTAGCGACCGGGCCGCATCTCCATTTCGAAGTGCGCGTCAATGGAGAGGCCCGCAATCCGTTGAAATATTTGTAGTGGAAGGAGTAGAAGAGCCCTTTCGGGGAACTCATGAAAATACTGAAAAAATATCGCGATGTGGCGCTGGGGATCGTGATCGGCGCGGTCCTCATGACTCTTATCCCCGTGGTGTACGCCAGCAAGGGGGAATTGTCGCAGGTCGCTCCTTTCTCGACTGATTCGCTGTGGCTCCTGAAACAGGCGCGCGTCATCGTCGAGGCGTATCAGGTCGACGCGGCAAGCAACGACATTGATGAGAGTGAAATGGTCCATGGAGCCATGCGCGGAATGCTGGGCGCGTGGAAGGATCCTTATACGCGTTTTCTCGATCCTCAGCAGTTGGAAGACGAGAAAACTTCCTTGGAAGGATCCTTTGGCGGTTTGGGGATCAACATCGCCAGCCGCGACGGGAAAATTCTCGTTATAAATCCTATTGAAGGCACGCCCGCCGATAAGGCCGGGCTGCGTCCCATGGACGAAATTGTCAGAGTGAACGACGATATCGTCATCGGCTGGGATCTCGACAAGGTTGTTAAACTGCTTCGCGGCGATCCCGGCACGGAAGTCTCCGTGGGGATCCGTCGCGCCGATACGGCCAGGCTGATCGACTTCAAGATCGTGCGGGACACGATCAAGATCGAGACGGTGCACGCCGAAATCCTCAGCGACGATGTCGGTTACATTCGCCTGCGCCAGTTCATCAAGACCAGCGCGCCGGATGTCGGCAAGGCCGTCATCGATCTCAAAAACAAAAAGGCGAAGGGATTGATTCTCGATCTCAGAAACAATGGCGGCGGTCTGCTCGACTCAGCTCGCGATATCTGCGACCTGTTTATCGACGGAGGACTTGTCGTTTCGACAAAGGGGCGCGTTGATTCCGCGAACGAAGAGTTCTATGCGCATGAAGGCGTCCTGACTCAATTGCCCCTGGTCGTGCTGATCAACGAGGGCAGCGCCAGCGCCTCGGAAATCGTCTCCGGCGCTTTGCGCGACCGCAACGGTACGTTGCTGATCGGCGCCAAGAGTTTTGGCAAGGGATCCGTCCAGGTCCTTTTCAATCTTTCCGATGGTTCGGGAATGTTCGTGACGACGGCTCGCTATTTCACTCCGAAAGGCGTTCGCATTGATCATGTCGGGCTTTCTCCCGATATTTACGTGAAGTCTCTGTGGAGCGACGAAGATCGCGACAAGGCAGATTCAAGCCAGGGAGACAAAGGCGAGGCGGAAGGAACGGGAACGTCGAATGGGAAAACGAAAAACGGGCCGGCAGAAGAAAAGTCCACAAAAGACGCCAGGTCCCGCGATCCCCAACTCGACAAAGCGAAAGAGACGCTCTTGAGACTGATCGCGGGAGAAAAACCGGAAACGCTGAGGGATCCCGTCCCTGAGCTCGTATCTTCCGATGTTTCCGTCATTTCCGCAGATCAGGCCAGCGATGACGCTGCCGTGAAGGGCGAAAGCGGCGATAAGAGCTTGAATCCCGACAAGAAATCCGTTCCTGGCAAATGAAGAATCCCTTCTGGGTTCTGGCGGCGGTGATTCCTTTTGCGGTTGTCTGCGTTGTGACAAACATGATGCATAATGGAGAGAAAGTACGACGTCGGGAAGCAAGAAAAGCAGAGGACATGATCGTCCTGCCGAAGGAGAACAGGCTGTGGCGTCCATGGGCGTTCCCTTCTCTGGAAAAAACGCTGTCCGCGACGACGAAACCGATTCTCGGGGCGGCGTCCTGGCTGGTGCGGCTCCGCTCGACGGCGCTGCCGAAGGAAGGGCATCCCTCCGCAGCTTCGCGGCCTCGACTGGCTCTTGTCATCGACGACTTCGGCTATAATTACAGCATGGCCGAGCGTATCGCCCATTTGAAACTGTGCGCGACGTGGGCGATTATTCCCGGTACGCCGCACAGCTTCAAGATCGCTGAGTATGCAGCCGAACAGCGGCAGCCCTTTTTGCTGCATGTGCCGATGCAAGCGATGGGAGATCCGAACGGCGGACGCAATTATGTTATTGGAATTGACGTGCCGGAAAAGAAAATGGCCGAATACCTTGCGTCACTGCGGAAAGATTTTCCGCAGGCGATCGGCATTAACAATCACAGAGGTTCAAAGGCGACTTCCGACGCGCCGACAATGCGCCGATTTATGAAGGCGCTGTCGGTGACCGGGTGGGGTTTTCTGGACAGCCGTACCAGCGGCAAGACGATTGCTAAAAAAGTCGCTCTGGAATATCGTATCCCGGTCGCTCAAAATAAAGTTTTTATTGACGGAACGACAGATTTGTCCACAATGAAGGCACAATTCAATGCTGCGCTTCGACTGGCGAGAAAACATGGCAACGCTGTCGCGATTTGCCATGCGCGCGAGAAAACGCTGCCTTTTCTGGTCTACCTGAGCACACTTGACCTGAAACCGGTGGAGCTGGTGACTGTGGACGAGATCTGGAATTCGCAGCAGTCTGTGAAGGAGGAAAAACAATGAAGGGCAAGATCGAGGCGCTTATCGGCGCTCAGTGGGGAGACGAAGGAAAGGGACGCGTTGTCGATTCCATCGGCTCGAGAGTCGATGTTTTCGCCCGTTATCAGGGCGGCGCGAACGCGGGCCATACCGTGTACGTCGACGGAGAGAAATACGTGTTTCGCCTTTTGCCTTCGGGAATGCTTTACCCCGGCAAAACCTGCGTGATCGGCAACGGCGTCGTCATCGACCCCGAGCAGCTGCTGAAAGAATTGAGCGAACTGCGTGCCAGAGGGAAAGACCGCGCGTGTCTGCGCGTCAGCGGCGCCGCTCACGTGGTGATGCCGTATCACAAGCTTTTCGATCAGCTCCAGGAGGAATCCCGCGACAGCGAACACAAGATCGGCACGACCGGACGCGGCATCGGCCCCTGTTATGCCGATAAATACACGCGCATTGGCATCCGCGTGGAAGATCTTTTGGACGAACATGTCCTGCGCGAAAAACTCGGCGTCGCTTTGGCCGAAAAAAATCGGATCCTTACCGGCGTGTACGGCAGAGAGCCGTTGGCTCTCGGCCCCATTTATGAGCAGGCGTTCCAATGGGGCAAGGAGCTCTCGCCTTATGTGGCGGACGTCTCGCTTGAGGTCTTCAACGCGCTCGAGAACGGACAGACGGTGTTATGCGAAGGCGCGCAGGGCACGCTGCTCGACGTCGACCACGGAACGTATCCCATGGTGACAAGTTCCAATCCCGTTTCCTCGGGCGGCTGCATCGGTCTGGGAGTCGGCGTGAAGTACGTGGACCGCGTCATCGGCGTGGCCAAAGCTTACCTGACCCGCGTCGGTTCCGGCCCGTTCCCGACGGAAGATTTCGGCCCCGACGGCGAGGAAATCCGCCGCAAGGGCGGCGAATTCGGCGCCGTGACCGGACGTCCGCGCCGCTGCGGCTGGCTCGATCTCGTCGCGCTCCGTTACGCGGCGCGGGTGAACGGCTTCACCTGTCTGGCTCTGACCAAGCTCGATATCCTGACCGGCTTCAAAGAGCTCAAAGTCTGCAATTCGTACAAAGTCGGCGACAAAATCGTCGCGGATTTCCCCTCCGCCATCGCCAAACTGGCTCAAGTCGAGCCCGTGTATTATTCGCTGCCCGGCTGGAGCGAAGACATTTCGGCGGCGCGCGCCTTCGAGGATCTGCCGGAAAACGCCCGCGACTATGTGCGGCACATCGAGCAGGTCATCGGCATCCCCGTCGTTCTGATCGGCGTCGGCCCCGATCGCGAGCAGCTCGTGCTGCGCGGATTGTAGAAGACTCGTAAAAACGAAAATGGGATGAGGAAACGAATTCTCGTTTCCTCATCCCATTTTCGTTTTTACGAAGATCAGCGCAGCGCTTCTTCGGGAGCCATGGGCACGTCGGCGAAGACTTGGGCGTCGCGGCGAGACGCGCGCACTTTGGCCGCTTTTTCGTCTGCGTACGACTGCAGCTTTTCAGCGACGACGCCGTCATGGACGGCAACGATGCGCGCGGCCAGCAGCGCGGCGTTGGCGGCGCCGTTGATGCCTACGGAAGCTACGGGCACCCCGGGCGGCATCATCGCCGTGGAGAGCAGCGCGTCCATGCCAAGCAGCGTGCCCGACTCGACGGGGACTCCGATCACGGGCAGCGTCGTCTGCGCGGCGACGGCGCCGGGAAGGGCCGCGGAAAGGCCGGCTACGGCGATGATCGCTTCCAAGCCGCGGGCTCGCGCGTTTTGAGCGTAATGCGCCGCGTCTTCCGGCGTGCGGTGAGCCGAAGCGACGGTGACCTCGAAAGGAATGCCGAGCTCGCGCAGCGTGGCGCCGATTTTTTTGGCGTGGGGGGCGTCGCTGGCGGAGCCGAGGATGATGCCGATTTTGGGCTGGTTCATAAACGTTCTCCTTTTAAACGGACTTTTTCTCGAAGACCTGATGGCCGATGTCGTTTCGGTATTGCATGCCCTGGAAGCGGATTTTGCCGACGGCTTCGTAGGCGCGCTCCCTGGCCTGCTGCAGCGTTTCGCCGGTCGCCGTGACGCAGAGCACGCGGCCGCCGGTCGCCATGATTTTGCCGTCCTGCGCGGACGTTCCCGCATGGAAGACGGTCACGCCCGCGACGGCGCCGGCGGCGTCAAGGCCGTGGATTTCCGCCGCAGCGGATGCGGCGGCGGGGTAACCGGCGGAAGCGAGGATCACGCAGAGGGCGTTTTTCTTTTCCTTGCGCCACGGGAAGGACGCCAGCTCGCCTTGGGCGACGCGCCAGCACAGATCGACCCAGTCGCCTTCGAACAGCGGCAGGAGCACTTCCGTCTCGGGGTCGCCGAGGCGCACGTTGTACTCCAGCACTTTGGGCGTGCCGTCCGGGGCGATCATCAGGCCGACGTACAGAACGCCGCGGTAGTCGAGCTTTTCTTTCCCGAGCGCGGCGACGGACGGTTCGATGATCTCGCGGCGGACGCGGTCCATCAGCTCTCCCGTGACCCACGGCGCGGGCGCGTAGGCGCCCATGCCGCCGGTGTTGGGGCCGCGGTCGCCGTCGAGAAGGCGCTTGTGGTCCTGGCTGGTGCTGAGCAGGCGATACGTCGTGCCGTCGGTGACGACCATCAGCGAAAGTTCGCGCCCGGGCAGCGCTTCTTCGATGACCAGCGTTTCGCCGGCGGCGCCGAGCTTCTTGCTGACGAGCATCTGCCGGGCCGCTTCGCGCGCGCCGTCGAGCGTGGGCTCGACGAAAACGCCCTTGCCGGCGGCCAGCCCCGAGGCCTTGACGATATAAGGGCTGGAAAAATGGGAGAGGGCTTCTTCCGCTTCGTCCATCGTGCGGCACACGTAAAAGTCCGCGGTGGGAATGCGATGGCGCGCCATGAAATTTTTGGAGAACTCCTTGCTGGCTTCGAGCTGCGCGCCCGCGCCGGACGGGCCGAACACGGCCACGCCGCGGGCGCGCAGCGCGTCGGCGACGCCGGCGGCGAGCGGTCCTTCCGGACCGACGATGGCCAGATCGATCTGACGATCCTGGCAGAACGCGGCCAGCGCTGCGCCGTCCGTGACGCTCAGCGCATGGCACTCCGCCTCCTGGGCGATGCCGGGATTGCCGGGGACGGCGTAAAGCTTTCCGCAGCGGGGCGAGCGGGCGCAGGCTGACACGAGCGCGTGCTCGCGCCCCCCCCCGCCGATGACGAGGACGTTCAATTTCTTGTCCATGGTTTAGTGGCGGAAGGTGCGGTGTCCGCTGATAAACATGGACACGCCGAGTTCCTGAGCGCGCGCGGCGACTTCTTCGTCGCGCACTGAGCCGCCCGGCTGGATGATGGCGGCGATCCCGGCTGCGGCCGCTTTTTCGACGCCGTCGGGGAACGGGAAGAAGGCGTCCGAAGCCATCACCGCGCCTTGGCCCCTTTCGCCGGCCTGGCGCGCCGCGAATTCGACGGCGAAGACGCGGCTGCAGAAGCCCATGCCGATGCCGACGGCTTCGCCGTCTTTGACCATGGCGACGGCGTTGCTCTTCGACACGGCGGCGACTTTCCAGGCCAAGACGAGATCGTCCCAGAGATCGGGACGGGGCGCGCCGATCCAGTGGCCTTTTTTCTGATCGGGCAGAGGCGCGAGTTCGTCATCCTGCATCAGCAGCCCGCACCAGGTCGAAACCATCTGCTTGTCGAAGACGCGTCCGCCTTTCCACGTCATGACGCGCAGATTTTTGCGCTTCTCGGTCAGGAGCTTCAGCGCCGCGTCGTCGATGGAGGGGCACAGCAGCACCTCGGTGAAGTGTTTGGAAATGGCTCCGGCCGTTTCGAGGTCGATGTGGCGGGTGACGCCGACGACGCCGCCGAACGCCGACAGCGAATCGCAGGCGAAGGCGCGGTCGTAGGCTTCGGCGACCGTTTTCCCGATCGCCATGCCGCACGGCGTTGTGTGTTTGATGACGACGGCGCCAACGTCGCTTTGCAGCATGGCGGTGGCGCGCATGGCCGCGTCGAGGTCGAGCAGATTGTTGTAGGAGAGTTCCTTGCCGGCCAGCTGCGTCACGGGCGAGTCGGCCAGCGGCGGAAGG
Source organism: Pyramidobacter porci (assembly GCF_009695745.1). NCBI lineage: Bacteria > Thermotogati > Synergistota > Synergistia > Synergistales > Dethiosulfovibrionaceae > Pyramidobacter > Pyramidobacter porci. The sequence continues at coordinate 33,731 of NZ_VUNH01000009.1, forward strand.
TAAACGCCGGCCCGCTGGTGGGGATTTTCGCCGTAGCGCAGTTCCTGCGTGCGCACGAGCGACAGCGTCACGGAATCCTCGCCGGGTTTTTCGCCCAGCTCGCGGCGCAGTCCGTCGCCGATGGTCGCGTCGTAGCGGGCGGTGGCGTCGAAAGCGCGAAGCGCCAGGCGGCGGCGCGTTTCCAGCGTCACGTCGCCCTCGGCCTTGAGCTCTTCGAGAACGGGAGCGTAATCGGCCGGATCGGTCATGACCGCCACGTAGCGGTAGTTCTTGGCGGCCGCGCGGATCAGCGCCACGCCGCCGATGTCGATGTTTTCGATCAGCGCGTCGAGAACGGCGCCGGAGCGGGCCGTCTTTTCGAACGGATAGAGATTGACCGCTACCATGTCGATGCCGGCGATGCCGTGATCCTGCATGTCCTTGACGTCCGCCTCGAGGTCGCGGCGGGCCAGGATGCCGCCGAAAACGAGCGGATGAAGCGTCTTCACGCGGCCGCCGAGGATGTGGGGGAATTTTGTCAGATCGGAGACTTCGACGACGGGAACGCCCGCGTCGCGGAACATCTTTGCCGTGCCGGAGCTCGACAAAATCTCCCAGCCAAGTGCAACGAGAGTTTGGCCGAGTTCGAGAGCTCCCGACTTGTCGGCCACCGAGATAAGCGCTCTGCGTTTCATGTACAGACCTCCTATGAAATCCGCTTGATGTAGTCTTTCAACGCCTGCCAGTAGAGCTGATGCTCCACGGCGTGGATTTTGGCCTCGAAAGTCTCGATCGTGTCTTCGCTTTCGCGGGCCACTTCTCGCTGCGCCAGGATCGGGCCGTGATCCATCTTGTCGTCGACGAGGTGGACCGTGACGCCGCTGACCGGCTCGCCGCTTTTCCAGAAGTCCTCGATGCCGTGCGCGCCGGGAAATTTCGGCAGCAGCGCCGGATGGATGTTGAGGATGCGCCCTTCATGGCGGCCGACGAACTCGCCCGTCAACAGGCGCATGAAACCGGCCAGAACGAGCAGGTCGATCCCGCGCTCCTGCCAGAGTTTTTCGACGGCCGCTTCGCCGGCGGCGCGTCCGTCTTTATAGGGCAGCACGGCCGTGGGAATGCCGCGCTGGCGGGCAAGGCGCAGCCCCGCCGCGGAAGCGTTGTCGCTGGCCACGAAAAGCACCTGCACGTCGGCTTTTTCCGCGGCGATGTGATCGACGATGGCTTCCATGTTCGTGCCGCGGCCGGAGACGAGAATGCCGATTTTGCAGGTCATGCCCTGACGACGCGCCCGACGCGGCGCGGTTTTTCGCCGAGCGATTCGAGGACCGAGACGACCTCGGCCTCGTCTTCGGGCGAGACGATGAAGACGTAGCCGATGCCGAGGTTGAAGACACGGCGCATCTCCTCTTCGGAAACGCCCTTGGAGGCGATCAGATCGAAAACGGCCGGGCGCGGCCAGTCGTAGCTCAGCTTGCAGACGCAGGGAGCGGGGACGACGCGGTTGATGTTGTCTTCGAGGCCGCTGCCGGTGATGTGCGCCATGGCCTTGACCTTGCCCGTCTTCGCCGCCGCGATGGCCTGGGGAACGTAGAGGCGCGTCGGCTTCATCAGCGTCTGTCCCAGCGTTTCGCCCGCGACGGGACCTTCTTCGTCCAGACCGTGGGCGATCTCCTCCGCCAGCGCCGAGCGGACCAGCGTGTAGCCGTTGCTGTGGACGCCGGAACTGTGCAGTCCGATGATGACGTCGCCCTCTTTGACCTTGGAGCCGTCGATGATTTCCGATTCTTTGAGCGTGCCGACGGCAAACCCCGCCAGGTCGAAGCTCTCTTTGCCGTAAACTCCGGGCATTTCGGCGGTTTCGCCGCCGAGCAATACGCAGCCGCAATACTCGCAGGCCTCGACGACCGACGTGACCACGGCGGACATCATCTCTTCGTTCAGCGCGCCGCAGGCGATGTAATCCAGAAAGAAGAGCGGCACGGCGCCGCCGGTGACCAGATCGTTGACGTTCATGGCCACGAGGTCCTGTCCGAGACCGTCGTAGATCCCCGCAGCGCGGGCGATCTCGACTTTTGTCCCCACGCCGTCGCAGCAGCCGGCGATCAGCCGGTCCCCGTCGAGGCGCATCAGTCCGCTGAAGCCTCCGATGCCGCCGACGACTCGCGGGTCGGACTTGCGGCGTTTCATAATGCCCTTGATCGTTTCAACCCAATGGTCGCCGCCCTTGATGTCGACGCCGGCCTTTTCGTACGTCAGATTGCCCATGGTCTTCTGTCCTCCAATTGATCAAAGCCAGATATTTCGATTGCAGACGGTTCAGGCGTGCCCGTCAGCCCAAACTTCGGCGCGGCGCGAAAAAACACCGCGGTCGCGCGAGCTGCTGCCGGTGAAAGGATGCGGCTCGCGCTGGAAATTTCAAAGATTTCTGAACGCCTTGTTCAGCGCTTCGACGCTGCGGAGGCATTTTCCGCCGACGGCGAGGCATGGACCGCCGACAACGCCGATCTCCTCGAGAGGCACGTCCTTCCAGCAGCGGCGGAACTTTTCGACCTTTACGGCTGGCACGGCGTAGACCGCCGCGGTGGCGCCTTCTCCGAAGAGGTCGGCAGCGCTGTAATCCTTGTCTTTCAGATCGACGCCGACGCCGCTCTCGATCGCCTCTTTGGCGAGGGCGATGAGCAGGCCGCCGCCGGCGATCGGGCGGGCGCTGTCTGCCGCCTGAGCTTTCGCCGTGGCCAGCGCGGCGGCGGCGAAAGCCCTTTCGCGCTCGGGCACGAAGGGAACGGGACGTCCGGCGAAATCGCGCGCGTAACGACGCTGATAAACGCTCGCCGCCAAAGTCCCTTCGTTCCAGCCGGCCAGGAAAAGAATGTCGCCCTCTTTCCACCGGCCGCACTTCATCACCGCCGGCGCTTCGACGATGCCGACCACGCCGAGCAGCGGCGTCGGCAGGATCGCCGTGGCGGACGTTTCGTTATAGAGGCTGACGTTGCCGGATACGACCGGACAGTCGAGCTCGCGGCAGGCGGAAGCCATGCCTTCGACGCTGCGAGAGAGCACCCAGAAGTGCTGCGGATTTTCCGGCGAAGGGAAGTTGAGGCAGTTGGTCAAACCGCCGGGAACGGCGCCGGCGACGGCGAGCGCGCGGCAGGAACGGGCCACCAGATTGGCGGTCGCCCGCTCGGGATCGAGCTCGCAGCCCCAGGGATCGGCTTCCATGCTGACGGCGCACAGCCGTCCCGAGTCGGCGATGCGGAACACGCTGACCGGCGATCCCGGGCCGACGACGGTGTTCGTCTGCACCATCGAGTCGTACTGGACGTAAATGTCTTCCTTGCAGTGCAGGTTGGAATCGCTCAGCAGATCGAGAAGGGCCTGTCCCGGGCCGGGCGCGTCGAACTTGAGCTCTTTGTTCCAGCGGGCTTCCAAGTCCGGGCGCTGCTGCGGCCAGTCGATGGTGGGGCAGTCGCTGCCGATCGTCGTGGCGGGAATGTCGGCGACGATCCCGCCTTTCCAGTAAATGCGGTAGTGGTCGCCCTCTTCGGTGCGGCCGATTTCCGTGGCGTCGAGCCCCCACTTCTCGGCGATCGCGTAAATTTCGGGCATTTTCGCGTCCTCGACGATCAGCAGCATGCGCTCCTGGGATTCCGACAGGGCTATTTCCCACGGCTCCATGCCTTCCGCCCGCAGCGGCACCTTGTCGAAGTCGATCGTCATGCCGACGCCGCTTTTGGCGGCCACTTCCGACGAGGAAGAAAGGATCCCGGCCGCGCCCATGTCCTGCATCGACACGAACAGCCCGGCGTCGCGCATCTCCAGGCACGCTTCGGTGAGCAGTTTTTCGACGAAGGGATCGCCGATCTGGATCGACGGACGGCTCTCCTTGGCGTTGTCTTTCAGTTCCGCGGAGGCGAACGCTGCGCCGGCGATGCCGTCGCGCCCGGTCTTGGAGCCGAGGATGACGACGGCCTGGCCGGGCTTGGCCGTCTGCGAGCTGACGATCTTGTCGAGGCGCACCGTGCCGATGTTCATGGCGTTGACGAGGGGGTTGCCCTCGTAGGTGGGATCGTAACAGGTCTTGCCGCCGATGGTGGGAACGCCGATACAGTTGCCGTAGCCGCCGACGCCCTTGACGACGCCGTCGTGGACCGGCGACTGCTCGGAGCCGAAGAACAGTCCGTCAAGCGAGGCGACCGGCCGCGCGCCCAGCGCGATGATGTCGCGGATGATGCCGCCCACGCCGGTCGCCGCGCCCTGGTAGGGGGCGACCGCCGAAGGATGGTTGTGGCTCTCGACCTTGAAGGCGATGCCGACGCCTGCGCCGCCGTCGATGACGCCGGCGTTCTCCCCCGGACCGAGAACGACGTACCGGCCTTCCTTGGGCAGTTTTTTGAGCAGCGGACGCGTGGACTTGTAGCTGCAGTGTTCCGACCACATCACGCCCATGATGCGCAGTTCGAGCTCGTTGGGTTCGCGCCCCAGCGTTTTCTTTAGAGAAAGATATTCGGACTCGCGGAGTCCTGCTTCTTTGTAATTCATCAGCGAAGGCCTCCTTCAAGCCAGCTTTTTACGGAACTCCAGAATCCGGCGCCGTCGTTTCCGCCCAGCAACGGATCGCTGTAGCGTTCGGGATGCGGCATCAGCCCCAGCACGTTGCCGCGGTCGTTGACGATGCCGGCGATATTGTTCAGCGCGCCGTTGGGATTGCTTTCCGGGGTGATATTGCCCCGCGCGTCGCAGTAGCGGAAGGCGACGCGCCCTTCGCCTTCCAGGAGTTTCAGACCTTCGGCGTCGATGTAATAGCGTCCCTCGTTGTGGGCGATCGGGATTGTGAGGACCTCGTTCTTCTTGTAACGAAGAGTGAAGGGCAGATCGTCGCGCTCCACGCGGATAGTCATGGGCTTGCAGACGAAATGCATGCAGTCGTTGGCCAAAAGCGCGCCGGGAAGCAGACGGCTTTCGGTCAGCACCTGAAAGCCGTTGCAGATGCCGAGAACGAGGCCGCCTTTGGCGGCGTGTTCCTTGACCGCGTTCATGATCGCCGAATTCGCGGCCATGGCGCCGCAGCGCAGATAGTCGCCGTATGAAAAACCGCCGGGGAGAATGACCAGATCGGTACGATCGGGAAGAGCTGTTTCCTTGTGCCAGACGGTGACGGCCGTCGCTCCTGCGACCGAAGCCGCGGCCTTGACGGCGTCCTGGTCGCAGTTGCTGCCGGGAAAGACGACGACGGCGGTTTTCATGCGCGGGCCGCCTCTGATTCGATCGTGAATTCTTCGATAATATCGTTGACAAGCAGATCGTCGCACATCTTCTCAACCTGCGCGGCGGCTTCGGCCTCGGAAGCGGCGTCGACGTCGAGATGGATGTACTTGCCGACGCGCAGATTTTTCAGGCAGCCGTATCCCATGCCTTTGAGAGACGCCGCGACCGTTTTGCCCTGAGTGTCGAGCACGCCTTCCTTGAGAAAAACAAGCAGACGGATTCCGTAAGTCATCGGTTCATACCTCTTTCTGGAAATTGCATTCCAAATAATTTTCTTTTTCGGGTTCAAAAAAATCCGCGGACCTGAACGCGAAATCGCACTGACATTATTCTTCATCGTAAAATAAAAGTCAATAAATAGAGCGCATGATTTTTGCCGAAAGAAAGGCCGGATTTTTATCCGACGGCCGACCCCTGCAACGAAATAAGCCGAGGACTGCGCATTGAAAGCTTTTTTGCAAATAATAACAGAGAAAAAGTTCTTTCTCGAAGAATTTTATTTTTTTTGGCGAACGGGCATTTGAAGGTCTAAAATCAAAAATACTTTGTGCCGGCAGGAAAATCGTGTATACTAGCTTGCGGATCAGAAACCGCAATTTTTGTATCATGCGCGAAGGAAGGACGATTTTCTGTGACAGCCGATCCTCGAAAAGTACGCAATTTTTCAATTATCGCCCATATCGACCACGGCAAGTCTACGATTGCCGACCGTCTGCTGGAGGCGACGGGAACGATCGCCAAAAGGAACATGAAGGAGCAGATTCTCGACAACATGGCGATCGAACGGGAGCGGGGCATCACCATCAAATCCGTTCCCGTGCGCATGGATTATCATGCCGCCGACGGGCAAACGTACGTGCTGAACCTGATCGACACGCCGGGGCACGTCGATTTCGGCTACGAAGTGTCGCGCTCCCTGGCGGCCTGCGAGGGCGCGCTGCTCGTCGTGGATTCCACGCAGGGGGTCCAGGCGCAGACGCTGGCGAACGCTTACAAGGCGGTCGACCACGATCTGACGGTGCTCCCGGTTCTGAACAAGATCGATCTGCCCTCGGCGCGCCCGGAGGAAGTCCGCCGCGAGATCGAAGACGTGATCGGCATCGACGCCTCGGAGGCCGTGTGCTGCAGCGCCAAGGAAGGCATCGGCATCCATGAGATTTTGGAGCAGGTCGTCGCTCGCGTTCCCGCGCCGCGGGGGAGCGAGGACGCTCCGCTGCAGGCGCTGATTTTCGACGCCGTTTACGACAACTATCGCGGCATTGTCTGCTACGTCCGCATCGTGAACGGCGCCATGCAGCGCGGCGACGCGATAAAGATGATGGCGACGGGCGCTTCCTATGCGGTCGAAGAAGTGGGCGTCTTTTCGCCGGGCTGGACGCCGGTCGAGGCGCTGGGGGTGGGGGAAGTCGGCTACTTTACGGCGAGCATCAAGACGCTTGACGAGGCGCGCGTCGGCGATACCGTGACGAACGTCGCCCGGCCGGCGGAAAAGGCGCTTCCCGGTTACCAAGCGGTGAAATCGGTGGTCTACTGCGGCTTTTATCCGGTCGAGCGCGACGACTTCCCGCAGCTGCGCGACGCTTTGGAGAAACTGAAGCTGAACGACGCCTCGCTGACTTACGATCCCGAAACTTCGACGGCTCTGGGCTTCGGATTCCGCTGCGGCTTCCTCGGGCTGCTGCATATGGACATCTCGCGCGAGCGGCTCGAGCGCGAATTCGACGTCCATCTCGTCGCCACGGCCCCCAATGTGGTGTACCGCGTCGTCAAGAAAGACGGCGAAGTCGTCGAAGCGCACCGCCCCGGCGATTTCCCGCCGGAAGGAGAGATCCGGGAAGTCCAGGAACCGATGATCCGGCTGACGGTCTACACGCCCAAGGATTACGTGGGCAAGGTCATGCAGCTCTGTCAGGACAAGCGCGGCGTTTATCTTAATCTCGACTACATCACGCCCGAGCGGGCGCGGCTTGTCTACGACCTGCCGCTGGCCGAGTTCATCGTGGAATTCTACGACAAGCTGCAGTCGCTGACGCGCGGCTATGCGTCTCTCGACTACGAGCATATCGGCTTCCGGGCCTCGAATCTGGTCAAGGTGGACATGCTCATCAATCAGGAGCCGATCGACGCGTTTTCGTTCATATGCCACGTCGACGACGCCTATCACCGCGGTCACGCCTCGGCCATGAAGCTGAAAACGCTGATCCCCAACCAGCTGTTCGAGGTGCCGATCCAGGCCTCGATCGGCAAAAAGGTGATCGTGCGCACCAACGTGCGGGCGCTGCGCAAAGACGTGCTCGCCAAGTGCTACGGCGGCGACATCTCGCGCAAGAACAAGCTGCTCGAAAAACAGAAGAAAGGAAAGGAACGCCTGAAGCAGATCGGCAAAGTCTCCATCCCGCCGGAAGCGTTCCTCTCGTTCCTCGACGTGAACGATGAAGAGGATGGCAGATAAACGCCGCCTCTCGCTTTACGTCCACGTGCCTTTCTGCCGTTCCAAATGCCCGTACTGCGCGTTTTACAGCTTTGCGCCGCGAAGCGGGCAGATGGAACGGTGGCTGGCGTGCGTCGTCGCGGAGCTGGGAACGATACGGCGCGGGCTTTCGGGAGGGGAATTTTCAACGGTCTACATCGGCGGCGGCACGCCGTCGTATCTGCCGTTGGTTCTTTGGCGCGAACTGCTCGGCGCGCTGGCTAAAATTCCGCGGGAGCCCGCCTGCGAGTTTACGGTCGAAGCCAATCCCGAGAGCGCCGACGAGGAAAAACTGGCGCTCTGGAAAGATTTTGGCGTCACGCGCGTCAGCGTGGGCGTGCAGTCCCTTGACGATCGGGAACTGAGGATGCTGGCCCGTCCGCACGACAGCGCGCAGGCGCTGAGGATTCTGGAACGTTGCATGAAAAAAGGGTTCCGCGTCAGCGCCGATCTGATCTTCGGTCTGCCGCGCCAGACGCTGAGGCGCTGGCACGAAAACATGTCGAAGCTCGTCGCCGCAGGCGTGACGCACCTGTCCGTCTACCAGCTCACGATCGAAGACGGCAGCTTTTGGGGGCGTCGTCGGCCGCCGGGACTGCCGGACGGCTATCCAATGTATCGCTGGGCGCAGTATTATCTGCCGCGTCAGGGATTGCAGCAATACGAAATCGCCAGTTTTGCGGTCCCGGGATTCGAAAGCCGGCACAATCAGGCCTATTGGAGGCGCAGCGACGTGTGTGCGGCGGGGCCGGCCGCCTGGGGCTTTCTGAACGGCGTCCGTTTCGCCAACTGCCGCAGCCTGGAGCGGTGGGCGGAGCGGATCGAGAACGGACAAAGCCCCGTGGAATTTCGCGAGAAACTGTCCGAGGCCCGGGAAGCTTCGGAAGCGGCGGTACTGGCGCTGCGCACGAGCGAAGGCATCCGTTTCGAAGAGTTTGCCGCGCGCTATGGCGAACGTTGGCTCGACGCGATAACGAAGCGCCTGCGCTCCCTGCCGGAACAGGATTTTGTCTGGCGCGGGAACGGCGTAGCCCTTTCGCCGCGGGGAATGCGCGTCGGCAATTCGATCTGGGCGGAACTGATGGATTTGGAACGGTAAAGAGGCCATGGGAATGAACGATTTTTTGCCGGTCTGCCGGCGGGACATGGAACGCCGCGGTTGGGAGCAGCTGGATTTTCTATTTATCACCGGCGACGCTTACGTGGATCACCCGACGTTTGCCAACGGCCTGATCGCCCGCTGGATGGAATACCTGGGCTACCGCATCGGCGTGATCGCCCAGCCCGACTGGCGCAGCCGCCGCGATTTCGAAGCGATGGGGGAGCCGCGGCTGGCCGTTTTCGTCTCGGCGGGCAACCTCGATTCCATGCTGAACAAGCTGACCGCCTCGCGCAACAAGCGGGGGCACGACGCCTATTCTCCCAACGGCGAAACCGGACATCGGCCCGATCGGGCCACGATCGTCTACTGCAACCGCGTCCGCGAGATCTGGGGGACGAAGCCGCTGGTCGTCGGCGGCATCGAAGCCAGCATGCGCCGTTTCAGCCATTACGATTACTGGTCGGACAGGGTGCGTCGGCCAATGCTTGCCGACTGCAAAGCGGATCTTCTGATTTACGGCATGGGCGAACTTCAGCTGAAAGAAATCGCCGCCCGGCTTGACGCGGGCGTCCCGGTGCGTGAGATCGACTTGGTGCCGGGCACCTGCGTGATGAAAAAATTCAAACCCGAGGACTGCGTGGAAATCCCGTCCTACGAGGCGGTCGCGGCCGATAAGGCGGCCTATGCCGAGGCGTTCCGCCTGCAAAGCCTCGAGCAGGATCCCATCCGCGGCGCGGCGGTGGCGCAAAAAGTCGGCGACCGTTACATGGTGCAGAACAGGCCCATGCGCCCGCTGACGACGGCAGAGTTCGATCTGGTCAACGAGCTGCCGTTTACCCGCGAAGCCCATCCCATGTACGACAGATGCGGCGGCATCCCCGCCATTGAAGAGGTGCGCTTCAGCATCAACAGCACGCGCGGATGCTTCGGCAGCTGCGCTTTCTGCGCGATCCACGCCCACCAGGGGCGCATCATCCAGGCGCGGAGCGATGAATCGATCCTGCGGGAAGCCCGCGAGATGACGCGCCATCCGAAATTCAAGGGGTACATCCACGACGTCGGCGGCCCGACGGGGAACTTCCGCGCGCCCGCCTGCGAGGACCAGCTGCGCCGCGGCTGCTGCCGCCACCGGCAGTGCCTTTCGCCGAAGCCGTGCCCGCGTCTGCGCGCGACTCATCGCGAATTCATCCGGCTGCTTGAAAAACTGAGAGCCGTTCCCGGCGTGAAAAAAGTTTTTCTCCGCTCGGGACTGCGATATGATTATATCCTCGCCGATCCCGAGGGGGAAAAGTTTATCGAGGCGCTATGCCGCCACCACGTCTCCGGTCAGCTGCGCGTGGCGCCGGAGCATGCCAGCCTGCGCGTGCTGCGTTTGATGGGCAAGCCGCCCATCGAGGAGTATGTGCGCTTTAAAAAGCTCTTCGAAGAGGCGACGCGGCGCGCGGGAAAGGAACAGTACGTTTTGCCGTATCTGATTTCCAGCCACCCGGGATGTACGCTGAAAGACGCGGTCGAGCTGGCGGAGTTCCTGCGCGATCAGCGTTTCACCCCGGAGCAGGTGCAGGACTTTATCCCGACGCCGGGCAGCCTCTCGACCTGCATGTTCTATACAGGGCTCGATCCGACGACGGGCGAAAAGCTGTACGTCCCCCGCGGCGGTCGCGAAAAAGCCCTGCAGCGCGCGCTGCTTCAATATCGGCAGCCCGAAAATTACGACCTTGTGGCAGAAGCCCTGCGCAAAGCGGGGCGGGAGGATCTGATCGGCTGGAACGAGCGTTGCCTGATCCGCCCGCCGAAAAAGAACCGGCAGAGAATTTCTGCGGGACGAAAAGGACTGAACACGTCTTTCGCTTCAGGAGGAGAAAAAAGGAAATATGGCCAACACACTCGGCGAAATCCTGACTGATTCGGGATTGATCTGGAAGGCCGGCGTGCCGCTGCGAACCCTGTGCCACTGGAAGATCGGCGGCCCCGCGGATTATGTGATCGAACCGCGCAGCGCGGAGGAGGCCGCGGCGGCGCAGCGCATCGCCGGAGAAGCAAACGTTCCGTTTCTTGTCATCGGTCACGGTTCCAACATGCTTTTCGACGACGCCGGTTACCGCGGCGTCATCATAAAGCTGGGGCGCAAGATGAGCCGCTGCCGCTTTTCCGGCTCGAGGGTCAGAGCGGAAGCCGGGATCTGGGCGCCGATGCTGGCGCGGGCGTGCGCCGGTCGCGGCCTGGCGGGGCTCGAACATATCGTGGGCATCCCCGGCAACCTCGGCGGCCTGGTTTATATGAACGGCGGCAGTCTCAGGCAGAGCATCGGAGACGCCGTGGTCTGCGTGGAGGTTTTGGACGAGCGGGGGAATGTTGCCGCCGTCTCCGCTGCGGAGTGCAATTTTTCCTACCGTCATTCGGTCTTTCAGGAAAAGAAAAGCGTTGTTCTCGGCGTGGAACTGGAACTTCGACAAAGCACGCCCGGCGATGTGCGCCGGAAGATGCTGGAGATTCTGAAGGAACGCCGGGAAAAATTTCCGCTGAACTTGCCCAACTGTGGATCGGTGTTCAGCAACGAGCCTCCGCTTTACGAAACGTACGGGCCGCCGGGCATGGTGATCGAGCAGACGGGGCTGAAAGGTGCCCGCGTCGGCGATGCGGAGATCAGCGCGCGCCATGCCAACTTTATCGTCAATCGCGGACGGGCTTCTTCGGCGGAAGTTTTCGCGCTGGTCAGGCACGTCCGGCGGAAGGTTCTGGAGCGGACGGGATTTCTGCTGCGCTGCGAAGTCTGTTATGCGGCCCCTGACGGCCGATGCGGGCGTCTTGACGCGTTCCTGTAAATAAAAAATGGAAGCTCCTTGTCTGTTCGGAAGGGCTTCCATCATTTTTAGATTTGCAGTGGGGAATTTACAGAGAAAGAGTATTGCAGGCAAGCAGAGTGGAAACGATCTCGAACATGTTGGAGACGATCCCCACTCCGACTTTTTCCATCAGGCCGAAATGCTTCAGGCAGGTCCCGCAGACAAGTACTGTGCCGCCCCGCGCCACATAATCCCGAAGCGTTTCCGCGCTGGACGTGCCCTGTTCCGCAAGCGTGACGCCCTCGTTCATCAGGGCGATGACTGAGGGGCGCTCGTTTTCGTCGTACTGCACCAGCGTGCCGAGGAACGCTTTCATCAGCACTTCGCCGAGCTGCGGGTCGTCGCCGCCGATTCTGCTGTGAGCGATGAAAACGGCGTTCTTCAGTCTGGCCGACGGCACGAGGTCGCAGCCGCAGGACTCGGGGGCCGGCGCCGAACCGTCGCGGGCGCCGGTGACGGTGAAATCTTTGCCTTCTCCGCTGACAACGGCTTTATAGCCCTTGCTTTCGAAGAAGCGCGAAACGTTTTGCGCGGCCGGCACGTTGTCCACGCGCACGGCGACGGCGTCAGGATTGTCGGCGAGCGCGTTTTTGGTCATGATCACGGGTTCGGGGCAGGCTTTGCCTCTGGCATCGATTTGAATCATCTTTTTTTTCCTCCAATTCCGATATTCGTGAGATAATAAATGACAACAATAATGATTATAGCATTCAAGGTTGAAAATGCTACTCGAAATCTACTGTGGGAGCGTGTTCATATTGGTTAAGAAGCAGCGTAAGGTCGAGTCCGTCCAGGAGTTGATGCGTTCACTCCCTTCCATGGAAAAAATTCTCACTGACGACCGCCTGGGCGAATTCGGCGGCATTATCGACCGTGACAGTCTCAAGCGTATGTGCCGCGACGCTCTGGAACGCTGGCGCGACATGATCCTCGACAGAGAGGTGCTGAGTTTCGACGACGACGTTTTTTTCGCGGAACTGCGTCAGGAGTTGAAACGCCGGCTGCGTCCCAGTCTGCGTCCCGTGCTGAATTGCACCGGCGTCGTGGTGCACACGAATCTCGGACGTTCCTGCCTTTCTGCCGAAGCGGCCGAGGCGGCGCGCGCGGCCGCCTGCGGGTACAGCACGCTCGAGTATAATCTCGAAAGCGGCGCGCGCGGACACAGAAACTTCCACGTGGAATGGCTTCTCTGCCAGCTGACGGGAGCGGAAGCCGCGCTCGTCGTGAACAACAACGCGGGCGCGGTGCTGCTGGTGCTCGCCGCGCTGGCCGGCAAAAAGGAAGCGGTCGTGTCCCGCGGGGAACTGGTGGAGATCGGCGGCTCGTTCCGCATTCCCGACATCATGAGTTTCGCCGGGACCCGCCTGGTGGAGGTAGGCTGCACGAACCGCACTCATCTGAAGGATTATGAAAACGCGATCAGCGAAGAAACGGCGATGCTGCTCAAAGTCCATCCGTCGAATTTCCGCATCACGGGGTACGTGTCGCTGCCGCTCCGGGAAGATCTGGCCGAACTGGCCCACGCCAAGGGACTGATGATGGTGGAGGATCTGGGGAGCGGCATTCTTGTGGACGCCCGGACGCTGGGCCTTGAGGGCGAGCCGACGGTGAACGAATGTCTCGAGGCCGGCGTCGATGTCGTCACTTTTTCGGGAGACAAGCTTCTCGGCGGTCCGCAGATCGGCGCCATCGTCGGCAAAAAGCAGATCATCGATCGGATCCGCAAGTACCCGCTGCTGCGCGCCCTGCGCTGCGATAAAATGACGCTGGCCGCCATGGAGGCGACGCTTCGCATTTATCTTCGCGGCGACTGGAAAAAAATCCCTTCCCTTGGCATGATCGCCGCGTCTGAAGACGAATTGAAGGCGCGGGCGGCCGCCTTGAAAAAAAGAATCGATTCCGAACTGGCGGATTTCTGTCTGCAGACGAAAGTCGTGCCGGTCGAAGACGCTGTCGGCGGCGGCGCTTATCCGGAACGTCCGCTGCCGGGCTGGGCGGTTTCGCTGCTTCCGGCCAACGAGAATTTAAACGCCGGCGTCTTGCAGGAGCGCCTGCGCCGCTGTACTCTGCCCGTCGTCGCCGGAGCGCGCAGCAATGAGCTTTTGCTCCACATGCGCACGCTGCCGGCCGAGGACGAAAATGCTCTGATCAGTTCGCTTGAAGAAGCCCTGGAGACGAAACGATGAGCCGGCGTGAAATTTCACTTGTCGTCGGCACCGCAGGACATATCGACCACGGCAAAACGCAGCTGGTCAAAGCTCTGACGGGAATCGACTGCGATCGTTTGGGAGAAGAGAAAAAGCGCGGCATCACGATCGAACTGGGATTCGCGCCGCTGCTCCTGCCCAGCGAGCGAGTGATCAGCCTGATCGACGTTCCCGGTCATGACCGTTTCATCCGGCAGATGGTCTCGGGAGCTTCAGGCGTCGACGCGGTCATGCTGGTCGTCGCGGCGGACGAAGGCGTGATGCCGCAGACGCGGGAACATCTGGACATCCTGTGCCTGCTTGGCGTTCAGCACGGCATCGTCGCCATCACGAAAAAGGATCTGGTCGACGAAGAGATGCTCGAACTCGTCGAAGAGGACGTCCGCACTCTGACGGCCGGCACGTTCCTCGAAGGCTGCCCGGTCGTGAGCGTCTCCTCGGTGACCGGCGCCGGCATCGACGAACTGCGGCGCGCGCTGGAGCGCCTGGTGGACCAGGTAAAGCCGCGGGAACGCAGCGGCGCTTACTTTATGCCGATCGACCGGGCGTTTCCCGTGGCGGGATTCGGCACGGTCGTCACCGGTACGGCCTACAAGGGAACCATCGCTCCCGGCGAGGAAGTCGAAGTCTATCCTTCCGGGCGGAGATCGCGCGTGCGCTCGGTGCAGGTCCACGGGAAAAACGTCGAGTCCGCTTACGCCGGGCAGCGCGTCGCCATGTGCCTGAACGATCTCGACCTGAACGAGATTCGGCATGGCGACGTCGTCTGCGCTGACGGCGTCTACAAGGCGACGTCGTGTCTCGACGTCATGCTCAAGCTGCTCGGCTTCGTGCCTGAACCTTTGGAACATTGGCAGCGCGTCCGTCTTCACATCGGCACGTCCGACGTCCTGGCCAGAGTGTCCCTGCTCGACGAAAAAAGCCTCCAGCCCGGACAGACCGCTCCGGTTCAGCTGGTTCTGGAAGAGCCTGTGGTGGCTTCGCTGGGCCAGCGCTTTGTGATCCGCTTTTACAGTCCGCTGCGGACGATCGGCGGCGGAGAAGTGCTCGTTCCCTATGCAAGCCGCCCCTCGGGCAGGAAACGCCGCGAATCGGAACGCGACCGGCTGGTCGCGCTCAGCGGGGCGTCAACTCGCGAGGAACGAGTCGCCGCGATCGTGAACTTCGCAGGGAACCTTTCCATGAGCGAACTCATGGTGCAGGCGCAGGAACGCCGTCAGGACCTTGACGCAGTTCTCGAGAAGCTGGAAGAAAACGGCAAGTTAGTGCGTCTCCACGTCGGCGACGGCATGATCTTTTCGGCGGAAAACTATCAGAGCGCCGTGGAAAAACTTCGTGCCGCAGCGAAGGCGTTCCACGCCGCTTATCCGCACCAGCGCGGAATCGCGCCGGAATCGCTGATCAATCGGGTTTTCCCGGAGTCGGAGCGGAAAGCCGGGCGCTTGATCCTGGAAAAGGCCGTCGAACAGAACCGTTTCAGGGTCGACGGAGACGTACTGGCGCTGCCGAAGTTCGTCGCCGTCGACGACTCCGTGTACAGCGAGGCGCGGAAAAAGCTGCTGGACTATTGTTCCGCGTGCGGTTTCCAGCTGCCGGAAATCGAGACTTTGCCGAAAGCCCTGGACATGACGGCGAAGGATTTCAAGAGCCTGCTGGATCAGCTGAAGAAGAACAATGAAGTGGTCGTTCTCGAGGGGGCGTTTGTCCTGGCGCTCGATATTCTCAAGCCGCTTCTGGCCCGGCTGGGGCGGATCGAGGGAGGCTTCACGCTGGCGCAAGTGCGGGATTTGACCGGCAGCAGCCGCAAGTTCGTCCTGCCTGTTCTTGAGTACATGGATGGGAAAGGGATCACGCGGCGCGTCGGCGAAAAAAGAATTCTCTTGAAAAAAGACTAAAGAGCAGAGTTTTCTCCGGAATGAGGGGGCGCTGATTATTTCAAAAAGAGGCTCCGGCCTCTTTTTTTGTCGCGGCGTGCAGGAGGCTGAGCGAGATGGAATTTCGAAACTGCTGGGGCAAGATAAACCTGTCTTTGCGAGTTGTGGGCAGACTGCGATCCGGCTATCACGAGCTGTGCTCCATCTTTTTCAAAATCGGGCCGGTCGATTGCTTGACAATTAATGAGAGTGTAGAGGATAATGTAAGGGTAATTTTTAGCCGGACAAAGTCAGGCATTCAGGGACGCAATATTCTTTTGAAAACGTTGGATAAAATCCGCGCTGCGGGCATCGCCATACCGCCGCTGGACATGCGCCTCGAGAAAAGAGTGCCGCCGGGAACGGGGCTGGGCAGCGGCAGCGGCGACGCCGCCGCGCTTTTGGATTATCTGGTGTCGGCGGGGTATCCTGTGGAACGGTTCGCTGCGGAAATCGGCGCCGACGTTCCTTTTTTGCTCAGCCAGGCTCCTGTGGCGCTTGCGCGGGGGGCGGGAGAAAAGCTCGCGCCGCTGCAAGCCCCCTCCGCTCGCTGGCGAGTTGCCGTCGTCATACCGGCGTGGCGTTGTGTGACGGCCGATATGTTTGTCAGACTGGACGAATATTTTCATGACGAATGGAAAAGCACGGGCGGGCGGGCGCGCTCCGAAGCGTGTCAAGTTTTTGACCGGCTTGTGCGCGGAGAGTTCTTCGGCCTGCTGCCCAACGATTTTTCCGACCTGCTTTTAAGGGAACACGGCGAATATCGGGCGCTTTTTGCCGATTTTTATCGGACAGGGGCCATCGCCTGGGGAATCAGCGGCAGCGGCAGCTCTGCCTTTGCCTTGTGGAATGAGAACGACTTTTGTGGTTTCAGTACCACGCTGCCCTGGGTGGAGGACGTGCTTATTTTTTGAATTGAAAAGAGAAGGTGTGACACGACATGAAAGGTCAGCGTACGGAACGGCTCATTCGCATAACTTCCAAATTTCTTTCTTCCCCGTCATGTCAGATTTCACTGACCGGTCTGGCCGATGAGTTCGGGGTTTCGAAGACCGTTATCAGCGACGACGTGTCCATGGTGAACGACGCCCTGACGCGGGAAGGATACGGCCGTCTGATCGTAGACCGCGGTCGTACCGGCGGGGCTTTTTTCGTCCCCGCCTTGTCCTCGGAACGCCGCGAAGAGTTTTTGAAAAACGTCGCGAAAATTCTTTCCGCCCCCAGCCGCTTGTTGCCGGGAGGGCTGATCTATTATGCGGATATCCTCTTCAATCCGGTTTACACGGATGTCTTGGGATTGGCTTTCGCTTCGGATTTTAAAGATCTTCATCCCTCTCTGATCATGACCTCGGAGGTTAAAGGGATCCCCCTTGGGCTGGCGACGGCTCGGGCTCTGGGCGTGCCTCTGGCGGTGTGCCGTTTTCGAAACCGCGCCAGCGATGGGCCGGCCGTCTGCGTGCATTATCCGACGCAGAGCGGCGAAGTCCGCTCGATGTATATGGGAACGAAAATCCTTTCGCCCGACGACAAAGTGCTTCTGATCGACGACTTCATGCACGGCGGCAGCACCGCTGCCGGAATGGTTCAGGTCGTGAACGAGTTTCGCGCGGAATTGGTCGGTATGGGCGTGTTTATCGCCGTAGACGAGCCGGAGGAAAAAGCCGTCAGCGAATATAAAGCTTTATTGAAGCTGTCTTTGCACGGCGGGGAGCGCGTTTCGCTTTTCTGATGCTGGATGGATGATGGGTTGACTCATGTCGTGGCGCTGGTTATAATTGTGCGTCGTGGGAAGGGGACTGGCTCATGTTTGTGACCCTAGATACGGAGAAGTGTATTGGCTGCGGCGTCTGCGTACAAATCGCGCCGGACGTTTTCTCTCTTGACGAAGCACGCGGCGTGGCGAAAGTCATTCGCCAGGAAGGCAATGCAGCGGTGGAACAGGCTGTAAAAAGCTGTCCGGTTTCGTGCATTGCGATTGAATGACGTTCGTCGTCTGATCGCATGATCTGAGAGGGCCCATAGCTCAAGGGTAGAGCTGCCGGCTCATAACCGGGAGGTTCCAGGTTCGAACCCTGGTGGGCCCACCATTTTCTGTTACTTAATTGAATTTCTCGTGAAACCTCGCGTGCGGCGAGGTTTTTTTGTTATACTGTGTTTGTCGCTTTGCGGCTCTCCCTCGGAACGCCGCAAGGTTTGAGCTTTTATTGAAGAAACACAGTTGTCGAAAATACAGAGCTGCCGCGTACGGCAGCGTTCTCGGGAGGCTGAAGGCATTGAATAAGTTGAAGGGGAAGATCGGCGAGGCGCTCACGTCAGTTACGCCTATTTCTCTCTTGGTCGTTGTGCTGAGCGCATTGATCGTCCCCATGCCTGCGGAAATACTGATGCTTTTTCTTGTCGGCGCGGTGCTTTTGATCGTGGGGATGGGATTTTTTTCTCTCGGTGCGGACATGTCCATGATGCCGATGGGGGAGGGCGTCGGGAAGCAGATCACTCTGCTGCGCAAACTCTCCTTTGCCGTGCCCGTTTGTTTTTTGCTCGGTCTGATCACGACGATTGCCGAGCCGGATCTGCAGGTATTGGCCGAGCAGGTGCCGGCGGTTTCGGATTTTACGCTGGTCATCACCGTTGCCGGCGGTGTCGGCGTTTTTCTTGTCATCGCCATGCTTCGCCCTCTGTTGAAAATCGATCTCGCTCACGTTTTGTTGTTTCTGTATGGCGTGGTTTTTCTTCTCGCGTACTTTACGCCGCAGTCTTTTATTCCCGTCGCTTTTGACGCCGGCGGCGTCACGACGGGACCGATCACCGTCCCGTTCATCATCTCTCTGGGCGTCGGCATGGCATCGATGCGCCACGATGAATCGTCCCGGGAGGACAGTTTCGGCCTCGTTTCCCTCTGCAGCGTCGGCCCCATTTTGACGGTGATGCTCCTGGGAATGATCTATAATCCCCAGGCGGCGGCCGTATCGCAAACGATCGCCTCGCTGGACAAGATGACTTCGATCGACATCGCCGAAAGCTTCTTTGTAAAAGTTCCCGCTTATTTGAAAGAGGTCTCGCTCGCCTTAACGCCCGTGGTCGCTTTTTTTGTCGTTTTTCAGGGGATTTTCGCCCTTTTCCGCCGTGGCTCTCTTGTCCGTATCGTCGTGGGGGTTGCCTATACGTTTATCGGGCTTGTGCTTTTTCTTACCGGCGTCAACGTCGGCTTCATGCCGGCCGGACACTTCATCGGCAAGTCGCTGGCCATGTCCGAGTACAGATGGCTGCTGTTGCCTATTGGATTGATTATCGGTTATTATGTGGTTGACGCGGAGCCGGCCGTCCACGTTTTGAACAAGCAGGTCGAAGAGATTACCGGCGGCACCATTTCGCAACGAGCCATGCATGTCAGTTTGGCCTGCGGCGTGGCCTGTTCCGTTGCGTTTGCGATGCTGCGCGCGATTACGGGACTGTCCATTTACTGGATCATTATCCCGGGGTATGCGCTGGCGCTTGCTCTGACTTTTTTCGTTCCTCCCATTTTTACCGGAATCGCCTTCGACTCCGGCGGCGTTGCCAGCGGTCCCATGACGGCGACGTTTCTTCTGCCGTTGGCCATGGGCGCATGCGAAGGCGCGGGCGGTTCCATTCTGACGGACGCGTTTGGCGTCGTCGCCATGGTGGCAATGACGCCGCTCATTTCAATCCAAATTCTTGGCGTGCTCTATAACATGCGTCTGAAGGCCGCTGCCAAGCAGCCGCCGGTCAGCAAGGTTTACGACAATTTCGTTATTATCGAGTACACGCCGGAGGAGCTTGCCTATAATGACTGAGAAATTGCCCGTAATGGAACTCATGGTCACGATTGTTGACCGAACCAAAGCGGTTCAGGCCACAAATTTCTTCAAAGGGAAAAACGTTTCTCTAACGCTTTCCTGTTGGGGAAGAGGAACGGCGAGCACCGAGATTTTGGACATCTTGGGCATCGGCGAAAAGGAAAAAGTCGTTGTGTTCAGCTTGACCCCGCGTTCCTGGATCCCCGCTCTCATCACCCAGATCTCGGACGATATGCAGCTTCGCAACGCCGGGCGGGGGATCCTTTTTACCATCCCGCTTTCATCCGTGAACCAGGGAATACCGCGACGTTATTTGTCGGCTATTCGAGAGAAAAAAAACGAGGAGCGCGTCATGTATAAGACGAACGAAAACAAATATGAATTGATCATTGTCAGTACGGAAGACGGTTTCGTCGATTCGATCATGAAATCCGCCCGGAACGCCGGCGCGCGCGGGGGGACCGTGATGAAGGCCCGTGCTGTCGGCGACGAAAATACGGAAAGTTTTTTTGGATTGAAACTGTATGATGAAATGGAAATTCTGGCAATACTGGTTCAACGCGAAGAAAAATTGAAGATCATGTCCGCCGTCAGCAAAACTCTGGCGGAGAAATCCCCGGAAATGGGCACGATTTTTTCAGTGCCGGTCGACGATGTCGTAGGAGTCGGCGCGGTCCTGGAGAGTCCCGACCCGGCGTAGCAACGAGAGATCTGAATTCGATCGTTAGCAGACCGCGCGTGAGGCGCGCGGATAATGGACGGTCATATTAAAACTTTTGCGCGATCCGTCATGTCGATTTTTATGTATTAATATGCTATACTAAGGGCGCGACAACGGCGGCTCGGGGAATAAAAAAATCCGCAAGACGCTTTGTCTCGCGGATTTACTGGTTTCATATGGTGGGCGATACAGGGTTCGAACCTGTGACCTCTTCCGTGTGAAGGAAGCGCTCTTCCGCTGAGCTAATCGCCCTTTTTGTTTGCAACGTATGAGATTATAAATGCTTCGTACGATTTTTGCAACCCCCAAAGGGAGAAGTTGCTTGTATACGGTGTTTTGCTTTTGTGGTAAGATTTGAAAAGTTAGATGGATAAAATGCGCTGTATGCAGTCAAATGGATATCTCATCGTGCAGGGGAGTGCCCAAAATGATCGATATGTCCTATTTAACGGGCGGAAAAATTTATTGGGATGATTGGCGTTTTGTGCCATGGCAAAGCGGCAGCGCGTCGGGGGTTTATCGTCGGGTCGATTTCATAAAAGCGGGATTGCTTGGCGAGGTTGGCCGTTATAAAGCGGACGATTACATTGTCTGGAAATACGAGGATGGGGACCTTGAGTGCCTGTTTAAAAATGCCAGGCATCAAAAAGGCTTGATGCTTCAGCGCTATATTTTTGTCCGCCCCGAAGGGGATACCACTTCAAAAAGCAAATCGTTCCGGCTGGGATTCAGCGGCTTTGTCGAAGTCTATCAGTATACGCCTCTGGGAGATTCGTTGAAAAGACTGACCGATCTTACCCAGCTCATCGATGCGGCCCACAAATATGCCTTGGCTCATCAGGGGGAGTTGTCGGTATAAAGCGCAGGAGTGGCAGAATTTCATGGGGTGAGTGCCGGGAGGAAAGCAGGTCCTTCCGGTTCACGATAGAAAAACGCCCAAGACGAAAGGGCGCAAAAAATTGTACGGAGGTGTGTTTTATATGCTGTTCCCAATGATGTTCGGTGTTTCTGCTGTCGTATTTATCATCGGCTACATCTTTTATGGGCGCTTTATGGCGAATATCTACGGCCTTTCCGACACGAACGAGACTCCTGCTGTCAAGTTCGAAGATGGGATCGACTACTGTCCTGCCCATCCGGCCGTTTTGCTGGGGCACCACTTCGCTTCGATCGCCGGCGCTGGTCCCATCACGGGCCCCATCGCCGCGGCCATGAGGTTTGGCTGGCTGCCTACGATTTTGTGGTGCGTCATCGGTTCGACCTTCCTCGGCGGACCGCATGACATGGGCGCGCTGGTCGCCTCTCTTCGCCATGACGGCCAGTCAATCGGTGCGGTTGTCGAAAAATGGATCGGCAAAACGGGAAAATTCCTTTTCCTGAGTTTTACGATCCTCACGCTGATCCTCGTCGTCGCCGTTTTCCTGGTCATGTCCGCCGGTACGTTCGCGGCCGATCCGGTCGTCGCGTTCGTCAGCACTCTCTATATTGTCTTGGCTGTCATCGCCGGCTTTATGATCTATCGCTGGCACGTTCCTCTCTGGGTTGTCACGATCGTCATGCTCGCTTTGATTGTCGGCGGCTGCGTCAAGGTGAACGCCGAGACGGCCCCTTGGCTGATCAACACTGTTTTTGCCCATGACATCAATTTCTGGAACGCGTTCCTCGGCGTTTATATTTTCTTTGCTTCCATTCTGCCGGTGTGGATGCTCCTTCAGCCCCGCGATTACTTGGCCTCTTACTTCCTGTATTTTGCCGTGGCCATTGGCGCGTACGGCATGTTCGCCGGCAGTGCGCTCGATTCGAAAACCGTTTCCGTGGTGGCTGCCAATGTCCGCTATTTCGGTTTCTCTTCCAGCGCCATGTGGCCTGCCATGTTCGTCCTGGTTGCCTGCGGCGCCATTTCCGGTTTCCATAGCCTCGTCGGCAGCGGCACGACGTCCAAGCAGCTTCGCAAGGAGAAGGATGCCGTTCTTGTCGGCTATGGCGCCATGCTGATCGAAGGTCTGGTGGCCGTCATCTCCATTGGTACGCTGATGGTGCTTGGCCTTGAAGGCGCAAAGGGACTTTCTCCCGTGCAGATTTTCTCGTTGGGTTTTGGTAAATTTTCGACGCTTGTGGGGCTTGACGCCACGTTCGGTGCCCGCTTGGGCGCCATTGCCATCAACAGCTTCCTGCTGACTTCTCTTGATACGGCGACTCGTCTGGCTCGCTATCAGGTCCAGGAGATTACCGGCGGCAAAGTCAGCATGTATCCTGCGACGATTTTCGTTATCGTCCTCGCTCTTTGCCTGGTCTACACCAAGACTCACGATGTGAGCGGCAAGGTGATCGCGGCATGGTTGGCGATCTGGCCCATTTTCGGCGCGGCCAATCAAATGGTCGCCGCTTTGAGCCTTCTGAGCATCGCCGCCTGGGTCAAGCTTGGCCTCAAAAAGAAGCATACCTTCGTGTATGCTCCCTTCTGGTTCATGCTTGCAACGACAGTCTTCTCGCTGATCATCGAGGTGAAGGAACGGTTCGCGGTTGCTCAGCCCAACTATCTGCTTTCCTGCTTGGCGGTTATCCTCATCGTTCTCGGAATCGCCATGTCCATCGCTGGAATCAGGACCATGCATGCCAGCGAAAAACAAAGCGCCTGAGACGACTGAAACTGAAAAGGACAAAAAATCTTCCTCTTCGGAGGAAGATTTTTTTTTGTGAACGAAAAGATCCCGTTTCATGCGAATTCTTGATAGAAAGTCTTGGCGTAGTTTGCTTGGCGCAGCAAAAGAGTTCATCCTTGTTTTCGTTAAACAGGGCACAAGTTCTTCGCCCTTTTCGGCGCGCCGAAAAGGGCGTGAGATCCTGTGTTGCGTGATTTTTGTAACACCACCGTGTGTAGCGCGGCGTTTTTCAATCGGGGCTTTTATTTTTCGGCATGCGTTATCTACTTGCCTGCTCCTCGCGAAATGGTGAGTTTAAGAAAGGGGCCCTCGTTTTCACAATGTTAATTATTGTATTTGACAAAGAGTTGTAATTTTGATATTATTCAAACACAACATGGTATTTTTTTGGTATACTGAAAAAATACTGACGGGATTTTATGATGTTCTACGCGCATAAATGGAAAGTGAAAAGCCGTTCTTTTTAAGAAGATTTTACGTTATGCTGCAACGTCAAAGGGAGGGGAAATATTGTCTGCTACGAAAAGGGACATTGCGTACAAAAGAATCAAAGAAATGATTCTTCAGGGAGATTTAACGTCGGAATTCACTCCTTCAGAGAAAAGTCTAGGTGATGAGCTCGGCATGAGCCGAACCCCTGTACGTGAAGCTCTTCAGCGGCTGGTCATGGAGGGATTCATGAAGGGGTGTTCGCATAAAGGTTCTATGGTCAACGAAATCTCGATAGCCGAAGCTGTGGAGATCGTGGAGTTGCGCATGGCTGTGGAGGAGTTCGTCATTCAGAATCTCAGTCTTCCTCTGAGCGACGAGCAATGCGCGAAGCTGCAGGCGATGGTCGATTCTCAGGAGGAGCTCGCAGCCGTCGGCAATTCCTCGGCTTTCCTTGAGAGCGACGTGGAATTTCACGACTATCTGGCGAGTCTTTACGGCAATCAGCTGCTGAGAGACACTCTCAAAAGCGCTCGTGAGCGCTTTCTCGCCCCCGGCGGAGTTATTTTGCGCAACAAACCTCAGATGCTGGAGGCGCTGGAAGGACACGTGAAAATACTTGGTGCCCTGCGAAAGGGGGACTCGGAAGAGGCCAAGCGGCAGATGCACGCCCACATGGTTTTTGCGAAACACGTGCTGATTTCTTGATGGAGCGTGAGAAGACAGAGGTTCGATGGGGTTATTTCACCTCGCGATGGAGTGATACTCGTTTTCGTTAAAAAGGGCACAGGTTCTTCGCCCTTTTCAGAGCGCCGAAGGCGCGTCGAAAGCTGCATTAAATCGCGTGCTGCATGCTTTTTGCAGCGCGGCCGTGCGCCAGCGCGGCATTTTCACTGATGCCTTCTCATTGAAAATCAGTATCATACTATTTCTTGATAGAAAGAACTAACATGGCTTGCGGGGCGCTACGGGGAAGTTCAGTCGCTCGGGACTACCTCGACCGCTGCTCGGTCTGCGCAGCCTGCTTTGTGAATCTCCCCGCAGCGCCTCTATGTTCGGCATTTTAATTGAGAAATAGTATCGGTTTCACCAAGAGGGGTTAAAAAATCGTTAGGGAGGTTGTTTGGATGAGTGCGCTTGCTATTCGTAAGGAACCGACGATTCCTGTGGGGAAGTACGGCAAAAAGCTGTTGTTGGAGCTCTACAGAAAGATGGTGACCATCCGGCTTTTTGAACAAACGGTCGAGTCTCACTTCCTTGCGGGCGAGATTCCCGGTTTCGTTCACCTTTACATCGGCGAAGAAGCTATCGCTGCCGGCGTTATGACGAATATGACCGATCGCGATTATATTGAAAGCACCCACCGCGGGCACGGCCACACGATCGCCAAGGGCGCCGACCTGAAGCGTATGATGGCCGAGATCTTTGGCAAGGTCACGGGGTACTGCAAAGGCAAGGGCGGTTCCATGCACATTGCGGATTTTAGCATCGGCATGCTTGGAGCCAACGGCATCGTCGGCGGCGGCTATTCGCTGGCGGTTGGCGCCGGCCTCGCCACAAAGCTCTCCGGCGAAGACAGAGTTTCTGCCGTATTCTTCGGCGATGGAGCTTCCAATCGCGGTACCTTTCACGAAGCCCTGAACATGGCCGCCATCTGGCAGCTGCCCGTGCTGTTCGTCTGCGAGATGAACCAGTGGGCTTCCACGACTCCTTATAGAACCACCACGTCCGTGGAAAATATTGCTGACCGCTGTCAGGGGTATTCCATTCCCGGATATATCGTGGACGGAAACGACGTTTTGGCTGTTTATGAGGCTGCGAAGGACATCATCGCCGATATCCGCGCGGGGAAAGGCCCTGTTCTCCTGGAGTGCAAGACCTATCGAATCAAGGGTCACTTCGTGGGCGACCCCGAGAAATACCGCACGAAAGAGGA
This sequence comes from Pyramidobacter porci, assembly GCF_009695745.1. Lineage (NCBI taxonomy): Bacteria > Thermotogati > Synergistota > Synergistia > Synergistales > Dethiosulfovibrionaceae > Pyramidobacter > Pyramidobacter porci. Next base: position 59,080 of record NZ_VUNH01000009.1, read on the forward strand.
AGTCCAACACGAATTCGAGACCAACAACCCGATCACCCGTTTTGAGGAAAAGGTTTTGAAGGCTGGCGCCTTGACTCAAGCTGATCTCGATGCCGTTTACAAGCAGGCGGAACGGGAAATTGCCGAGGCGCTGAAGTTCGCCAAGGAAAGTCCGGAGCCCGCGCCCGAAGCAATTTATGAGGATCTCTACGTATAAGGAGGCTCGTCAGCCATGAAAACCATCACTTTTTCTCAGGCGACTCAGGAGGCCATGATCGAAGAGATGGAGCGTGATCCCTCCGTATTCGTCATGGGAGAGGACATCGCCCGTCAGGGAGGCATTTTCGGCCAGTTCAAGGAGCTCCCTGGACGTTTTGGCACCGACAGAGTCCGCGACACGCCGATCAGCGAGACGGCGATTATCGGTGCTGCCGTTGGAGCTGCTCTTGCAGGAATGCGTCCCGTTGCCGACATGCATTTTGCCGATTTTATGCTCGTCTGCGGCGACGAGGTGTTCAACCAAATGGCTAAAGTTCATTACATGTTCGGAGCTCAGAAGACTGTCCCCATGGTTCTTCGGGCTCCTGATGGATTGATTAGCCAGGCTGCCGCACAGCATTCTCAGATGGTTGAGGGCATTTTTGCGCATATCCCCGGATTAAAGATCGTTTCCCCTTCCAACCCTGCCGACGCGAAAGGGCTCTTGAAATCCGCGATCCGCGATGACAACCCCGTCATCTACTTTGAGCACAAAGCCCTGTTCAGCACCAAAGGCGAAGTCCCGGAAGACAGCGATTTTTACGTCCCCATCGGCAAGGGAAGAATTGACAAGGCCGGTACGGACGTGACCGTGGTTTCCTGGTCTCACTGCCTTCACACCACCTGCCAGGAAGTCGTCAAACTGGCGGAAAAAGAAGGCATCAGCGTCGAACTGATCGACCTGCGCACGATCGTTCCCTGGGACAGGGAAATGGTCCTTGAGTCCGTTGCGAAGACCAGCCGTCTGTGTATCGTCCATGAAGCCGTGAAGCATGGCGGCTTTGGCGGAGAAATCGCCGCCACCGTCGCCGAGGAAGCTATCGGAATGCTTGATGCGCCGATCCTTCGTTTTGGCGCTCCCTTTACCCCAGTTCCTTTTGCTCGTCCTCTCGAGCAGGCTTATCGCCTCTCGCCGGAGAAAATCATGGCCGGCATCAGAAAAATGTTCTAAACTTCCTTTACGAATTCTTGGATCACGACCCTTAACCTGCTTTCGCGGCCGTGAGAGTGCCGCCGGCACGGGGCGGGGTGTTCTATTGCAGATCGGTTTCAGGTTCTCTTTGAGAGCTTAAGCGATACTCAAACATGTGAGGAGGATATCTTAATGAAGAAGTTTGCAGCAGTGTTGTTGACCGTCCTAGTCGTTGGCGCCGCCGTCCCCGCCATGGCGGCGTACAAGAGCGAGTACAAGCTCGATATCGTTCCCAGCATTACCACCGCCTGGGGCCAAGGAGCCCAGTACTTTGCGGATCTGGTCCGCGCCCGAACGGATGGTCGCGTCAACATCAAGGTCTATCCTAACGCTCAATTGACGACTGGCAAGCAGACCAACGCCTTTATGATGCTCCGCAACGGGGCTATCGACTTTGCCTGCCAGTCCTCGATCAACTGGTCGCCTCAGGTTGTGGAGCTGAACCTTTTCGCCATGCCCTTCTTCGTGGCGGAACAGCCCGATCGCTATGCCGCGATGGACGCCATCACGGGAGGAAAAAGCGGCGCCATGCTCAAGACGGCCGTAGAGCTCAAGGGCGTTAAAGTTCTCGCTTACGGCGAAAACGGATTCCGCGAGCTGACCAACTCGAAAAGGGAGATCCACACCCCGGAGGATTTCAAAGGGCTGAAGATTCGCGTCGTCGGCTCCAAGCTGTTCCTCGATACCTACAAGGCCATGGGAGCCAACCCCATCGCCATGAACTGGTCCGACACGATGACTGCCCTGCAGCAGGGCGTCGTCGACGGCCAGGAAAACCCGATCAACACCTTCTATCCCGTAAAAGTCTACGAGTACAACAAGTACATGCTGGACTGGCACTGCGTGATCGATCCTACGCTGTTCTCGGTGAACCCCGGTGTCTGGAAATCCTTTTCCAAGGAAGATCAGATTATCATCGAGGAAGCCGCCAAGGAAGCCGCGAAATTCCAGACCGCCCTCGCACGCATCGGTCTTGACGACGGCTGGGCCTATGATTACCTTGCCAAGATGAACAAGCTGCCCGAAGTTACCGACTGGTACAAAGAACTCGCCCGGGTCGGAATGGTCGTCACCCAATTGACTCCTGAGCAGACCGCCGCCTTCGCTGCTCTGGCAAAGCCGGTTCGAGACGAGTGGTATAGTAAGTTCCCGCAAATCATGGATCAGGCGGCCGCAGACATGGCTGCCGTCGCCAAGAAGTAGTTCTCGCGATATTCCATACATGGGGAGCGCGTAAGGCGCTCCCCATGTAACTGAGCGTTTTCTCGAAAGCCAGCTTTTCTGTTCCGGTACACTTTCAACGTGAAAGGAGCGGCGTCATGCTGAAAAAGTTCTTCGCTCACTTCGAAGAGATCGTGGGCGCGGTTGTTCTTTTTATAATGGTCTCGATCACCTTCGTGAACGTGGTGACTCGCTATGTTATCGTTTATCCGCTTTCGTTCACCGAGGAAGTGACGGTCAACCTTTTTGTGTGGCTCGTGATGGCGGGGACATCCTTGGCTTTCCGCCAGAATGCGAATCTAGCCATGACCTTTATATATAATCATCTGCCGAAGAAAGTCCGCAAGATCTGTTTTTGCTTTTCCTGTTTTCTGACGGTGACTTTCTTCGGTCTGCTGACGTGGCTCGGAACCTCCCAGGTGATAGATGAGATTGAACTCGGGGCTGTCACAGAATCGCTCGCTATCCCAGCGGCCGTCTATTCTGCTGCGGTTCCCTTCTTTTCCATCATTATTTTGATCAGATTTTCGCAGGCTGCGCGTGATTTCACCGCGCAGGGAAAATATTGAGAACGGGGTGGTTCATATGAGCGAATTCTTTTCGGATTCAGCGCTCTGGACTGTCGTCCTTTTCTTCATCCCTCTGCTTCTCGGCGTGCCTATCGCCATTTCCCTGGGCATGACGGCCATCGTCGTTGCCATCGGTTGGGACATGGGGTACCAGATGCTTTCCTACAGCTACTTTTCAGGCATCGCCAAGTTCCCTCTGCTGGCGATCCCTTTCTTCGTTATGGCGGGCGTCATCATGGAGAAGGTGGGGATCGCGGAGCGCCTGATCAATCTGATCAAGCAGCTTGTGGGTGACATGCCAGGGGGGCTTGCGGTGGCAACCGTTCTTGTCGCCGCTTTCTGGGGGGCCGTTTCGGGATCGGGCCCTGCTACGGTAGCTGCTTTGGGACTTATCCTCATCCCCGGCATGGTCGACGCCGGATATGACAAACCCTTTGCGACAGCCGTCGTGTCGGTCGCGGCGGGGCTTGCCATTATCATCCCTCCGAGCATTTGCTTCATTGTCTATGGAGATATCATGGAGCAGTCCATCGGCACGCTGTTCGCCGCCGGTGTGTTACCTGGGTTAGTGGTTGCCGGGTGCTTGTGCGTTCTTGTTTATCTTGTATCGGTAAAACGCGGTTACTGTGGCGCGCCCAGGGGCTCTTCCAAGGAAGTCTGGAAGGCCTTCGTGGACGCCCTGTGGGGACTGATCACCCCTGTGATCATCCTCGGCGGAGTGTACGGCGGAATTTTCACTCCCACTGAAGCGGCGGCTGTGGCTGTGTTTTATGGTCTGTTCGTCGGCATGGTGGTCTACCGTACCATGTCGTGGAGGATGTTTTACGACATTCTCGTCGACACGGTGGTCTCTACCGCTGTGGTCATGCTCGTGGTCACCTGCGCCGGGCTTTACGGCTGGATCGGGGCTACTATCGGACTGATCGATAAAATTGCGGCGGTTCTGCTGTCCGTTTCTGACAATCCCGTAGTCATTCTGCTCATGATCAACGTGATCCTGCTTTTTGCGGGCATGCTCCTTGACGCGATCTCGATCTGCTACATTTTCCTGCCTATTCTGATGCCCATCATCGCTCATTTTCAGTGGGATCCCATCTGGTTTGGCATTATGATGACGATTAACCTGGCGATAGGGCAAGTTACGCCTCCCGTGGCGGTCAACCTTTATGTCGGGGCTCGTATTAGCAACCTGACGATCGAAGAGATAGTTCCGGATGTTCTCCCTCAGCTTTTCGCTGCTCTGGTTGCTCTGTTGTTGATCACGCTGTTCCCCTCCATTACGACGGCCCTTCCTCATTGGATGGGAATGCTGTAGGATCCTTCAGGACTCCTGTCTGCGCGGTTTGCCCGTGTCTGTTAGGGTAAACGTGTCCTCGCCGAGGCGGGACGGGCTTTTCCTGAACGCTTGCTCAATGAGCTGATTGGGACAGAGGCGTCTTGATGTCGGATTTTTAAAGAGAAAGAGGGAATTGGTTCATGGCAACTTCTATTACGATGCCCAAACTCGGTCTGACCATGACTGAAGGAACGATTTCGAAATGGTTGAAGAAAGAAGGAGATTCAGTTGCCGCTGGAGACTCTCTGTTCGTCGTTTCCACCGACAAGCTGACCTATGAGTATCGGGCGGAGGTAACCGGGACGCTGCTGAAAATCGTCGTGCCCGAGGAGGGAACGGTCGCCGTCGGTGGCGAAGTGGGCATCGTTGGAGAAGCCGACGAATCGGTCGAAGCCGTTCCCGCGGCGAAGGTCGTTTCCGTTGAAATCTCGAAAGCCAGCGGGACGGGACCCGTCGTGGCGTCGCCGTCGCTGAAGGAGAGTTCCGTTAACGCTTCGCCCAAAGCTCGCGCCTTCGCGAAAGCCCGTGGCATCGATCTTTCACTGATTGCGGGACACGGGGAGCCTCCCATGGTTCACCTGGCGGACGCCAGGGCCTATGCAGATGCCCGTATCGTCAATGCGACGCCTAAAGCGCGGAGTCTGGCCAGGGAGAGAAAGGTGGATCTTTCCGCCGTCGCCGGCCATGGAGAACCGCCTATGATCCACGTGGCCGACGTGGAAGCATGGCTTGCCGCGAACAAGGTCAAGTCATCGCCGCTCGCCGCGAAGATGGCTGCGGAACTTGGCGTGGACATGGCTGGCCTGGGGCTCGACCGCCGCGTCATGAGCGGCGATGTCATGAAAGCCGCGGGGATCGTTCCTGCGACGTCTGCCGCCGAAGCTCCGGAGGCTGTGAAAACCTGTGAAAACGAGGCGGATGTAAAGCCCATGACGAAAATGCGTCAGATTATCTCGGAGCGCATGACCGAGAGCGTCACTGCGATTCCCGCGGTCAATTACCAGACCGACGTGGACTGCACTGCTCTCAAGGCGATGCGCAATGCGTTGAAGAACGGCGGCGCCAAGCTCTCCTTTAATGACATTATCATGAAGGCCTGCGCTCGAGTTCTCATGGAGATGCCCATGTGCAACTGTTCGACCGACATGGAGCGCAAGTGTTATGTCATGCATGGCTTCGTCAATATTGGCCTTGCTGTGGCGGTGGACGGCGGCTTGGTCGTTCCCAACGTCAAGAACGTGCAGACCAAGGGACTGGCGGAAATTTCGGGCGAGAGCGCGGCGCTTGTGGAAAAGGCCCGCAGCGGCAGTTTGATGCCCGACGACATGTCCGGTGGCACCTTTACGATTTCCAGCCTGGGCATGTTCGGCATCAAGCACTTTACGCCCATCATCAACCCGCCTGAATCCTGCATTCTCGGTGTAACTATGATCGAAGACCGTGCTGTGGTCCGGGATGGACAGATCGCGATCCGCCCAATGAGTACCTTCTGCCTGACCGCCGATCACCGTTCTGTGGACGGCGCCGACGCGGCGAAGTTCTTGCAGAGGCTGAAGGAGCTCTTGGAAAATCCTTACCTGATGTTGCTCTGAGGAAGAAAGGCTCTGGCGAGAGAACGTTCGGTTCCTCCTCTTGTATTTTAGATATTGCGAAAGAAGGATAAAGATCAATGGCTCAATCCATCACCATGCCTAAGCTTGGCCTGACGATGACCGAAGGCACCATTTCAAAATGGAACAAGGCTGAAGGCGACGCTGTTGCCGTCGGCGAAGTTCTTTTCGTCGTGTCCACCGATAAGCTGACCTATGAGTATCAGTCGGAGGTCTCCGGGGTGCTTCTTAAAATTGAGGTGCCCGAGAACTGCAGCATTGCGGTGGGTGGGGAAGTTGCGCTTGTCGGCGAGGCCGGCGAGGTCGTCTCTTCGAGGTCTGCGCCGCCGCGGGCTTCAGACGGGAGGGAGGCGCCCGTGGCTCCGGCCGCGGTGTCCTCTGCAGCGTCTTCCGCCGGCAAGAAAAAAGTCGTCATCATCGGCGGGGGCCCCGGCGGTTATGTCTGCGCCATCCGTTTGGCGCAGCTTGGGGCCGACGTCACACTCGTGGAGAGGGAGAGAGTGGGCGGCACTTGTCTCAATGTGGGGTGCATTCCCACCAAGGCTCTCGTCAAGTCGGCCGAACTCTACGGCGAGATGAAACACGGGGCGGATTTCGGCGTCCTGTGCAGCGGCCTTCGCGTGGATTGGGCTGCCGTTCAGAATCGAAAAAACGCGGTCGTCGAGCAGCTTGTAGACGGGGTGTCAGGGCTTCTGACCGCCAATAAAGTTGCCGTCGTGTCCGGCGAAGCTCATTTTCTCTCTTCCTCCGCCGTCGAAGTGTCGGGCAGGACCATCCAGGCCGATGCCTTTGTGATCGCCGCCGGCTCGGCTCCCGTGATTCCTGCAATTCCGGGAATCGAGTCGGAAGGCATCGTGACGAGTACCGAAGCCCTTTCCTTCGCGAAACTGCCTGAAAAGCTCCTTATCGTGGGCGGAGGCGTGATCGGCATGGAGTTTGCCTGCTTGTACGCGACTCTGGGCGTGGATGTGACCGTCGTCGAGATGATGCCGGCAATTCTTCCACCTGCCGACGAGGAAATGGGAGTCATCGTCCGCAAGCGCATGGAAGCCCTTGGGGTGAAAATCCATACGAGCTGTAAGGTGACTGGTTTTGACTCCATTTCGAGCGGCGTGATGACCCATGTGCTCGATTCTCTGGGCAGAGAGCTGCAGTTCAGCTCCGACAAGGTTCTTCTTTCCATCGGCAGACGCGCCGACACAGCGGCTTTGAACCTTGACGCCGCTGGAGTGAAGGCCGAGCGCGGCCGCATCGTCGTCAATAAAAGGATGGAGACCTCCGTCAGGAACATTTACGCCATCGGCGACTGCTGCTCGCCCATCATGCTAGCGCATGTGGCTTCCGCGGAGGGGGAGGTCGCGGCGGAAAATATTATGGGAGCCGCCCGTGACATGGACTATAAGACCGTCCCCTCCTGCGTCTATACTCTTCCGGAAATGGCCTGGGTAGGCATGACCGAGAAGGCTGCCGTTGAAACGGGACGCAAGATCAAAGTCGGGCGCTTCCCCTTGATAGGGAACGGCAAGAGCCTGATCATGAACGAAACCGATGGCATGGTCAAGATCGTCGCCGATGAAAAATACGGCGAGATTCTCGGCGTTCACATCGTCGGCCCTCACGCTACGGACCTTATCGTTGAAGGCGCTTTGGCGCTCAGGCTTGAAGCGACGGCGGACGAGATCATTTCCACCGTTCACGCGCATCCCACGGTGGGCGAAGCGCTTACCGAAGCGGCGCTGGATCTGCAAAGCAGAGCCATACACTTGCCTCCGCAGGTATAGACAATTTGAAAATAAATTTAATATCGTTTCTTAATTGAACAGCCGAACAGAAGGGCGCTGCGAGGAAGATTCACAAAGCGAGCTGTGCAGACTGCGCAGCAGTCGAGACAATCCTGAGCGATTGAATTTCCTCGCAGCGCCCAGCAGATTATGCTCATACTTTCTTATGAAGAACTGGTACAGGACAAGAGAGGATAATCACGTCGCGAATTATCCTCTCTTGTCTTGAGTGATACCTGTTTTCTCCATAAAACGGATTCGTCCTCGTTTTCGTTAAAAAGGCGCAGGTTCTTCGCTCATCTCAGAGCGCCGAAGGCGCGTCGAAAACTGCGTGAAAGCGCGTGCCGCATGCTTTTTTGCGGCGCGGCCGCACGGCAGGGCCGCATTTTCAACGATGCTTTTTAATTGAAAAGCAGTATCAGTTTCTCGGCCATCAGATGGGCCATCATTTTATGTCCCTGGGCGGTCAGATGGAGGCCGTCGAGGTAGAATGAAGTTCTCCGAGGATCTGGCATTTGCGCGAACAGCCCCCAGAAATCCACGAAGGGTACCCGAAAAACTTCGGCATAACGGCGCAGCCATGCGACATATTGGCGCAGGATCTCTGCGGCTGAACGGAAATCCGTCAGAAGAGACCAGTCGTCCCGTATCAAGTCGGGTTCGAAGGGGACCGGGAAGCCGAGCACGGGGGTGATCGCAAGGGACAGAGCTTGCTGAACCAGCGCCCCTATGTTGCACCGCGCCGTGCTGTCGCTTCCCGTCAGGAAAATGTCGTTGCAGCCTCCCATAAGAACGGCGACGTTCGGTTTGAGCCGGGGAACGTCGACGCAAAACCTCGCAAGCATGCCCGACGTGGCGTCGCCGTTGACTCCTGCGTTGATCATCTCATGACCGGTCGCCGCGCCGACAAGGGCAGGCCAGGCTTCGCGGCGGGAAACTCCGAAGCCGTAGGTCATGCTGTCTCCAAGACAATACACGCGCATCTTCTATCCGCTCCTTTGTAATAAGTTGATGCCGTTGTTCGTAGCGGCGAGCCCGCCATTCAATCCATATGTGAGGAAGTGTGCTCTCTGAATGTCTTCCTGTTTTGCGCCCTGTTGTTTTCAACTCCTTTTCCTGAAGTCGGTTTTATTGTACTCTTCATGGCATAGAAAAGAAAAGAAGGGAATACGATGAGCCTGTCTCGAAACTCGCAAAAAAGCGAGAAACGAGACAGGCTCTTTTATTTGTTTCGCGGTTCTCTTTGGGCTTTCTTTGCGTTGATTTTCTCGTGAGAAATTGTCATGTTGAAGAAAACTGTAAAACTGTTTCAGCGCCCATAAACGTGGTATGATTTAGCGTGGAGTGTTTCTTTCAAAGAGTTTTTTCTCCTTGTCTGTGATTGATGCCGGTTCTTTGAGAGGACGGATTGACGGCGAGCCGACGACATGCCGGGAGAATCCAGTCGCTCAAGCGTGCTCGATTGCTGCGTGGTCTGAAGAGCGCGCTTTGCGGCTGCGATTCACTCTTTTGGTCAAGGATCAGGATGAATTTCCTGTATAAGTTTTCGCGTGGCTTTCTAAAAATGGAGGAATGACGATGATAGTGACTGTAACGTTGAACCCTTCGGTGGATGAAGAGTACTTGCTTGACGAGATTGTTTTGGGCAGCTGGTCTCGGGCGAATTCTACCCTCAGGATGCCGGGAGGACGGGGCGTCAACGTTGCTCTGATGCTGACGCAACTGGGGTACAGTGCCGTGGCGATGGGGTTCTTGGCCGGCTTCAACGGTGAATACATTCGTGACGCGCTGCGCCGGGCAAATGTCACGACGAATTTTGTGCATATTCAGGGAGAGACGCGTACGAATGTTTATCTTTCCCTGAAAAATCCCGATGAGGGAACGAGTATTTATGAAAAAGGTCCCCGGGTTGACGATGAGGCGCGCAAAAGGTTTCTCATGAATTACAAGCGCATGATCAACAGGGCATCGGCGGTTGTTATCGGCGGTTCCCTCCCGGCAGGAATGCCGAAAGAAACCTACAAAGAACTTTCGCTGGTGGCTAAGGAAGCCGGCTTGCCGGTGTATATCGACGCCTATGGCTCTCCGTTCCTGATGGCTCTGGAGACCCAGCCCCGCATGGCGAAAGTTCCGGATACGCAGATCGAGCATCTGGCCGGCAGGCCAGTTGACTCTCTTGAAGCTTACGTGGCGGCCGCGCACAAAGTCCATGAGATGGGGATTCCTTGGGGCGTGGTCTCGTATCAAGTTTACGGCGATGTCTTTGCCACCTCTCATGGAACTTATCTCGCGAAGATGACACGGGACAAAACTCAAGCCTTTTTGTTTACGGCGCGGGATGCGCTCGTCACCGGGATGGTGATCGCGGATGCCGAAGGGATGGGGACGGAAGATTCGATTCGCTTTGCCATGGCTTGCGCGATTGAGAGCTCTACCCACGTGGACAGAAACATCAAAGGGCGGGCGTCAATAGAAGCGTATCTCGATAAAGTTACGCTGGAAAAGCTGGATTAAGGCTCGGCGCCAAATAAAGACATTGGCGGCGCAGGTTTCCGAAGCGAGCAACTCCTCCCGGGTGTCGCTCTCGCGAAGACCGGCATGGAGAACGCTGAGAACGCTGAAAGAAAAGAGGGATTGATCCGTGTTCAGCCATAGAGAAAAACAGCGTTTCTGCATATCCGTTTTTTTGATGTTCGGCCTGCTCGTTTGCGGCTGCACGGAGCCGGCCTCCGCGCGCAAGAAAAAGGAATCGGGGATTGAAGCTTCCGTGAAGCGGGAAGTTGCGATTGGCGCGAGGGTTGCCGAAGAAATTGCCAAAAACATGGAATTTGTTGAAGATCCTCTTGTGACTGCTCGCGTGCGAGGCATTTTTAATCGTTTGACGCCTTGGGTGAAACGGCCGCTTCCATACAACGTTCATGTTGTGAAAGAAAAATCGCCGAATGCGTTCTGTATCCCCGGCGGCAACATCTATGTCACAACGGGTCTGATAGATTTTGTCAGGTCCGATGCAGAGCTCGCTTTTGTCATGGCTCATGAGTTGAGCCATGCCGACGGAAAACACGGGATCATCCAAATGGAACGGAACCAGAAGCTTTCGCTTGCGGCTCTGGCGATCGCCGTTGCTTCGCGGGGGGCCGGCGCTGCGATGGTCCTTTCCAACGTAGCGGCCGTTGCCGTTTCGAACGCTTACAGCCGGGATCTTGAACAGGAAGCTGACCTCGGCGCGGTGACCATCTCCGCAAATGCGGGATATGAACTGTCTGCCGGCGTCACGGTCATGGAAAGTCTTGCCGCGGAAGAGCTGAAGCAGCCTTGGGTCGATCCCGGCGTTTATCGTGACCATCCCAAAATATCGGAACGCATCCATTACATTGCCGGCGCTGTCGAAAGCAGAGGACATAAAATCCAACGCAAAAACGTCCTCAAACTGTTGATTCCTCGACTCGGCGAGGAGGGAAACAGACTTTTGCTGAGGGTTGACGATACGGTGATTGTGCAAGCACCGGCCTCTTCCGAAGCCAGGCAGCTCTTTGAGGGAGCGCAGATGGCCCTGCAGCGGGCCCTGCAAATGGAAACTCCCGTGTATGATATTCGCGTTGACGAGGCTGGCGGTCGTCCATCGGCGGTCTATATCGGAGTGAGCTGCATTTTGCGGGAGCCCTTGCCCAAAGGAACAGATTCTTTGGGGCACGTTCGTTTACAGCTCGTAAAAGCTTTGACGGAAGCGAGAAAGAAGCATCCGATGGCGAATTACAGCCTGTAAGGCGAATGGGGAGCGATCGTATAGATGTCTTGTAAAGTACTTGTATAACGTGCCCCATTCTGGAGGTAGAAAAGTGTATATATCCCTCTACAGGCGGTACAGACCGCAAAAGTTCTCCGACGTCGTCGGCCAGTCCGCGGCGATTGGCGTGATCACACGCGCTATTGAAAGCGGCGCGATAGGTCATGCCTATCTTTTTTCCGGCCCGAGAGGCTGTGGAAAGACCACCGTTGCGCGTCTCTTCGCAAAGGCGGCAAACTGCCCGCACAGGACGGGAGCCGAACCTTGCAATGAATGCGAAACGTGCCGGGCCATCCGCGAGGGAAGCTGTCTCGACGTCATTGAGATAGACGGCGCTTCCAACAACAGCGTCGACGAGATTCGCAATCTCAAAGAACACGTCGCTTTGGCGTCATTTACTTGTAAGTATAAAGTTTACATTATCGACGAAGTCCACATGCTGTCGATCAGCGCTTTCAACGCACTTTTGAAGACACTCGAAGAGCCCCCTGAACGCGTGATATTCGTTCTGGCAACGACCGCTCCCCACAAAGTGCCCGTGACAATTCGCTCTCGGTGTCAGCATATTCCGTTCCACGGCATGACTTTGGAGCAGATCGTCAATCGTTTGCAGCGGGTCGCGGAAGCGGAGCGTCTCGATTCCCGGGATGAAGCGCTGTGGGAGATTGCCCGCAACTCGGAAGGCGGCATGCGCGATGCGCTGTCCCTGATGGAACAGGCAATCGCTTTAGGCGCCGGCAGCGTGACGCGGGAGACGGTGGATAAGCTTTTGGGGGGCGGCAGTTCGTCTTCGATTCGTCAATGGCTGTCCGACAGTCATGCAACTCCGGAGAATTCGCTCCCCATTTTGGAAAGCCTCTTTCGTTCGGGCGCGGAGCCTGAACGCTTCCTCTCGGCGCTGTTTGTGTGCGTACGGAATTTGTGGCTGCAAAAGCGCTGGGGCGAAAAGATCCTGCGCGCACTGGCGCTTTCGGAAGAAGAGCGTCAGTGGCTGGCGCAGGAGAAAGATTTTCTGCCTTTGCCGCATCTCGAAGAATTGATGGCGCGGATTGCCTCTCTCCTGCCTCAGGTCCGGCGCGGACTTTCGACCGATGTGCTGTGCGGGCTGTTGGTCGGCTGGACTCTGAAGAGCGCGGCTTCTGAAGTGCCGCCGGATGGAAAGACTGCCTCGTCGGCGACGGAGGTTTCTTCTGGGGAACGCGCGGCGCGGATTCGAAGCGACGCGCGCGAGACGGTCGTTCCGGCGTTCGCTCCGACGCAGAACAGCCTGTCGGAGGGCACGGCCTCGGCAGCGCAGAAGAGGCAAACCTCTCCTGAAACAGAAATACCGTCTTACGAAAAAGCTGCCGGCGCGGAGAGCGGCATTTCCCCTTCCGCGGCGGAAGTTCCTGTTGCGGAGACCATCGGCAGTCCGGCTCCTCTTCACAATAATGTGAAAGACGCCCTTCTGTCTGCCTTGGGCAAGAAGCCCAACGTCGCGGTGCCGTTATGTCTTGCGGATATCGTTTACGATCGCGAGAGACAGGAATTGGGCATCCTGCTGAACGAAGACGACGTTCAGGCATATGAGGCGCTGAACAGCGAGCGCATGGCCAAAGCGGCACAGTCGGTCCTGCACCTGAACGATCTGGCGGTTCAGTCCATAAAACTCCAGTGTGGAAGCCGCGTTGAGCTCTTTGATCATCTTGATGCGGAGCCTGCTCCTGAGAATGCGCCTCTGCAGCTGGCGCTCGCGGAGGATAAGCCCCGGAAGGAATCGCCGCGCGAGAACTTTTTGCGCCATGACGCGGAAACGGCCGATTCAGAGCGTCTCGAGAAAAGAAACTCTCAGCCCGATAAAAATGCCCCCTCTTCTCCTTCAACAAAAAACAGCTCGCTTGCAGATTATCTGCGGGGAACTTTCATGGAAGGGGATCTGTTGTATTGTCGCCCCAACGAAAGTGCTGACGACGCCCCCGACGGGAATGATTCCTGATACTGATTTTCGCTGAGAAAACATCAGTGAAAATGCCGCGCTCGCGCGCGATTTCATGCAGTTTTCGACGCGCCTTCGACGCGAAAAAAAGGACGAAGCCCCGCGCCCTTTTGAACGAAAATCAGTATGAGATGTGGGGAGCCGGGCGTTTGAACTCGTCTGTATGACATGAAAGGAGATTTTTATGTCCGCAGAGAAGAATTTCGTTCATCTGCACGTACATACCGAATACAGCCTTCTCGATGGCGCCATACGCTGCGCCGACTTGGCCAAGCGCTGCGCCGAATGGGGAATGCCGGCGGTGGCCATGACCGATCATGGTGTGATGTATGGAGCCGTCGAATTTTATCAACAGTGCAAAAGCGCGGGCGTCAAGCCGATTATCGGCTGTGAAATGTATGTCAGCCCCGATGGCATCGACAATAAAGAAAAAAAATACAACCACCTTCTGCTGCTTGCCGAGAACGATGAAGGCTATCACAACCTGATCAAGCTTGTATCGATCGCCAATACGAGAGGTTTCTACTACAAGCCGCGCGTCGATCACCAGCTGCTGGCCCAATACAGCAAGGGGCTGATCTGCTCTTCGGCCTGTCTGGCCGGCGAGATTCCCCGTTTTTTGCTTGAAGGGAACGAAAAAGGGGCGCTGGAACGTGCCCAGATGTACCGCGATATTTTCGGGGCGGAGAGTTTCTTTCTGGAAATCATGCCCAACCAGCTTCCCGAACAGGTAGCAGCCAACAAACTGATCATCGAAATGGCGCGGAAGAACAACTTCCCGTTGCTTGCGACGAACGACGCCCATTATTTGAACAGCAGCGATTATGACTGGCACGAACTGCTGCTGTGCGTCGGCACGAAAAAGGTCATCACGGATCCTGGGCGCATGTCCTTCAGGGTGAATGACTTCTATTTCAGATCCGCGCAGGAGATGTGGGGGTATTTCGGCAGCGAGGCTCCCGACTCTCTGGAGAACACGCTGCGAATCGCGGAGCGGTGTCATTTCGATTTTGCCCTGAACACCGGAGATTATTTGCTGCCCAAGTTCGAAATCCCGGAAGGGATGACCCTTGACACATACCTTGAAAAAATGGCCCGCAAGGGCTTGAAAGAACGTCTCGGCGTCGAAGTGATCCCCGACGAATACGAGAATCGTCTGAGTTACGAATTGGGAATCATCAAGCAGATGAAATTTCCCGGGTACTTTCTGATTATCGCGGACGTGATTGGCGCCTGCAAATCCCACGGCATCCCCATCGGGCCGGGGCGCGGCTCTGCGGCCGGGTCTTTGGTGGCCTATTCCATGAAGATCACCGAGCTGGATCCGATCAGGTTTGGCCTGATCTTCGAACGGTTCCTCAATCCCGAGCGAGTCTCCATGCCCGACATCGATACCGACGTTTCCGACAAAGGGCGCGACCGGCTGATCAAGTACGTGGTCGACAAATATGGGGTGGAGAACGTTTCGCAGATCATCACTTTTGGCCGCATGAAATCCAAGCAGGCCATCAAGGATGTCGGGCGCGCCATGGGAATGCCTTATGCGGACGTCAACAAGGTTGCCAACCTGGTACCTGACGGCGCCAAGAGCATAAAGGAAGCGGTGGAACAGACGCCGGACTTGCAGGCTCTTGAAAAAAGCGATATGCAAATATCGAAGCTCCTGACTTCCGCGAGCAGCATGGAAGGGTTGGCACGGCACTGCTCTCAGCATGCGGCGGGAGTGGTCATTACCCCCAAGCCGCTGACGGATCTCGTTCCGGTGCGTCAGATCGAAGAGGGGCAGGTCGCAACCCAGTTTTCCATGGATCCCGTTGCCAGCCTCGGCCTTGTCAAAATGGATTTCCTCGGCTTGCAGACGCTGTCGATTCTCGAAGAAGCGGTTGCCAACGTCAAGCGCAACGGCACGACGCTCGGCGATCTGAACCGCCTGCCGCTCGACGACCCCGAAGTCTATCGGCTGCTGCAAAACGCGGACACGTTGGGCATATTTCAGCTTGAATCGTCGGGGATGCGCCGCCTGATCAAAAAGATGCAGCCCGACCGCTTTGCCGATCTCGTCGCTATTTTGGCGCTGTATCGTCCCGGCCCTCTGGAAAGCGGCATGGTCGATCAGTACGTAAACTGCAAGCACGGCGAAGAAGTTCATTATCTGCACCCGCTGCTCGAACCGGTCCTCAACGAAACATACGGGGTCGTGCTTTATCAGGAGCAGGTCATGAAATGCGCTTCGACGCTCGCGGGCTATACGCTGGGAGGCGCAGACCTGCTGCGCCGCGCCATGGGCAAGAAGAAAAAATCCGTCATGGACGAGCACCGCAGCATCTTTATCAGCGGCGCAGCCAAAAACGGCATCGATGCCGAGAAGGGCGCGGAGATCTTCGATATTATCGAAAAATTCGCCGGCTACGGATTCAACAAGTCTCACAGCGCCGCTTATGCCCTCGTCACTTACCAGACGGCATGGCTGAAAGTGCATTATCCCAAGGAGTTTATGGCGGCGTACCTGTCCAGCAAGATTGGCGCGAAAAAGGAAGTCATGGCCGGGTATGTGCGCGAGGTCCGCGCCTCGGGCATCGATGTTCTGGCGCCGGATATCAACCAGTCTTATGCGGATTTTACGGCGACGAAGAATGAAATTCGCTTCGGCCTTGGCGGCGTGACAAAAGTCGGGGAAGCGGCCTTGAGCTCGATTTTCAAAGCCAGGGAAGAAGGCGGCCCTTTTAAAGGCTTCTGGGATTTCATCGTTCGCGTCGACAAGCACAGCGTCGGCAAAGCCGTCATCGAAAGCCTGATCAAGGCCGGCGCCTTCGATAGCCTGAACTCGAACCGGAAGCAGCTTTTGACGTCGCTGGACAATCTGTTTGAAGTCGCTTCGAGGCGGGATTCGCAGGGCGATCAAGGGTCGCTCTTCGGCGATATGACGTCCGAAGATCAGCCTGAGCTCGCCGAAGTTGACGATCTGAACGTGACAGAAAAGCTGGAAATGGAAAAAGAAGCGCTGGGCATGTACATCTCGGGACACCCTTTCGATGAATTCCGTCCCCTGGCGGCGCGAAAAGCGAATGCCCATATCGCCGACCTTCCTTATTGGAAAAGCGACACCACGACGCCGACCTTTGCAGGGCTTCTGTCGGGTTGGCAGGAAAAAATGACGAAGCGGGGAGACGCCATGGGAATCTTCAGCATTGACGACGGCGAGGACGAAATCAAGGTGATCTGTTTCCCCAAAGCGCGCAGCGGAAAGTCGTGGCTTGAGATAAAGCCGACGTTGTTCGAGGGCAAGCCTTACCTTGTCGCCGGGCGGCCGGACGACCGCGGTGAAAGAACGATTATCGCGACGGACGTTCAACCGCTTGAAAATGACGCTTCGGACCACGATTATGTGGAGATCTGCCTGTCGTTGGACGCTTTGAGGGAGATCTCGCAGAAAAAGTTCCTGGCGATGCTGAAAGAACATCGCGGCAGGCAGACGGTTATTCTCAAAGTCGATAATGACGTCGAAACCGCGGCAATAGCGCTGCCCCACGTAAAAGTGACCTCGTCCAGGGCGCTTGAGGATGATCTTGTCGCGCTTTTTGGAAGAGGGGAAGCGCGGATCAGCGCTTCGTTCCCCGGCGACAGAGAGGAGACGCGAATCTATGGAGCATAAAGTGAAAATTGTCTGCACCCTTGGCCCTGCGAGCCTCAACAGGGAAACTCTCGGCGGCATCGTAGATGCCGGCATGAACGTGGCCCGACTTAATTTCAGCCATGGAACGCATGAGAGTCATCTGGAAGCGCTTCATTTGGTGAGGAATGTCGCCGCGGAGAAAAAAACGTCCGTAGCGGTCATGCTCGACACCAAAGGGCCGGAGATCCGCACAACGCTGCTCGAAAACGATCAGCCGGTAGCGCTGCAGCAGGGACAGCTTTTTGAACTGCGTCCCGACGACGGCAGCCGCGGCTGCGACAAATGGGTCTGCATGACCCATCCAACTTTGGCGCGCGAATGTGCGGTTGGGCAAGACGTCTTTATCGACGACGGCACGATCCACCTTAAAATAATCGAGATCCGCAAAGACGTGCTTGTCTGCAGGGTGATCGTCGGAGGCCTGCTGTCGAACCGAAAGGGAATCAACGTTCCCGCTGCGGAGATCAGCCTGCCGACGCTTTCCGACAAAGATAGAGAAGATATTCTCTGGGGCGTGGAGAACGACGTCGATTTTATTGCCGTTTCCTTCGTGCGAAATCGCGACGACGTCTTGGCGGTACGTCGTGTCGTCGAAGAAGCCGGCGGCGATATCAAGCTGATCGCGAAAATCGAGAGCCGAAAAGCGGTCGAACGCCTCGACGAGATTGCCGACGTCGTCGACGGCATGATGGTGGCGCGCGGCGATTTAGGGGTGGAGATCCCTACGGAAGACGTGCCCCTGGTTCAGAAACAGATCATCGACATCTGCCGCAGCCGGGGAAAGCTGACGATCGTGGCCACGCAAATGCTGGACTCGATGATCCGCAATCCGCGTCCTACGCGGGCAGAGGCGAATGACGTTGCCAACGCCGTTCTCGACGGCGCGGATGCGGTGATGCTGTCCGGTGAATCCGCAGCCGGAAAATATCCCGTCCGCGCGGTCGAGACGATGGCGCGGATCGTCCAGCGGGCGGAAGAAGGCCTCATTCGCTGGCAGAGACCTTGCGCCGTTCCGACGCTGGAGGACAGCGTGCCCGACGGCGTGAGCATGGCGGCGGTCGAGCTGGCGCGAAAATTGAGAGCGCGCGCGATCGTGTCGCTGACGCGCAGCGGTTCTACCGCGACCATGGTCAGCAAATACCGCCCGGAATGTCCGATTCTGGCCGTGACGCCGTCAGAGAAGAGCTGCCGTGAAATGTGCCTGTATTGGGGAGTTTTCCCTGTCATGTGCCCGGAAGGGGGCACCGAGGAGCAAACAATCAAGGATGCCGTGCAGACTGTCATGCAGCGGGGATATGCCGAAGAGGGCGATATGCTTGTGATCACTGCCGGAATGCCGCTTGGCGTTTCCGGAACGACGAACATGCTGCGCGTTTACACGATCGGACAGATTGTGGCCAGAGGGCTGCCGGTGCTGCCGGGCGTTGTCACCGGACGGGTTCTTGTCGTCAAAAAGGGCGAGGACCTGGTGGGAATTCAAAATGGAGATGTTCTGGTCACCGGCAGCATGACAAAAGACTATGTCAAATATCTTGACAAGGTTTCGGCCGTGGTGACGGAAGAGGGCGGTCTCACCAGTCACGCAGCGATCGTTTCGCTGGAACTGGGATTGCCTTGCATTGTGGGGGCGCGGGGGGCCGTCGAGTCGCTCCGGACGGGAATGGTTGTAACGGTCGATACCAAAGCTGGGCTTGTCTATAAGGGCGTTGTCAATACCGGCGCACATGCCGGCGCGTGATTCCGAGCGAGGGAGGCAATGTTTTTGCGACAGGAGATGTGATATGATTTAACAGTTCTTCCAAAAATATCACAAAAAATAAGCCGGAAAAGGGGAGTGTTGTTCTTGTCCGTAGGCGTGCTGAAATTTTTCAGATGGCAGGATGTCATCGATATAGCACTGGTAACCTATATTATTTATAAGACGTTAAGTCTTCTGGTAGGGACACGAGCGATACAGCTGGTCAAGGGCCTTTTTCTGCTTGTTGTTCTCTCTTTTGTCGCACGCTGGCTCAATCTGGATACCTTTTCATGGATCTTGACCCAAGGATTCAGTGCGCTGCTCATCATCGTGCCGATTATTTTCCAGCCCGAGCTGCGTCGCATTCTCGAAGAGCTTGGCCGCGGCAGCATGTGGCGGCGAAGTAAGGCGTTGAAGCGGGCCGAAGTCGTCGCCGACGAAGTCTCCAAAGCGCTGATGTATTGCTGCGCGCACAAAATCGGCGCGCTGATCGTCCTGCAGAGGGGCACAGGATTGAAGGATTACTGGCGAAACGCCGTGCTCCTCAACGCGGATATCACCCAAGAGCTGATCATCGCCATTTTTTGGCCGAACAACCCGCTTCATGACGGGGCCACGATCATTGACACGGAACAGATCATTTCCGCCGGATGTTATCTGCCTCTCACAGAAGATGCCGACCTGTCCCGTTGGCTGGGAACGCGGCATCGCGCCGCGATCGGCGTGACCGAAGTCTCCGATGCGGTGTCGTTGATCGTTTCCGAGGAGCGCGGCGAAATTTCGCTGGCGATTGGAGGAAGAATTTCGAGAAATTTGAAAGAGTCTCAGCTGAAAAAATATCTTGTCCACTATTTTTCCGGACAGGATCAGGAGCAACAGGGCGTTTTGGAAAGTCTTAAGGAAGAGCTGCGCTCTTTCGGCAGCAATAGTTAGGTGATTGGCGATGAAAAAGAATCAGCCTGCCCGTCTTGACGATTGGCTTTCTTCCAGAGTTTTTTTGATTGTTTTCTCGTTGATCCTCTCGTTTGTTTTGTGGTTCTACGTCGTTGGCAATCGCAACGAGGAAATTGCCAAGACTTATGAAGTGCGCCTTGACTTTTTGAATCCGCCTGCGGATCTTGCGCTTTTCCCTTCCGTGAGGACGGTTGTCGTCACGCTGAACGGCGAGCGTCGGGCAATGAACGTTCTGCAAAACTCCCAGCTTACTGCCGAAGTCGATCTGAAAAATCTCGGCGCCGGGCGTCATACCGTGCCCATTCATTTCAAAGCGCCGTCTCGCATGAATGTGGCGCAGATCGTTCCCAAGGATGTCGAAATCGAACTGGCGCGCATGATCGACAAGGAGCTCAAGGTCAAGATCCTTCCTCCGGAGAACATGCCGGAAGGATACGTCATGGATGGAGCCACATCGGATCCGGACGTGGTGGTGGCTCACGGACGCGAGGATCAGCTTTCCTCGATCTACGAAATTTCCGTGCGCCCCACTCTGGAGGAACTTTTTCGCGGCGGCGCCTGGCGCATTCCGCTCAGATCCCCCAGCGGGGTGGAACTGGATTTTTCGCCTGCCGACGTGACCGTGTCCGCAACCTACTATCAGGGAATACCGCGCAAGGAACTCCCCGTGGAAGTGAGAACTCGCGGCACGCTGCCGCCAAGCCTTCGCCTCCTTTCCGCGAAGGCGGTGCCCGAGACCATTCTTGTCGAAGGACGGGCGGAAGCGTTCGATCAGGTCGCCAAGCTTTACACAGAGCCGATCAACCTGGCGCGCCTTTCCAAGAGCGCTTCCATCCAGACGAAAATTGCGGAGGTCCCCGCCGGCCTGTCACTGCTTTCTTCTCCGGCCGTTACCGTGAACGTGGAAGTGAAAACGCTGAACGACACCCGCGACTACGAAGAAATTCCCATTTCGGTGACGGGAGCGTCCGCTGATGTGCGCTGGGCCGTTGAGCCGGCGACGGTGACCGTGTATGTCGAAGGAACCGCCAACGTCTTGCAGAACTTGACGCTGAAAGATCTTGAACTGACGGCTTTCGTCGACGTTTCCAATATTGTCGCTCCGTCGATGCGCCTGCCGGTCCATCTGAAACGAAAAGAAATCGCCGGAGTCGAATCGGTCGGCGTTGAACCGTTAACCGTAAAGGTGACGCGGCAGTCTCAATAATCTGGTCTCGGGGAGGAAAAACGAATGGATGTTAAAAGCACATCGGCGCCGCGTTGTCGTTGTCTGTTCGGCACCGATGGGGTGCGCGACATTGCCAACAGAGGATCTATGACTCCGGAAATGGCGCTTCGGCTGGGAAGGGCCTATGTCCTGTTTTTGATTCAGCGCGGCACGCCGCGTCCCAAGATCGTGGTCGGGCGCGATACGCGTCGTTCGGGCAAAATGCTGGAATCGGCGCTTGTGGCGGGAATGATGTCCGCGGGAGCGGAGGTTATTTTGCTGGGCGTCATCCCGACCCCGGCCGTAAGCTACGGAGTTCTTTTCTTCAAGGCGCAGGGCGGGGCGATCATCAGCGCTTCCCATAATCCGCCGGAATACAACGGCATCAAATTTCTCAGCGGCGCGGGACAAAAGCTGCGCGACGGCGAAGA
This sequence comes from Pyramidobacter porci, assembly GCF_009695745.1. Taxonomy (NCBI): domain Bacteria; kingdom Thermotogati; phylum Synergistota; class Synergistia; order Synergistales; family Dethiosulfovibrionaceae; genus Pyramidobacter; species Pyramidobacter porci. The sequence goes on from NZ_VUNH01000009.1 coordinate 80,572, forward strand.
GTTGGAGATCGAGGACTATCTCGGGGACGACTTGATCGACGACTGGCGGCCTTCCGGGGCTTCCATCGGCGAGATGGTTTCGGAGGAGGGGTTTGCGATCATGTACGCCGACCGCGTGCTTCAAATCCTCGACAGCGATCGTCTTTCCGGCATGAAGATCGTTTTCGACTGCGCCAACGGCGCCGCTTCGACAGTCATCCCATTGATCGCGCAAAAGCTTGAGTGCGAGAGCGTGTTGATTGGCGCCGAGCCCGACGGATTGAACATCAACGAGAAAAGCGGCGTCATGCATTTGGAGGCTTTGACCGAGGCGGTGCGGGCGAACGACGCCGACATCGGCATCGCTTACGACGGAGATGCCGATCGCGTCCTGTTGGTCGATCGGCAGGGCGCGGTCATCAACGGCGACATCGTGCTCTGGGTCCTGGCGCGCTGGCTGCAGCGGGAGGGCATTCTCGGCAGCGGCGTCGTCGCGACGGTGATGAGCAACGGCATTCTGGAAAATCATCTGCGCAAGGAAGGAATTCAGGTTTTTCGCTGTGCCGTGGGCGACCGATACGTTCTTGACATGATGAAGAACACGGCTTCCGGACTGGGCGGCGAACAATCCGGGCACGTGATCATCGACCATTACGTCAGAACGGGGGACGGGCTCTGCACGGGCTTCGCCTTCTTGCGCGCGTGCCGCGAGTTGGGGGAAGTGCCTGAAACGCTGGTGGACCGTTTCGATCCGTTCCCGCAGGAACTGACGAATATCGCTGTCTCGGATCGGGATAAGGTTATGCAGGACGCGGATTTGAGAGATGCCATCGAACAGACGAATCGCGAATTGGGGGCGACGGGGCGCGTGTTTTTGCGTTCTTCGGGGACGGAACCGCTGATCCGTCTGCTGGTAGAATGCAAGGACCGCGATACGCTCGCGTCGCTGTCGAAGAAGTTCGGCGCGATGATTCGCGCTCTTTAGAGTTCGCCGCGTTCGGAAAATGGGGAGGATTGAACCGTACGGTTCAATCCTCCCCATTTTGTGATAATATAAACGCTGGGAGGAAACGTACGAACGGAAGCGCCAGGACTGAACCGTTTCTGATTCAGCGGCGACAGTCGACGAGGACGAAAGCGATCGAACCATTCGGCGGATGCTTTCGTGGCGGGCGAAGGGGAGCCATGAACCTCTGTCACAAAACCCCGGGGCGACCTGGGTACAAACGGCAGAGGCCCTTCAGTGCTGAGGAGGTTGCTCAGTATGTGTGGAATTGTTGGTTATGTCGGCAACAAGAATGCCTGCGAGATTATCATTCAAGGGCTGGAGCGCCTTGAATATCGCGGGTACGATTCTGCGGGTGTTGCCGTTTGCGAGAAGGGCACTTTCAAGACGGTCAAAACCGTGGGCAAGGTGGCGAAGCTCAAAGAGCTTGTCGGCGCCGACGGGCTGAAGGGAAACGTCGGCATCGGACATACCCGTTGGGCCACTCATGGCGGCGTGACGACGGCGAACGCCCATCCTCACACCGATGAGAAGCATATGGTGGTTCTCGTCCACAATGGAATCATCGAAAACTACAAGGAACTCCGCGACGAACTCGTCGCTGAGAACGTGCATTTCAGCTCGGAGACGGACACGGAAGTTGCGGCGCAGCTTCTTGCCCGTCTCTATGACGGAGAGCCTGTCAAAGCTCTGTGCCAGCTTTTCAAGAAGTGCCGCGGAGCGTTTGCCTTTGTGCTTGTTTTCGGCGATCGACCGAATGAGCTCTACTGCGTGAGAAAAGGCGCACCGTTGGTTGTCGCTCTGGGAAACGGCGAAGCGTATTGCGCGTCGGACGTGCCGGCAGTCGTCGAACACGCGGACAAAGTGATCTTTTTAAACGAAGGCGAGATCTGCCGTCTGAGCACGTCTGGCGCCGAGTTCTGGGATCTCGACGGCGTTGCGCATCAGCGCCGCACTGTTTCCGTAGACGTGGACAGGGCGATGATCGACAAAGCCGGCTACCCGCATTTCATGTTGAAAGAAATCAACGAGCAGGGCTCCGTCCTGCGTCGCGCGCTTTTTGGCCGCACCGCAAGCGATCTGATCGATCTCAGCGGCGAGTGGGGAATCACGCCTGAAAAGGCCAAGACGTTCAAGCGCATGGACCTTGTTGCCTGCGGCACGTCATTTTATGCGGCGACCGTCGCGCAGCGGGTATTGGAGAAATATCTGAAGGTTGACATTCGCGTCGATATCGCTTCCGAATACCGTTATCGACCGCTCAGAGCCGGCGGGGATACGATAGCGGTTTTCGTGTCTCAGTCCGGCGAAACGCTCGACACGCTCGAAGCTCTTCGGCACGTGAAGGAGCTGGGGGCCTATACCGTGGCGGCGACGAACGCTCCCAATTCATCGATCGCCCGCGAAGTGGACGACGTGATCCGCCTGAACGCCGGCATCGAGATCGGCGTGGCGGCGACAAAGACGTTCACGGCGCAGATGGCGGTGCTGATTTTGGCCGGGCTGTATCTGGCCAAACTCCGCGGCGAACTGCCCGGCGCGGACGAAAAGCGCCTCGCCGAAGCGATGAAGGATTTGCCGTACAAGGTCGAACAGACGTTGCTTTTGAAAGACGTCGTTCGCTCTTTGGCCCGCAAGTTCGGCGCAGCGCGGGATTTTCTGTTCCTGGGGAGAGGCGTTTCCTATCCGGTGGCCATGGAAGGCGCTTTGAAGCTGAAAGAGATCTCCTACGTTCATGCGGAGGCGTACGCCGCCGGGGAGATGAAACACGGCCCCATCGCTCTGCTCGATGAAGAGCTTCCGGTCGTCGTGGTCGCCCCGGCGGACGAGCTGCTGGAAAAAACGCTTTCCAACGTGGAGGAAACGCGCGCCAGAAAAGCGCCGGTGATCATTGTCACCACGGAAAACGTTCCCGACGTGAACGATGTGTCGGGAACAATCAAGGTGCCGATGACCGAAGCCGAGTTAACGCCGTTCCTGACAGTTCTGCCGCTGCAGATATTCGCCTACGAATCAGCGCTGCTGCGCGGCTGCGATATCGATCAGCCGCGAAATCTGGCAAAGAGCGTCACCGTCGAATAAATAATAAATTTAAAGAGAACGTTCGGGATGGCTCGATTCCGAACGTTCTTTTTTGTAGAAAACTCACGGCGAAAACGGTTTGCCTGCGCTTGCTCTTTTTTGTACAATGAACGCAGTCTCTGGGAAAGGATGAGCGCACCATGAGAAAAAGCGTGTTCCTGATGGCCGTCGCAGGCGTCTTCATGGGCTTCGGCTGGCGCGCCGACTACGCCGCGAAAATGCGGAAAATGGAAAACGTCGAAACGGTCGGGGCTGCATACGTGACGGAGCGTGCCGGACGAAAGGATTTTTTCGTCGTGGATCTGCGCGGCGCGCCCGCGGCGGAGCGAACGCCCGCCGCTTTCGAAGTCTTTCTGACGTCGGCGCAGCTCGAAAGCCCCGAGGCCGCCGCGCTGCTCAAACGCGCGGGCATCGATTCCGACGCCGAGATCGTACTGCGCGGCGGCACGGAGGAACAGACCGCCGCCGCGGCGAAACGGCTTCTGACGCTGCTGAACTGGAACTCGCTGGTCGTGAAAAGACTGGCGGCGGAGCCGTAAAGAAGAAAAGGAGCGGCCGGATGAGAATGACGCGCGGCGAAGCGGAGATCATGTCGTTCCGGGCGGGCGACGAGCGTGAGATCCCCGCTCTGGTGCGGTCGGTGTACGGAGGAAACTATGACCGGCGCTTTTACGAGCCGTCGGCAATCGCGCGCATGGTCGGCGAAGGTTTGTTCCTCGTCGCGGCGCGCCGGGGCGGACGCCTTGTAGGCATGACGGGATTCCGCGCCGAAGGGAGTTCCAACCGGCGGCTGTTCCGCACCTATCGCCGCATGGTCGCGCCCGAAGCGCGCGGGCTGGGGCTGGCGCGTGCCATGGAGGACCTGGGCGAACGCTTTTTGATCGAAGAGGGATTGCCGGAAGGCTTTTACGCTCAGGTCGAGGCGTCCAGTCCTTCGAACCGTCTTCTGTCGGAGTGCGGATTCGCGCTGACGGCGGCGGAACCGGCCGTGGGGAAACGCGCCGCCCAGACCTTTCTGTTCAAAGAATTGGAACCTGTCCGCGGCAAACTGAATGAAAACGGCTCGCTGGCCGCGGCGTATACGATGGCGGACGCCCCGCCGGTACAGAGGATCGACGCCGCCCGAGCCGGGCGCGGTCTGTTCGACGCGCTCGAACGGCTGTGCCGCGAAGGCAAAACGCTGGAGCTTTTTATGCCGCCGCCGAGCGAGGAAGATCGCGAGAGGCTGCGCGGCCTCGGATTTTTCAGCTGCGGCGTCGCGCGCCGCTGGAGGCCGGACGGCGACGGCGAAATCTTTATGAAAACATTCGCGCGCGCCGAGCTGCCCGCTCCGCCGCTGCAGGATGAACGAACTCTGGCGCTGTGGGAAGCCGTGCGCCGCGGCATGAAACGCGTCGGTTTATAAAAAGCGAATGGGGAAGCCGAACGCTCCGGCTTCCCCATTCGCTTTTTCCTAGGCGGGGGCGTGGAACTCTTTGTCGAAAATCACGGTGAAACAACTGCCCGAATCGGGCGCGCTGCTCAGCTCGACGGACGCGCCGTGAATCGCGGCGGCGTGTTTGACGATGGCCAGTCCCAGGCCGGTGCCGCCGGTTTCCTTGCTGTGGCTCTTGTCCACGCGGTAGAAACGCTCGAAGACGCGGTCCTGGTGTTCCGGCGGGATGCCGATGCCCGTGTCCTGCACGGTCAGCGCGACGGTCTCGTTCCCTTCGGCGACGTCGACGAGAACGGAGCCTCCCTCTCTGTTGTACTTGACGGCGTTTTCGATCAGGTTGAACGCCATCTCGTCGAGCAGGGGACGAACGCCCCAAACGCAGGCGCGGCGGCCGGTCAGTTCGATCAGCACTTTTCGGCTTTCAGCTTCGGGTTTGAGACGCGGCAAAATTTTTTCGCAGAGATCGAAGAGGTCGACGTTTTCACGAGGCGGCAGGGCCGCTTTCTCGTCGAGCTTCGACAGCTCCATGATGTCGTTGACCAGCGCGATCAGGCGGCTGGCTTCGCCGTGGATTTTCTCGGCGAAGCCGCGCAGGTCTTCCGGTTTGGCGAGTCCCGAGGCCATGATCTCGGAGTAACCGGCGATGGACGTAAGCGGCGTGCGCAGTTCGTGCGACACGTTGGCGGTGAATTCCCGGCGCTGTCGTTCCGCCTGCTGGCGGGCCGTGACGTCGAGCAGCAGCACGACCATGCCCGCCTGTTTTTGTTCGCCGGCGACGGTCACGGGCGTGGAGAGAAGACGATAAACGCGGCCGCCGACGTCCAGCAGCGCTTCGCCGTTGCGCCCCGCCTGCGCGGCCTGGACAACGCTGTGCAGTTCGGCGCTGCGGCTGACGAGGAGGATATTCTGACCGACGTATTGAGCGGGGTCGACCGCGAAAATTCTCGCGGCGCTGCGATTGATGGCCAGCACCGTTCCTTCTTTGTCGACGTGGAGCAGCCCTTCGCGCATGTTTTCCGTAACGGCGGCCAGTTCGCGGCGTTGATTTTCCAGCTCGTCGAGCTGGCTGCGCAGCGTCTCGTTCTGATTTTCAAGGCGGAGCAGAAGCGGCGTCAGCTCGTCGTAAGCGTCGTTCTCCAGGGGCTCGGCGAGGTTGAGCCGGGTAATCGGAGCGGTGATGCCGCGGGCCAGAGCGCGCGAAAGAAACAGAGCCAGCAAAGCGGTCAGCGCCGCGGTAACGGTCAGCGGGAACACGACGCGGCGCGCCAGGCCGGCGGTCGTGCCGCGGGTGACGGCGACGCGCAGAATACGCCCGTCGTCCAAGCGGACGGCGCAGTAATGCGTTTTTTCCGTGAGCGTGTCTGAATAGCGGTAGCTTTCGCCGCGGCCGCTGCGAAGCGCTTCCTGCACCTCGGGGCGGGCGCGGTGATTTTCCATTGCGCCGCTGGGCGCGTGATTGTCGTAAAGGACCTGTCCGTCGGCGGAGATGAGCGTGACGCGGCGGCTGTCGGGCAACGCGCTCAGATATTCTTCGGCGTTGCGCAGAAGCGGCAGCGTCGCGGCCACGGATCGGGCTTCGGCGCGGAGCTCTTCGGCCACGCGCGCGTCGATGCTTTTGTAGGAGGCCCGGGCCGTAAACAGCCCAACGATGAAGACTGCGGCCAGTGCGGTGAGAAAAATACTCCAGAAAATTCGCCGCTGCATTCGTCAACCTCCCAATTTGTATCCTACGCCGCGCACCGTCTGGATCAGCGAAGCGCAGTCGCCGAGCTTGCCGCGCAGAGTCTGGACGTGGACGTCCACGGTGCGCGTGCCGCCCTCGTAACTGTAATCCCAGTTGCGTTCCAGAAGCTGTTCGCGCGTGAAGGCCACGCCGGGATGCCGCATCAGCAGTTCCAGCAGGGCGAATTCCTTCAGCGTCAGCGCGACCGGGCGGCCGCCGGCCGTAACTTCGTGGCGCCGGCTGTCCAGTTTCAGCGCGCCGCAGCTGAGGACGGCCGCGCCCTTTTCTCCGCCCGCCGCGCGCAGGCGGGCTTTGACCCGCGCCACCAATTCCATCATGCCGAAAGGTTTGGCGATGTAATCGTCGGCGCCCAGGTCGAGTCCCCGCACCTTATCGTATTCGGAACCTTTGGCGGTGACCATGATCGTCGGGACGCTTTTCAGCGAAGCGTCCTGACGGATGCGTTTGAGGATGCTCAGGCCGTCCTCGCGCGGCAGCATGATGTCGAGCAGGATCAGATCGGGCTTCCGTTCGGCGCAGGCGACGTAGAACGCCTGACCTTCCGCAAAGCCGCGGGCTTCGAGCCCCGTCTGGTTGAGCGTGTAGACCACCAGTTCGCGGATACCCGAATCGTCTTCGACGTAATAGATCATTCTTTCTCTCCGTTTTTATGGACGCCCGTGAGGGAGAACTCCACCCATTCGGCGATGTTTTGCGCGTGGTCGCCGATCCGCTCGAAATACTTGGCGATCATGAGCAGGTCGACGGCCTGCTCGCTGCAGGAGGCGTCTTTGTGGATCAGTTCCACCAGCTCGTTCTTGACGATGCGGAAAAGTTCGTCGACCAGATCGTCGAGCTCGAAGACGCTCTTCGCTTTTTCGAGGTCTTTCCGTACGAAAGCGTCGATGCTGCCGGTAACCATTTCGATGGCTCTGGCGGCCATCCGCGGCAAATGAATCAGCGGTTTGATGTAAGCCTGCCCGCGCAGGCGCAGGATGATTTCCGCGATATCCGCCGCCTGGTCGCCGATGCGTTCCAGATCGGTGATCATTTTCAGCGCCGCGGAGATCAGACGCAGATCCCCGGCGACGGGCTGCTGTTCGAGCAGCAGTTTGAGACAGAGCGACTCGACGGCGCGCTCCTGAGAATCGATCTCCCGTTCAAGCTCGATCGCCCGTCCGGCGGCGTCCTCGTCCTGTTCGGACAGCGCTTGGGCGGCGCTTGCAATGGCTTGTTCCGCCAGGGCCCCCATTGCCAGCAGGTTGTTGTTGAGCTGGTTCAGCTGCTTGTCAAATCGGCTTCTCATTTTAACCAAACCTCCCCGTGATGTAATCTTCGGTGCGCTTGTCCCGAGGATTGGAAAAGAGGCGATCGGTCCCGTCGTACTCGACGATCTCTCCGAGCAGGAAAAACGCCGTTGTGTCCGAGATGCGCACCGCCTGCTGCATGTTGTGCGTCACCATGACGATCGTGTATTTTTCCTTCAGCGCCGTGACGAGATCTTCGATCCTGGCGGTGGAAAGCGGGTCGAGGGCGCTGGTGGACTCGTCCATCAGCAGCACCTCCGGCTCCACCGCCAGAGCCCGGGCGATGCAGAGGCGCTGCTGCTGTCCGCCGGAAAGACCAAGCGCGCTGGATCTGAGGCGGTCTTTCAGTTCGTCCCAGATGGCGGCGTCGCGGAGGGATTTCTCGACCACGGCTTCGAGGCGGGCGCGGCTGCGAACGCCGTGGGTGCGCGGACCGTAGGCGACGTTGTCGAAGACGCTCATCGGAAAAGGGTTGGGTTTTTGAAAGACCATGCCCACGCGCTTGCGCAGCGTCGTCGTCTCCATTGTATCGTAAATATCCTCGCCGTCGAGAAGCACTTTGCCGGTGATTCTGCAGCCTTCGAGCAGATCGTTCATACGGTTCAAAGTCTTCATCAGCGTGCTCTTGCCGCAGCCGGAAGGACCGATGAACGCCGTGACTTGACGTTCGGGAATGGAAAGGGAAACGTTTTTCAGCGCGTGGAATTTATCGTAATACAGATTGAGATTTTCGACGTCAAACCGAGCCATGGGCGAATCTCCTTGCCGCAAAAGAGGACAACGCGTTGATGCCGGCGGTGATGATCAGCAGCATAACGGCGGTAGCATAAGTCTGGTTCATGTACAAACCTTCGCTGGACAACGTGTACATATGCACGGCGAGCGTGCGCGACGAATCGAAAACGCTGCGGGCGACCTCGGCGACCGTACCCGCCGTGTAAATCAGCGCCGCCGTCTCGCCGACGATGCGTCCGATGCCGAGAATAACGCCGGCGAGAATTCCGGGAACGGCCGACGGAAGCACGACGCAAAACACCGTGCGCAGACGTCCCGCGCCAAGGCCGAAGCTGGCCTCGCGATAACTGTCGGGCACGGCCCGCAGCGCTTCTTCCGCCGTGCGCATGACCAGCGGCAGAATCATCATCGCCAGCGTCATCGCTCCCGCCAGCAGCGAGATGCCCATGCGGCAGGCCGTGACGAAAAAGAGCAGCCCGAACAGCCCGTAAATAATGGAAGGGAGCCCCGACAGCGTTTCCGCCGTGACGCGCACCGCTTTCACGAAAAAGCCCCCGCGCGCGGCGTACTCCGCCAGGTAGACAGCGGCTCCAAGACCGGCCGGAACGGCGGCGAGAAGAGCCAGCAGCGTCATTGACAGCGTGTTGATCAGCGCCGGCGTCAGCGAAACGTTGACGGAATCGTATTTCCATGCGAAAAGATCCGGCCTCAGATAGGGAACGCCGTGGCGCAGGATATCCGCAACGATGACCAGCAGCACGGCGACGGTAAAGAACGAGGCGGCGTAAACAAGGCCTTTCGTCAGCAGCGATTTCAAGCGGTTTATTGTCACGCCTGCGACCTCCTTCGCAGCAGAGAAAAAGCGAGATTGACGATCAGAATGAACGCGAAAAGCACGACGCCCGTTGCGATCAGCGCCTCGCGGTGCAGGTCGGCGGCGTAGCCCATTTCCATGACGATGTTGCTCGTCAGCGTGCGTACGCCGCGGAACAAGCTCGTGGGGATCACGGCGCGGTTGCCGGCGACCATCATCACCGCCATAGCCTCGCCGACGGCGCGTCCGACGCCGAGGATCATCGCCGCGATCACGCCGGAACGGGCGGCGCGGAGCACGACGCTGAACACGGCGCGTTCGTGGGTGGCTCCGAGCGCCAGCGCTCCTTCGTAATAACTCCGGGGCGCGGCGTTCAGCGCCGCCTCGCTGACGGCGATAATCGTCGGCAGGATCATGATGCCCAGAAGCAGCGCCGCCGCCAGCAAACTTGAACCGCTGCCGCCGAAATACCGGCGGATCAGCGGCACGATCGTCGTTACGCCCCAGAAACCGTACACGACCGACGGAATTCCCGCCAGCAGCGAGACGGCCGGACGCAGGATACGCGTCATGCGCGGCGACGCGAAGCGCGACAGATAGACGGCCGTCAATAAACCGGCGGGAGCGCCGATAAGCAGCGCCCCCGCGGTGACGTACAGCGATCCGAGAATCATGGGCAGGATTCCGTAGATATCGTTTCCCGGCCGCCAGCGAGTTCCCGAGAGGAACTCCCATACGCCGATCTTCATCATTCCGGGAATGCCGCCCGCGAAGAGGAAGACGCAGATCAGCGCTACGGCGATTACCGACGCCGCCGCGGCCGCGGCGAAAATCCACTTCGCGGCGTTCTCTTTGGCCTGAGTCATCGTTTTTATTTCAAAGTTTCCCAGTTTTCGATTTTGCCCGTATAGATGTCGCGCACCTGTTCCACGGTCAGCCCCTTCAACTCGTTGCCCTTGTTGACGATCACGGCGATGCCGTCCATGGCGATCGCGACCGGAGTCAGGCCGGCTTTCAGCTCGCTTTCCTTGAGGCCGCGCGAAGCCATGCCGAGGTCGCAGATGCCGGAGATGGCCGAGGTCATGCCGGTCGTGGAGTCGCTCGTCTGCACTTCGATCTCGGCGGCGGGGTTCACAAGCAGATAGGCTTCCTTGAGCTTTTCCATGATCGGCGCGATGCTGGACGAACCGGCGGCGACCACCTTGCCCGCGACGCGTTTGGCGGCGAAAGGAGCGGCTTTTTCATTGACGGCGACATAGCCGTTGTCGACGATGACCTTCTGTCCCTGAGCGCTCATGACGAAGTTGAGGAAAGCTTGCGCGGCGGGGCGGAGCTGTCCTTTCGCGGCGACGTTGAACGGACGTGCGATCTTGTAATCTCCCTTGCGGATATTTTCGGCCGTAGCCGCCGCGCCGCTGATGGCCAGAGCTTTTACGTCCGCCTTTTTGAGCGAGCCCATCGACGCGTAGCCGATGGCGTTGGGATTGCCGGCCACCATCGTCATCATGACCGAGGTGCTGTTGGTGATGTCGGCGTTGTCGGTCGTCATGTCGACCTTTTTGCCGTCAGTATCCTTCTGCTCCACGCCGAAAAGCTCGATAAACGCGCCGCGCGTGCCGGACCCCTCTTCGCGCGAGATCACGTCGATCCCGCCTTTTGCCACGGCGAACGCCGGCGCCGCACAGCTTACGCTCATAGCCAGAACAACTGCCGCCAATTTCTTCATACTCATTTTTTATCTCCTCTTTCCTTTCGATTTTGTGCCTTGAGGATAATGCCGCTTTGTCAGGGGAAAATATCGGGCACGTAAAGAGAGTGTAAAATCGTCTGCGTCTCTTTCTCGAAAGCGGATGAAGTGAGGAGACAGTGAAAGGACAAAAGGCCGTCCGCGCCCGGGAAATTTTCCCGGCGCGGACGGCCTTTTTCGCGGAACGTTTTTTAGCGCGCGGCGCTTGTCTCTCGGCGAGCGTGATTTTTCGAAAGGTCACGCCGCGGCGAGCGACGTCATGCCGAGGGCGTAGAGGACGACGGTCAGCAGCGCCATGCCGAACAGCAAAATCTGCGGATACTTGCGCAGGAACGGCACGGCGAAGTAGAGTGCGGCGCTCAGTCCCGCAAAGGCCCAGAGCTCGCGGCGATGGAGCACGGGCAGCGCCACCGTCCACAGCGCCACGGCCAGCAGCCCCACCACGACGGGGCGCATGGCGACGCGGATGCGGTCGACCCAGAGGCGCGCCGTGCCGGAAGCGTTCTCGAAGATCCACACCAGCGCCATCACTACCAACAACGGCGCGACGACAACGGCCACTGTGCCGATGATGGAGCCGGCGAGCCCGGCGAAGCGGTATCCCAGGAGCGTGGCCGAATTGAGAATGATGGGGCCGGGCGTCATCTGCGCGAGCGCGACGGTCTCGCTGAACACGCCGGCTGTCAGCCAGGCCTTTTCGGTGACGAAAACTTCATAGAGGAACGGCAACGACGCCAGGCCGCCGCCGAAGGTGAGCAGACTGACCTTGGCGAAGATGAAAAACAGGGCGATCAGATCCGTCATGCCTTTTTCCCTTCCTTCTCGAGAAGCAGGTTGACGATCAGCGCCACGATCGTGCCGCCGATCAGTCCCCACACCGCGGAGACCTTGAAGATCAGCACCGCCGCGGCGACCAGCAGGCAGATCGCGGTGTCCTTGACGCTGACGAGAGCGTTTTTCTTGCCCAGCTTCCAGACGATGGCGCCGAGCACGACCACCAGGCCGGCCGTGGCGCCGCTGAAGAACGCGGAAATGTAGCCCGACCCCATGTGCGCCAGCAGCCAGCTGGAAAGCACAAGAATAGCGATGAAGGGCGGCAGCGCCATGCCGAACACGGCCGCCGCCGCGCCGGCCGGGCCGCCGAGCGCCAGTCCCGCCTGATAGGACATGCTGATGCCCATCGCGCCGGGAGCTGCCAGCGAAAGCGCCAGCATGTCGGCCGTTTTTTCTTCGGGCACGACTCCCGTGCGGTTCACCGCTTCCTGGATCAGGCCGATCAGCACGGCGCCGCCGCCGAGCGTGAAGGCGCTGATCTTGAAGATCATCATGAAGATCGAAAAAAGCCCGAGCTTCTTTTCTTCTGCCTGTTCTTCTATCTGTGATTCCACTGGAGGATGCCTCTTTTCTCGAAGTTGAAAACGCCGCTGAAAAAGACGGCGAATTCGTATGGTCAGAACGGTAGCAGAATTGTCGTGGCCTGTCAATGAAAATGTTTTTCGTGTTTCGCGATACAAAATTGGGGATCTGTACCGACGAAAGAGTCGGTTGGATTATGTAATTAAGATGGCATTGCGAAATGCCTTCGCATCAGTTAAAATTTAACACTAGCCATTAAAACCAAGTCATAAAATTTGTGCGGCAAAAACGTTCCATTGTAGAGGAGGAACTGAGTGCATGAACAGAGGAATGTCAATCAGAGGAATTTCCTGGTGCCTGCCGGAACGCTTCGAGACCAACGAGGATCTGGTCAGGGAATTCGGCACGTGGACGCCCGAAAAAATTTATAAGAAAACCGGCATCGTCAGGCGCCATATTGCCGACACCGACAAGCCGGTGTCCCATTATCTGGCCTTGGCGGGCGAGAAATTCTTTGCCGAACATCCGGCGGTTTCCCGCGACAGCATCGACATGCTGGTTGTCTGCTGCGAGGCCCGCGATTACATTGCGCCCGCCACTGCATGCGTGGTCCATCACAAACTTGGGCTGCGGAAAAGCTGCGGCGCCGTGGACTACGAACTGGGCTGCTCCGGTTACGTGTACGGCCTCTCCGTCGCCAAGGGCTATATCGCTGCCGGAATTGCCGACCGCGTGCTGCTGCTCACAGGCGACGAAGTGACGCGCTATGTCAACAAGCAGGACAAGGCGATCCGCACCATTTTCGGCGACGGCCACACGGCGACGCTCCTGGAAGTCAGCGAGCGCGACCGCGTCACCGGCTTCGACCTCGGGACCGATGGCTCGGGGCTTCGTGATATCATCATCGAAGCGGGGGAGACGGCGCTGCCCTGTTCGGAAAGCACGGCTGCAGAGCGAGTGAACCGTTTCGGCAACGTGCACAGCCAGGAGAATTTGTTCATGGACGGCCGCAAGGTACTCGAGTTTTCCTTGAGAGAAGTCCCCGGTTCGGTGCAGCGCTGCCTGGAACGCGCCGGTGTCAGAAAAGAGGCTCTTGACCTGGTCGTTTTTCATCAGGCGTCACGGCTTCTGCTGGAGCAAGTGCGAGATGAAATGCGATTCCCCGAGGACAAGTTCGTGATCAGCCTTGAAGACAAAGGCAACACGGTCTCTTCGACGATCCCGATCGCGCTGGGGGAATGCGCGGAACAGGGGCGGCTGAAAGCGGGCATGAAGGTCCTGTTGTCCGGCTTCGGCGTTGGCCTGTCGTGGGGAACGGTGCTGGTGGAGTGGGGGGCGGACGACGGCGCAGAATAGCCGGCGAAAAATTGCCGAGGCCGCGCGGCCGCGCGGACTTCCTGCGTCTTATTTCGCGGCGGAGCGTTGCATGGCGTCGCCGCTCGTGACGAAAAGGCAGCGTCCTGGTTTTCTGGGACGGCTGCCTTTTTTGTTTTCGAGTCCGCAGCGCAGAACGAGAACGCCGAAACGACAGTGCCGGCCTAAGCAGCTTCTGTCGTATGCTTGAGAATTTGTGAAACTTTTCTGCTGGCGTTTAACTTCTCTTAGCCTTTTTTGTCTTGACGCTGAACCTTTTTTCCGTTATTCTTATTCGCATCGTGTCTATGTTGAAGTTTTTTAATAGCTTGTATTTATTGGTATTCAAGGGGTTATTCTTTTATGGAGGTGAAGGGAATGGTCTTTGACGGCATGGGCGGGGCTACGGCTCTCACGGCAATTGCGTTCGGCGTGGTGTTTCTCGTGCTCGCGGGACTGACCGGCGTGATTTACGCGATGCGTATCGTCAGCGCCGGCCGCAAGTAAAGGCTTGCCGAGGGCGTAAAACGGTTTAAAGCGGCTCGAGCCGCATCATCTTATGATTTTCCCAAGGAGGAAAAAATTATGAGCGTTGTTTCTGAAGCGTTTGCCCGCATTGTCGGCGAATCCGGCTTTGCGGGGCTGACGGGCGGCAACATTGTCATGCTGCTGGTGGCATTTGCCTTGCTGTACTTGGCCATCGGCCGCGGCTTCGAACCGCTGCTGCTGATTCCCATCGCGTTCGGCTGCCTTCTGGCCAACCTGCCTCTGTCGGGCATCACCTCCGGGCCCGTGCTCGACGCGCTGGGCAATGAAACGCAGGCCGGCGGATTCCTGTACTATATGTCCTTCGGCACGGTCAAGGAGATCTATCCCGTCATCATCTTCATGGGCATCGGCGCCATGACCGATTTTACTCCGCTTCTGGCCAACCCCATCACGTTCCTCCTCGGCGCCGCCGCCCAGCTGGGCGTTTTCATCGCGCTGTTCGGCGCTATGGTGCTGGGCTTCAGCGTGCAGGAAGCCGCTTCGATCGCCATCATCGGCGGCGCCGACGGGCCGACCAGCATCTACCTGTGCTCGAAACTGGCGCCTCAGATTCTCGGCGCTGTCGCCGTCGCTTCGTACAGCTACATGTCGCTGGTTCCCCTGATCCAGCCTCCGATCATCAAGCTGTGCACCAGCAAGGCCGACCGTGCCATCACGATGGACAAGCTTCGTCCCGTCAGCAAGCTTGAAAGGATTTTGTTCCCCATCGTCGTCACGGTCGTGACTGGTCTGATCTTGCCCATGTCGGTGCCTTTGATCGGCGTGCTGATGTTCGGCAACCTGATCCGCGAGTGCGGTTGCGCCGACCGCCTCAGCGACACGGCTCAGAACGCGATCATGAACACCACCACGATTTTCCTGTCGCTGACCGTCGGGGCCACGATGGAAGCGGACAAGTTCCTGACCCTCGGCACGATCAAGATCATCGTCCTCGGCCTGGTCGCCTTTATGGCCAGCACGGCGGGCGGCTGCTGGTTCGGGCAGCTCCTGAAAGGGTTGAGCGGCGGCAAGATCAACCCGATGATCGGCGCTGCCGGAGTGTCCGCCGTCCCCATGGCGGCCCGCGTCGTCCAGGTGCTTTGTCAGAAGGAAAATCCCGGGCACTTCCTGCTGATGCACGCCATGGGGCCCAACGTGGCCGGCGTCATCGGCACGGCCGTCGCCGCGGCCGTCATGTTGACGCTGCTGTCTCACTGAGTTCGGCCGTCTACAAAAAATCCTCTCGTCCGCGGACGAGAGGATTTTTTTGTGGACGGTCAGTCCGTTTCGGGAACCATGGCAGGGAATGGCGTCTTTTCCCGGAGAAAAAACGGCCGACGATGGGGCAAAGCAGTGTGGGCCACGGAACAGGAGTTTGGTGTGCGCTTTCATGGGGCGACCTCGCTTCCGTTGAAAACGATTTATTTGTTTTCATAGAGGAAAAAGCTTTTTATGCAATTCGAGGTGTACAATATCGCCATGCGGTGTCGTCGTTTCTGAAAGGCGGCGTCGGTGCGCAGGTTATCGTGCCGCCACGGGCGTGCAGGTATTTTTTCGTCCGGGAGAAAGAGCGTATGAAGCTGCCCTCTTATTTTTACGGTATTTTCGTGCTGACGTTGTGTGCCCATAGCCTGATTTCTATCATCTACGTGCTGCCGTCGCTGCCGCTGCCGATTGGCGGCGTGTCAAAGCGCATGAGACTGGATGGAGTGCTGGCGGCTATCGGCTGTTTTGCGGCGGGAGCATCCCCCGCGATCTACGCGACGCTGTGGCGTTATCCGCCGCTGCGCGCGCAAACGAGCAAGGAGGCGGAAGCCCGATGATCCGAGCACATTTTGACGGCGCCTCGCGCGGCAATCCCGGCGAGGCCGGCGCCGGCATGGTGATTTACGACGACGAACGGGTGATCTGGCGTCGTGCGCTGCCGTTGGGCATGAAGACCAACAACGAGGCGGAGTATATGGCGCTGGGGCTGCTGCTCGACGAGCTTGAACGTCGTGGTCTGAAGAACGCGGAAATTTGCGGCGACAGCAAACTGGTGATATCGCAGGTGACGGGGCAGTGGAAGATCAAAGAACCCCGTCTGAAAGCGATGGCCGCCCCGATCATCGAGCGTACCCGCGCTCTGCAAGCGCGCTGCCGCTGGGTGCCGAGGGCCCAGAACGCCGAAGCCGACCGCCTGTCCAACGTGGCGCTGGACAAGGGGGAATTCATCGAGAGCGTGCCTTCGGATCCCGGCGAGCCGGTTCCCGAAAAGCAGCTTGACATTTTCGCCGCGGCACGAGGGCTGTCGGCGGGGAAGTCCGGCGGCCCCGAACTTCGGCGGGTCGGAGCAAAGGTATGGCTTGTGAAGGAAAACGGCGAAGAATTTGCCGTCGACGTGGAACATCACTGCTGCACCTGTGAAGAGGGGCGTAAAATTGGCCGTTGTCGGCATATCGATCTTGTTTTAATGAAAAATCCAACTGTGCTGTAGTATCTTTTTCGGTGATTTGGGGCGGGCCGCTTCTGTCGTTTTTGCGTGGTTCATCCGATGAAATCAGGCACGTTGTCGAAAATATAACGGAAAGACGTAGATCGTCTTCTATTTTTGTTCATAAAAATCTCAAAATCTTGAGGTGAATAAATGAAAATGAGCTCCACAAAAATACTGAAAGTGGTATTATGATGCATGTGGGAATGCTTCTATATGACTTAAAAGTTTTTGCAGAGCAAAATAAAATTTCGTCGCGAAGGACTTCTCGTAAACGTGCTGGCGAATAAAACTTGCCTTATTTCCCGTCAAAATCAGGCAGATGCGTTGCAATTATACAATGTCCGGGAGGAGACACATGCTTAGACCTATTGCTCAGGAACTTGCGGAAAACATTTCCCGCGTCATCGGTTACGACGTCGTCATCACCGATACCGACGGAATCACGATCGGCTGCAGCGATCCTGACCGCGGCATCGGTACGCTGAACGAGGCGTGCGCCATTGTCGGGCGCACGGGCCAGTCTCGTTGGGAAACGGAAGAGGATGCCCGCCGTCTGAGAGGCGTCAAACCCGGCGTCACCTATCCGATCCTCGATACTGAGCAGCATGTGATCGGCACGATTGCCATCACGGGAGATCCCGAAAAGGTCAAGCCGTTCGCCCAGCTTGTCAAAAGCCAAGCCGAGCTGTACCTGAAAGAGCGCATGATCACGCGCGAACTGCTGGAGCGCGAGCGCAATCTTCAGGCTCTGGTGGCCGATATCGCCCTGTTCCGCCCCGGCATCAACGATCCGCAGGTGATCGAGACCAAGGCGGCGCTGATGGGCTACGACAAAACGCTGGCCTATTCGGTGATCGAGATCGACACGTCGTCGCAAAGCAGCGAGGACGGCGACTATCCCGAGCGCGACCGGACGCTGATGGACATTCGCCAGATCTTCAACGCCCCCGGCGACGTTTCCGGCAGCGTCGGCCCCCATCGCTACGTGGTCTTCCGCAGCGCCATGCGCGGCCGCGAGTTCAATCGCGACAAGTTCTACGTGGCGGTACGCGAGCAGTGCCTGCAGTTGACCGAGCAGCTCAAGCGCCGCGGCTTTTCCGCCGTGGTCGGTATCGGCAGCGTGCAGGACGGCATTCCCGGGCTGGTTTCGTCATACCGCGAGGCGCAGGTCGCCCTGAACGTCGGCAGCAAACTGCTTCCGCGCGACAAAGTCCACATCATCACCGACTTCCGCGTCGAAGAGCTGTTGCTCTGTTCCGAGCCCCGCCTGCTCGACAGCATGGTGGAGCGCGAACTGGCGCCGCTTTTTGTGCGCACTGACGGCGAGGAACTGCAGGAGACGATCGTGGCCTGGTGCGAAAGCGGCTTCAGCGTCGTGCGCGCCGCCGAACTGCTGCACGTACACCGCACCACGGTGGATTACCGCCTTGAAAAGCTGGAGAGCATCCTCGGCGTCAAGCCGCGCGATTTCCGCGAAATGAGCCGCTTTTACTGGTCAGTGATCCTGTGGCGGAACGGCAAGGGCAATCCCAAGACGATCAGGAACAAACGCTGAAAACTCGTAAAACGAAAAAGACCGGTCGCGTGACCGACGATGTCCTCCGCAGGACAAACGCCAAGCAGCCGGGAGCTGATGATTCAAATGAATGCATCAGCTCCCGGCCGCTTGGCGTTTGTGTGTTTTTTGAGCGGAGGGGGGCGGTCCCTTTTACCAGGCGGCGACGCAGCCGTCGGCGCGCGGCTCGGTGGCGCCGATGAGCACGTCGTCGCCGCCGCGCAGGATCATCTGGCCGCGGCCGAAGCTGAGGAAGTCGTCGGTGACGGTCACTTCGTGGCCGCGTTTGCGCAGCCCTTCGGCCACGGCAGGGTCAAAGCCGGCTTCCAGTTCCACCTTCTTGCCGCCGATCCACTGCCAGCGCGGCGCGTCGAGAGCTTCCTGGGGATTGAGGCCGTAATCGATCATGTTCATCAACACCTGTACGTGTCCCTGGGGCTGCATGAAACCGCCCATGACGCCGAAGGGACCGACGGCCCGGCCGTCCTTCATCAGGAATCCGGGGATGATGGTGTGATAGGGCTTCTTGCCCGGGGCAATGCAGTCGTCGGACCGCGGATCGAGCTTGAAGCCGTTGCCGCGGTCGTTCAGCGCGATGCCGTAGCCGGGGATGACGATGCCGCTGCCGAAGCCGCGGAAGTTGCTCTGGATGTGCGAGATCATGTTGCCTTCGCTGTCGGCGGCGCACATATAAACCGTGCCGCCGCACTGCGGATCGATGGGCTTCGGCAGCAGCGCCTCCGCGCCGATTTCACCGCTGCGTCCCGCGGCGTAGGCGTCGCTGAGCAGAAAATCCGTCTTCATCTTCATGAAGCGCGGATCGGCGATGTAAGTCTGTCCGTCGGTGAAAGCCAGCTTCATCGCTTCCAGCTGTTTGTGTACCGTCGGCTCGGCGTCGCGACCCAGCGAGGTGTCCATCTTCTGCAGCATGTTCAGCGTCATCAGCGCGACGATGCCGTGGCCGTTGGGCGGAATTTCGCAGACTTCGTAGCCTTTGTAGTTGGTTCTGACCGGTTCGACCCATTCGGCCCGGTACGCCGCCAGGTCCTCGGCGCGCAGGAGGCCCCCCGTCTCTTTCGAGAACGCGTCGAACGCCGCGGCGATTCGGCCGCGGTAGAAGCTCTCGCAGTTCGTCTCGGCAAGTTCGCGCAGAGTCCTGGCGTGATCGGGAAGTCTGACCAGGCTGCCGATCGCCGGGGCGCCGTTTTTGAGGAACGTTTCGAAGAACGGACGGAATTCCGGCTTGTCCCTGAACGGCATGAAGACTTTGGCCGCGTCGTTCCAAAGACGGCCGACGATGGGATGGACGGGATAACCGTTTTCGGCGTAGTCGATGGCGGCGGCGAACAGCTCTTTGAAGGGCAAGCGTCCGAAACGTTGGTGCAGTTCGCTCCAGGCCGATACGGCGCCGGGCACCGTGACGGAATCCCAGCCGCGCTGCGGCATGGAATCGTAGCCTTTGGCCTTCATCTTCTCGAGGGTCTGAAGCTTCGCTGCGCCGCCGCTGCCGTTGAGCCCGTAAAGTTTGCCGCCGAACCAGACGAGGTCGAAAGCGTCCGAGCCAAGCCCGTTTCCTGTGGGCTCCAATACGGTCATGCAGATCGCCGTGGCGATCATGGCGTCGACGGCGTTGCCGCCTTTTTTCAGAATGTCCAGTCCGGCCTGGGCCGCCAGCGGCTGAGAGGTGCAGACCATGCCTTTGCGCCCGCAAATGACGCTGCGGCGAGACGGATAACGATAATTCAGCATGTCGAATTTCATGATTTTTTCCTCCGGCTTTCCTTGGGTTGTGAGCGGACTCGCGCGGCGCCTGACGGCGCAGAGCGTTTTTTCGAGGCCGCCGCTATTATAAAACAGATTCGACAGTTTCGTTCGTATTTTTCGTGGCCGGATTTACGATGCCGGGAACAGATGTAGAAAGGAGGCGAAAATTCCCGCGATGATGATTGAGAATGTTGTCACGGAGACGAAGCCCGACACGACGAAAGCCGGCGTCAGCTTCTCGACGACGTAGTTCTTCTCGTCGTCGTTCTGCGCGACGGCCGTCGCCACTTCGTTGACGATCAGGAACGTGGCGGGGAATCCCAACAGCTGCGACATGGCGATGCCGACCACCATGTTGCGCGAGCCGATGAACTTCCACAGCGGCAGGACGTAGAGCAGCAGGAAAGTGCCGATCAGCACTGCCCCGAATACCAGCGCCAGACTGACGGCCATGCTGCCCATGTCGGAAAGCTTGATCTTCGCCAGGGCGGGAATCAAACTGCAAAACGTCGCCGTCATGAACAGCCCGCTCGACTTTCCCCGGTCGAGGATGCGCGAAGGGATCAGATGCAGCTGATTGAGCAGCATGCCGAAAAGCAGGCACCAGATCGAAGCGGCGATGCCCGTGACCCCGGCGATCAGGCTGCTGACGTAAGCGACTGCGGCCGCAATGCCGAGCGTCATGTAGACGGTGTAATATTTGTCGTACCGGACGCAGAACGGAACTTTTTTCGGCGGAGCGTCTGTTTCCTCGCGGTTCTTCGGCTGAGTGGCCTTTAAAAGATCGACGCCCTGGGCCTTTTTCTTGCGGTAGTCGCTGACCAGCAGCTTCGCTTCCTTGAGGCCGAAGTGCGAGGCGGGGATGGTGCCGACGAATTTCTGCACGGCGAACACCAGCGTGCCAAGCGCGGCGGCGAGCCCGAATCCTTTTTCAAGAGCGGCGGCGGTCATGATCTGCGTGGCGACGATGCCGCCGTTGACGATGGGAATGCATACCAGAGCGCTCTGCATGCCGATCAGCGGCGCGACGGCAAGTACGGAGACGACGGCGACCAGCATGGCCGCCAGCGACATGACGACGACTTTCCATTCCCTGCGCATTTGCGACAGGTTGATGGATGACCCCATGGAGAAAACGAGAAACGGCGTCGCCATTTTAGCCAAATCGGTGAGTCCGGCGACCTTAATTAGATCCTGAGGCAGAACGCCGCTCAGAAACAGCATCAGAAAGCACATCAGGGCGACGAACACGGAGGAGAGTCGAGCCTTCGAGACGACGCCAAGGTAATCTCCCAGCGCGAAGATGCCGAACACGACGAGAAGAGCCCAATACATGAAGAGAACCTCCTTTTCGGGAATGAATCGCAATGAATCCGTTTGTAAAAATAAATTCACTGCTTATTTCATTATATGTGCGTCTGAGATGCTATAAAACGACCTTAATTTGACCTTAATTCGATGCCTAGGTACAATGATGTGTGTGTCCGGATCATGCGAAACGGGCGAGATTTCTCTATCGCGAGGGAACGATGATGATCATTGGCGTGATTGGCCCCGAGACAAGTCTGAAAATCCTGCGGAAAAAGTCGGCGCAATTTTCCGTGCAGCTGATGCCTCTGGCGTATCGGGATTTTCACGAGACGATAAAACTGATCGAGGAAAACGAGAGGAAGTGCGACGCCCTGCTTTTCACGGGACAGACGCCTTATCTGTACGCGACGTCTCTGCTTCAGCCCGCGGTCCCGTGGGATTTTATGCCGCGCAACATGCTGTCGACCATGTGCGCGCTCGTCAAGGCGGGACTGAAATATAAAAACAGGATTCAGAACGTCAGCATGGACGGTTTTGGCGATGAGATCATCGAAGAGATACGCGAAGAGCTGAAGGGAACCGAAGAAAGCGTGCGGCTGTACAATACCCGCTTTGACATCATGGCCGAAGATTATTTTCAGCGGGTCGTTCAATATCATGCGGAAAATTATCGCACCGGCAGGGCGGACCTGTGCGTGACGGGACTGGAGAAAATCTACGAAAAACTCCGGGCAATGGGGATCCCGTCGATCAAGACCGGCCCGAATTTCTCCCTCCTGCAGCAGAAGCTCCAGTTTTTGCTGCTGAGACATCAGATCACCGCCGCCGAAAGAAACCTTCCCGCGGTGGTCGCGATCCGGCCGGAATTCCAGCTGAGCCGCGAGATGCACATGCACAACGAGCTGCAGACGCTGAGACTGCAGGCGCAGATCGGCGAGTCCGTTTATTATTTTGCGCAGCATCTCGGCGGCGCCGTGTTTCAGACGGACGCGACCGATTATTACGTGGCGTGCGATCTGAGGACGCTGATGGCCGAGACGGGGGACTTCACCGGTCTCAGTCTGCTGCGCATGCCCTTTCGAAATCCCTGCCTGGATAAGATCTCGGCGGGCATCGGCATCGGATATACGGCCCGGGAGGCCCGTTACGCGGCCGACAAGGCGCAGCAGAGAAGCCGAAAAACCCCGGCATCCTGCTGTTACGGTCTTGACGAGAGGGGGCATTTTTTCGGACCGATCTCGCTGTCGGACGATCCCGACGCGAAGGGGCTGTTCAACGAAAATCTGCGCCAGATCTCCGTGCAGACCGGGATTGGGATCAGGTCGCTGAGCAAGATCGAACAGGCCCTTCTGCAATATCGAACCGACACGGTCACTTCGTCCGAGCTGGCGCGCTACTGCTCGCTGTCGCTGCGCAGCATGAACAGGCTGCTGCAGAAGCTTGAAGAGTTTCGCTATCTGGTCGTATTGGGAAAGGAGCCGCAGGACGCGGCAGGCCGTCCGCGGCGGCTTTTGCGCATCGATCTGCGCTATCACGACTGATGGTGATTCCCAATTAAAATTTTTAAGTGAAAATCGGTATCGAGTTCGTTTTCACGCGGATACGAAAAAAGAGACCGTCCCGGCTTGCAGCAGGCCGGGACGGTCTCGTCTTTTGTCTATGAGGCTGAAAGGACGCCGTCGATAGCGTCTTTCAGTTTTTCCCACGCGGGAATGCCGCGGAAGATCACCTTGCCGTTCAGCACCCAGGTGACTTCGTCGCCGCGCAGGCGATAGCGCAGCGCGTCGAAAAGAAATACAAAACAGCGCGGGTCGTAAAAGTCGATGTTGAGACGGGAGCCATACTCTTCTTTGAGCTTCATGTAAAGCTGACCAGCCGCGACGCGGTTGGCTGCACCGGGAAAATGTTTCAGCTCGTTCTCGGTGTAGATGGCTGTGCTTCAGCCGCAGCCTGCGATGGGGCGTTCACGATAGATCTTGAGTGCCGGCGTTTTCATGGGAAGCTCCTTTCTGCATTTCCAGAAATAAGGTCGGAAGATCATGCCTGAGGGGACGGCTCTTTCTTGACGGCCGCTTTCTGCCCTTGAGTGTATTCTCGCAGCGTTTCCGGGGCGACGGGGAAGAAGGCGTGGTCGGTGCCGGCCGCGGCCCAGACGATGGGAAATTTCCACAAATCCTCGTCCAGCAGGGCGGGCAGCGCCTGCGGATAACCGACAGGCGGCACGCCGCCGATTTTGAAACCGAAATTTTCGAAAACGTAGTCGGGCGAAGCCATGGTGACGCGATGCCCCTGGCTGAGTCGCTTGATTTTGCCCGAATGGACTTTGTTCGGGCCGGACATGAGCACGAGCCACGGCTGTCCGTCGACCATGAAGATCAGGCTCTTGAGGATTTCGCCCGGCGTCACGCCGATCGCTTTCGAGGCGTCGTCGACGGTGAAGATGGTAGCGTCGCTGTGAATAATCTGGCCGTCGTAGTGAAGTTCGTCGAGGGCCTTTTGCACTTTTTCAATGGGATCGTTCATGGCAGTCTCCTTACATTTTCCACTGGAAGTCGGGCAGTCCGGCGCGAAGGATGCGGGCGCGGATATCGGCGGCGATAGCGTCGCGCTTTTCCGGTGTCGTGCCTTCGCATCTGACGGCCAGCACGGGCTGGGTGTTGGAGGCGCGGATCAGTCCCCAGCCGCCGTCGTAGAGAATGCGCACGCCGTCGACGGTGACGGCGTCGTGGTCCTTGAGCGCCTGCGCGGTGATCTGTTTCATCACGTCGAACTTGCGTTCGTCGGGACAGTCGATGCGCATCTCTTCGGTGTGATAATACGCGGGAATCGAGGCGCGCATCTGCGCCAATGTCTCGTTTCCGGCGGCGACGAGGCGCAGCAGCCGGGCGGCGGCGTAGAAGGAATCGTCGTAGCCGTAGTACTCGTCGGCGAAGAACATGTGTCCCGAGTATTCGCCGGCGAAGGGCGCGCCGACGCGCTTCATCTCGGCCTTGATCAGCGAATGGCCGGCTTTGTAATAATACGGGCGGCCGCCGAGGCGGCGCACTTCCTCTTCGAGCGCTTTGGAACACTTCACTTCGATGATGGCCGTGGCGCCGGGGTGCTTGGGCAGAATTTCGCGCCAGAACAGGGCCATGAGAATGTCGCCGCCGATGATCTCGCCCTCGTTGTCGACGACGCCGATGCGGTCGGCGTCGCCGTCGAAACCGAAGCCGGCCTCGGCGCCGACCTCCACGACTTTGCGCGCCAGGTCCCGCATGTTTTCTTTCTTCTGAGGGTCGGGATGGTGGTTGGGAAACGTGCCGTCGGGCGTGTCGTACAGGGCGGTGACGTCGCAGCCGAGGGCTTTGAAGAATTTGCCCGCGAAAAGCGCCGCCGTGCCGTTGGCGGGGTCGATGACGATCTTCATCGGCCGTGGCAGGCGCACCTTCGACGCGAGCATGGCGACGTACTCGTCGGCGATATCGGCTTTTTCCAGTGTGCCGTGCGCGGCGGCGAAGTCGAAATCGCCCGTCTGCGCCATGCGGCGTATCTTCTGTATCTCTTCGCCGTACAGCGTGGCTTTTTTGAACCCCAGCTTGAGGCCGTTCATGTTCTTCGGATTGTGGCTGCCGGTGATCATGACACCGCCGTCGGCGTTGAAGCGGAAAAAGCTCCAGTAGAGCATGGGGGTCGTGACCGTGCCGAGGTCTACGACGTCGACGCCGCAGGAGCGCAGGCCTTCGACGGCCGCGGCGCGGATCCTCTCGGTGGACAGGCGCACGTCACCGCCTACGGCGGCTTTAAGGATACCGGCGCGTCTCAGATACGTGCCGTAGGCGCGCGCGATCGCCAGCACGTTCTCGTCGGTCAGTTCGCTCTCGGCTTCGCCGCGGATGTCGTACTCGCGAAAAATGCGGGAAGGAACCGGGGTCATGATGGATTTTCCTTCTTTCTGGATGGTCTGAGCGGGAATGCCGTCTCATGGTTCAAGTCCATTATATCGTCTCGGGGAAGCTTCGACAATTGGGGCGAAGCGGGGTTCCCTTTTTTCGCCGGAAAATCTATAATGAAAAACATTTTCCGGCGGAGGTGTCGAGGTTATGCTCAACGGTTTTCTGTTGATCCTGCCCATCATGTGCTGCATCATGACGGGCTGGATTTTAAAGCGCGCGGGGGTCTTGAACGACGAGGGCGGCGCGCAGATGGGGCGCGTCGTCTTTTATGTGGCCGCGCCCTGCTTGATATTCCGCATCACGCTGTCGCTCGGTTCCCGCGATTTTGACGACGTCAATTTCATTCTTGTGCTGTACGGCGGCTACCTGGGCATGATCCTCTGCGCCTGGCTGAGCGAGCGTTTCCGGCGCGGCGACGCACGGCGCAAAGCGGCCTCGGTGATGATGGCGGTCCGCTCGAACAACATGTTTATGGGCATGCCGGCCGTGATCATGCTCTGGGGTGAAAGCGCGCTCGAATATTACGGGCGTTTCATGGCGCTTTCCGTGGCGGGCTTTGAAATTTTTTCTGCCCTCAGCGGCCTGATCGTGCTTCACGGCGGCCTGAAAAAGGATTCTCTGCGGCGCGTTCTCCGCTCGTTCTCCCGCAATCCCGTGGTGCTCAGCATCGCGCTGGGAGCGCTGTGGAATGTGGGCGTCGGCCTGCCTCTGCCGCGCTGGCTCGACCTGTCGCTGAAGATCCTCGGCGACCTCGGTACCGGGCTGGCGCTGGTAACGCTGGGCATGAAGCTCAAGCCCGGGGAGCTGCGGCGCGATCTGCTTCAGGTCTGGCCCGACGTGATCGTGCGCCTGCTCGTTTCGCCGCTGATCCTCGTGCTGGGTTTCAGATTTTTCCCGGCTCGGCCCGAGATGGTGAAAACCTGTATCCTCGTCATGGCCATGCCGGTGGCCATGAACACGTTTCCAATGGCCGAAGCCATGGGCATGGACGGCGATTACACGGCCCGCGCCGTCATGGTCAGCACGATGCTGTCGGTGCTGACGCTGCCGCTGGTGATTCGCTTCCTGTTATGAGTCTAAAAAAAGAAGGCTCTGCGAAAAGAAGTCTGGCGGTTACGTTCCGATTCGGGTAAAATGAGTGACAGCATTCCGAGGAATGAAAGTTCCGGGAAGGAGACCTTCTAAAATGAAAGATATCGAGCACGCGTCAATTAACGGTGTGGAGATCCACAATCTGGCCGAGCAGGACAACGACGAGAGCCTTCTGTATTCCGGCGAGCTGTGGGTTGAAGGAAAGCCGGCCGGCAGTTTCAGGGAGCTGAACGAGGACGAGATGCAGCTCGACATTGCCCCCGAGTTCGAACAGACGATGAACGACCGCATCTCCTCCTATCTTCAGGCGCTGACGGAAGACGAGGAAGGCGCGGAGAGCGAGGGCGAACTGTCCAGCGAGATCTTCTTCGAGGACCTGATCGAACTGGAGTTGTACCTCCAGGCCTTCAAGGACGGGGTCAAGGAGGGCTACGGCTGTCTGCTCGTCAATTACACCGACGAGGGCGTGGACGTTTTCAGCGTGGAGAGCGAGGACGAGGTGGAAAACATCGCCCGCGAGAACAACCTCACCGACTTCCAGACCTTTTACGAGCCCGAACACTTCATCATCGACTGCTGAGCCGCGGATCGAAAAAAATCCCCGCGCGGAGGAAATTTTTATCCTCCGGCGCGGGGATTTTTTCGTTGCGCAGCGGCCGCTTTTTCGCCGCGGTCTTTCCCGGACGGTCCGATACGCCGGGGAACCGGGCGCGGCTTCATGCCGCCGTAGAAATAAGCCTCGCTGCGGTCGCTTTCGAATCCGTCGGCCATGGACGTTCGTCTCCTTTCGCCCGAAAATTTCTCACTCGGCGCTGCGCCGATTATTGTAGGGCATTGTATAATGAAAAGCAAAATGCGCGCGGTACGATTTCGCCGCGCAGACCTGTCTGTGAGGAGGCTGGGAAATGTTTAACGCGTTTTTCCCCGACGGAAAGAGCGTGTCGTGCGACGCGCCGGCAAGCGGCGAGGAACTGCTGCGTCGCTCGAGCGGCGCTCAAAGCGGCGTGCCGGTGGTGGCGTGGCACGTCAATCATTATCTGCGGCCGCTGAACTGGATCGTGGACAAGGACGCCCGGGTCAGCTGGGTCGATCTCGCCTCGTCGGAGGGCGTGAGCGTCTTTCAGAGCTCGCTGAGTTTCGTGCTGACCATCGCGGCCCGCCGCGTGCTGGGGCGCGGCCTGCGCGTCACCCATTCCATTTCCGAGGGCACGTTCTGGGAAGTTGTGCCCCGTCCGGGAGAACGGCGCGACGGCGAAGACGAGGAGATCGGCGCGGACAAGGTCGGCGCCATTGCCGCGGAAATGGAACGGATCATCGCCGCCGATCTGCCCATCCGCGTCGAAATGACGCCGATCGACGAAGCGCGGCGTTTTTTCGAAGAGCACGAGCGCCCCGACAAGGCGAAGCTGCTGGCCCACATGTGGTCCGATCTGCCCGTGGAGATGGCCTGCTGCGACGGCGAGCGCGACCATTTCTATTCGCCGATGGTGCCTTCCACCGGTTATCTTCGCCCTTACAAGCTCTCGAAACTGGCGCCGGGGGTCGTGCTGCGCTTCCCGATCGCGCTGAGCCGCGGCGAACTGCCCGAATACCGGCCTTCGCACAAGCTTTCGACGGTTTTTCTCGATTATGCCGACTGGATGCGCAAACTCCACGTCGTCAACCTGGTGGAAATCTGCGAAGCGGTGGCGCGCGACGGCGGCAAGGAACTGATCCTCATGTCCGAAGCGCTCCACGCCCAGAAGGTCGCCGAGGTGACGCAGGATTTTTTGAGCGTGCCCGAGCGCCGCGTCATCACCATCGCCGGCCCGTCGGGATCCGGCAAGACGACTACGTCGCACAAGCTGCGCATCCAGCTGGAAGTGGCCGGCCGGCGCCCCGTGGCGATCTCGCTGGACGATTACTTCGTAGACCGCGACAAGTGCCCGCTCGACGAGGACGGCAAGCGCGACTTCGAAGCGGTCGAGGCGGTGGACACCGAGCTGCTGAACGAACACGTCCACGCGCTGCTGGCGGGCAAAACGGTGCGGCTGCCGCGCTTCGACTTTTACGAAGGACGCCGCGCCGAAGGAGATGAACTGAAGCTGGAGAAGGACGACGTGCTGATCCTCGAGGGGCTGCACGGACTCAACGACAAAGTGCTGGCGGCGATCCCGCCGCAGGCGCGCTACGGCGTGTTCCTCTCGCCGCTGACCAGCCTCTGCCTCGACCAGCATTCCCGCACCAGCACGACCGACGTGCGCCTGCTGCGGCGCCTGATCCGCGACAACCGCACCCGCGGCAACTCGCCCGAGGCGACGCTGAACCGCTGGCCCTCGGTGGTGCGCGGCGCGGCAAAATATATTTTCCCCTACCAGAAGAACGCCGACGTGATGTTCAACTCTTCGCTGATCTACGAGCTGCCGGTGATGAAGCCCTATGCCGAGATTCTGCTGCGCTCCGTCGGCGAGGAGTCGCCCCAGCGCGGCGAGGCGATGCGGCTGCTGCGCATGCTGCGCTTCGTGCCGGCGATGGATCCCCGTCTGGTACCCAGCAATTCGCTGCTGCGCGAGTTCATCGGCGGCAGCATCATCGAGATCTAAGGCCCCGCCATGGCTCGGGTCACGATGGCCGACGTGGCGCTCGAAGCGGGCGTCAACAAAGGCACCGTCAGCCGCGCGCTGCGCGGCGACCGCCGCATTTCCGCGGAGACGCGCCGCCGCGTCTGGGAAGCGGCGAAGAAACTGGGCTACGAACTTGACGCTGTGGCCAGCGGACTTTCCAGCAAGCGCACCGGCGTCGCCG
The DNA here is from genome assembly GCF_009695745.1 of Pyramidobacter porci. Classification (NCBI taxonomy): domain Bacteria; kingdom Thermotogati; phylum Synergistota; class Synergistia; order Synergistales; family Dethiosulfovibrionaceae; genus Pyramidobacter; species Pyramidobacter porci. Next base: position 109,554 of record NZ_VUNH01000009.1, read on the forward strand.
CCGTGGTGTTGGAACGCATGGACGCGCCGTGGACGGGCGAGTTCCTGGGCGCGGTATCCGGCGTGCTGTCGCGCTGCAAAATGGAATTGCTCCTTTTCGAGGGCGGCGGCGCTTCGCCGGCCGTCAACGTGCTGCGCCGCATCGAGGGACGCAAGGCCGACGGGCTGATCTGGTTCGGCGCGCCGGCGCCGGAACTTGGCGCGCTGGAAATCCCCGTGGTGTGCGTCGGAGCGAGCCCCCGCCCCGGCCAATTCAGCGTGGCGCTGGAACGCGAGAGCGTTTCGGCGCGGGTCCGTGCGCTGGCGGAACGTCGTCCCGTGCGCTATCGCGGCGGCCCGGCGGCCGTGATGGAGTTTCTGTCGGAACTGGAAACGGAAACGGGCGACGGCGAACCGTTCGTCGTCTGGGACGGCCCGAAAAAACCGCCCGACGGCGAACGCCCCGATCTAATCTGCGGCGACGAACGGCTGGCGCGCCTGCTGCGCGCCAATTGCCTGCGCGCGCCGGTCAGAGAGCTGGGCGTGCTGGCGGCGCGCGTGCTGACCAACGCGATCCGCGGCAGCGGCGTGCGTCCGGCGGCGACGCTGGTCAAAACGACGCTCGTTTCCGCGGCCGGCGAGCTGATTCTCGGATAAAACGGCATAAAAGTGGTATGATGGGGCCGTTGAGTTTTATTTGGGGAGGCTTGTGCTATGAGCGAAACGTGTAATGGTTCGTGCAGCAGCTGTTCGTCGGCCGGAAACTGCAATAAGATCCCCGGCCCGACGCGGCAGGGCGTCGGCCGCATCATCGCCGTCGGCAGCGGCAAGGGCGGCGTCGGCAAAAGCACCGTCTCGGCGCTGCTGGCGGTGGCGCTGAACCGCGCCGGCTACCGCGTCGGCGTGCTCGACGCCGACGTGACCGGCCCTTCGATCCCGAAACTGTTGGGCATCGATCGGGCGCCGTACGTGGAGAACGACAAGATCCAAATGCCCGCGACGGCCAGCGGCATCGAAGTGCTTTCCGTCAACCTGCTGCTCAAGGACGACGGCGCGCCCGTCGTCTGGCGCGGCCCGCTGATCAGCGGCACCATCAAGCAGTTCTGGGAGGACGGCGCCTGGGGCGGTCTTGACTTTGCCGTCGTCGACCTGCCGCCGGGGACCGCCGACGCGCCGCTGACGGTCATGCAGAGCATCCAGGTCGACGGCATCCTCGCCGTGACCATGCCGCAGAGCCTGTCGACGATGATCGTGCAGAAGCAGATCAATCTCGGCAAGATGATGAACGTGCCGCTGCTCGGCCTGGTCGAAAACATGTCCTACGCGGTGTGCCCGCACTGCGGCGAACGTTGGGACCTTTTCGGCTCGTCGCACCGCGAGGAGATCGAGAAGCTTTTCAGTCTCAAGACGCTGGCGCGCATCCCCGTCGACCAGAAGCTGGCCGAACTCGGCGACGCGGGGCGCCTCGAGGAATACGAGAACGAAGAACTCATGCAGGCTCTGACCGCCGCTACCGTCGGCGTGAAAGCCCGGGCGTGAGCGATTTTTGAACGGGGAGGCCGGACTTCTTTTTTCGTCGATGAAAAAGGAGTCCGGCTTTTTTTGCCCGCGCCGTTTGGCGCGCGACCGTCATATTTCCTGAAAGATATCGTCGCGAACACGGCGGCCCAAGGGAAAAAATCGAAAATGTTCCGCGTGAAACGTTTTTCGTTTGGGAAAACGGCGGCGGGCGGACCGTTCACGCGCCGCTGACTTTTTGTTATAATGAGCCGTCTTTCGGAAAAAAACGAGAATTCCGCGCTTGCAAACCGCAGGGAAAGGCATTGGAGGGAAGAATTTTGAATCGTGGAGACGTGATCCTCAGGCCGACGCCGGAATGCCGCCTGCCGGCCGAGCGCGAGGGCGCGCCGCGGCTGATCGAGATCGGCTTCGGCAACGGCGATTTTCTCGTCGATCTCGCGCAGAAACGCCCGGAGGCGCTGGTTTACGGCGTGGAAGTTTCCCACATGTGCCTCGAAAAAGCGCTGTCGCGCGTCGCGCGTCTGAAGCTGGAAAACGTGCGCCTGCTGTGCGGCGACGCGCGCTTCCTCGTGCGCGAATGCTTTGCCGATAACTCGGTGGAACGCATTTACATGAGTTTCCCCTGCCCTTGGCCGAAGGAGCGCCATGCGCGCCGCCGCGTCACCTCGGAAGGCTTTTCCGGATTGCTGGCCTCGGTGCTGAAGATCGGCGGCGTCTTCGAGATGGCCACCGACGAGGGCTGGTACGCCGACGAGGTCGAACGGATCCTCGGTGCCCACGCGGCGCTGAAGCTGGCCGAACGCCGCCTCAACTTCCGCCGCGACCTCACCACCAAGTACGAGCGCAAATGGCTGGACATGGGCAAGGACATCCATCATCTTTACATCGAAAAAACGGCGCTTTGGAGCGTGCCGCGAATGGTAGAAGGGAGCGTGGAGGGCATGCACGTAAGAATCGCGCCGACGGTGCCGGTCGATCTCGATCTTCTCGACCGGACGGTAACGGGGCAAACGGGCAGCGCGCAGGGGCGCCACGGCGAGGACTCACACTGGGCTTTCCGCGGCGGTTTTCGCGCCGCCGACGGCACGCTGCTGGAAGAGACGATCTGCACCGACTCCGGCTACGAGCAGAAGTTTTACGTCAAAATCGTCAGCAAGCCGGAGTGTACGCTGGTCAAGCTGGACGGCGTTTTCGCCCCGTTTCTGACGCCGGCGGTGCGCTTCGCCGTCGAGGATGCGGCGCGAAGGATCCAGGCGCGGTGAAGGAGGTCAGGCCGACCACGGGCAAAACGCTGGGGGCCCTGTTCAGCATCCTCGGGCCTCTGTCGGGCATGAGCTTTCTCGATCTGTTCTCCGGCACCGGCCGGGTGGCGAAGGAGGCGCGCGCCCGCGGCGCGTCCGTCGTCACGGTGGAACTGCTGCGCGACCGGGCGGCGGAGATCCGCCGCGCGCTGGGCGAAGAAAATCACATCGCCCTCTGCATGGATGTGCGCCGGGCGCTGAACTGGCTGGAAAAACGCGAGCTGAGCTTCGACGTGATTTTCGCCGATCCGCCCTACGAGATGAAGTGGATGAGCGAGCTGCCGCGGCTCCTCGGCGCTCACGCCGGGCTGCTGAAGCCCGGCGGCACGGTGATCCTCGAGCGCGCCGAACGCGAGTCGCTCGACCTGGCGGATTCGCCCTGGGAACTGGCGGACGAGCGGCGCTACGGCGTTTCGGTGCTCGATTTCCTCAAACTGAAGGAGGTCTCCGATGTACAGGCATAAGGCGGTTTATCCCGGTTCCTTCGACCCGATCACGAACGGTCACGTATTCATCGCCGAACGCGCGGCGGCGCTGTTCGACGAACTTGAGGTCTCGGTCCTGATCAATTCCGACAAAAAAGGAGCCTTCGCGATCGACGAACGGGTCGATATGGCTCGCGAGGCTCTCAAACACCTTTCCAACGTGACGGTGAACTCTTTCTCCGGACTGCTGGTGGATTTTCTGCGCCAGCGCAAAAGCAGCATCGTCATCCGCGGCCTGCGGGCGCTGTCCGACTTCGAGTACGAGTTTCAGATGGCGCTGATGAACCGTCAGCTGGCGCCGGAGATCGAAACGCTGTTCATCGTCACCGACGCCAAATATTCGTTCCTTTCCAGCCATACCATCAAGGACGTGTTCCAGCTCGGCGGCGAGGTGCGCAACCTCGTGCCGCCCTACGTGCACCGCCGCCTGGTGGAACGCTTTCACAGCGGCGCCAAAGCCGGCGCCGTTCCGGCGAAAAGCTAATCGTCGAGGATCAGCGGCACGGCCTTCTTCTCTCGCTCCCAGTCGGGGCGGGGCACAAGACTTTCCCACAGCGCCGCGCCGCGGAATTCTAGCGCCATGATCTTTTGGGCGTAGTCGTCGCCGTGCAGCCCCGCGGGTTTCGTGATCACCGGCAGCGAACTTTTTTTGCGCATCAGGCGCAGCAGTTCGCGGCCGCGGTTGTTCATCGCCAGCGGACGGATGTAGGCGGGGCCGTGGCGCTGAAAGAGCTGGTTGTCCGCCTCGCTGACGTTCAGCAGCAGGCTCATGAGCTGACGGCGGACGCGCGTGCGCGGATAGCGTCGCGTGGCCACCCGTTCGGCCAGTTCCTCGAAGCTCTCGCAGCGCGGAAACTGGTCGAGAAAGCGGTTCTCGACGCCTTCGCTCACCTCGGCGTATCGCGCCAGTTCCGCGCTTGTGGCGCGCATGAGCAGCAGCCGCAGCGCCTGCCAGAGCGGTTCCCAGTCGAGGCAGCAGCGTCCGGCGGCGATATTTTTTCGAAGGATGGCCGCGCTTTCGTCCGGCATGGCGCGGCACGCGCTCTCCATCCGCCCGTTCAGAAGCGCTTCGCGGATCCCCGTGGCGCTCATGATCTCGCCTTCGCTGCGGTCGTTGTACCCGGCGCCGGCGCGCCGCACCGGCAGCAGTTCGAAACCGGCCCTCTGGCGCAGCGCCGCTTCCGCGTAAGCGACGGCCAGCGTGTTGTTCGGCTTGCCCAACAGCGCGCCGCCGCCGGGACAAAACCGGTCGGCCGCCTCGGCCCTCGCTTGGGCGTAAGAGGATCCTTTTTTTAAGAAATTCTGTAAAATAGCCTTGAAAGCCGGAGGTTCCTGAACTAAAATAGCAGAGATTGCGCCGAGCAGATCCGTTTCGTCTTCCATGCCGAAGGAAATCGCTTCGACGACGCCCGCCGCTTTCAGCAGCGCCACGGCGCCGCCGGCGAAAACGCCGGCGTTGTTGCAGCAGAAAGGCAGCGGCAGCTCGAGCGCCAGATCGACGCCGCAGCGCACCGCGGCGTGGGCGCGTTCCCATTTGTCCAGCAGTGCGGGCACGCCCCGCTGCAGGAAGTTCGACGACAAAACGGAGACGATGGCCGCATCGCCGTTTCTTTTTTTTATTTCCTCGAGCTGATACCGATGGCCTCGATGAAAGGGGTTGTATTCGGCGACGATGCCGATGATTTTTCTCATGATGGTGATTCTCCTCTGAATTTGCCCGAGGCGGCAGGGGATGAGTGACAGTTTGGATATACGACAGAGCGTCAAAAACGTCAAGGAGGTTTTTTGTAATGAAGATTCTCGTTATCAACTGCGGCAGCTCCTCTCTGAAGTATCAGGTCTTCGACATGGACAACGAGTCCGTGCTTGCTAAGGGGCTGGTCGAGCGCATCGGCATCGACGGTTCCCGCCTCAAGCACACCAAGATCGGCATGGACGCGGTGGTGACCGAGGCCGCGATTCCCGATCACAAGGTGGCTGTCGATCTCGTCCTCAAGTCGTTGCTCGATGCCAAAGTCGGCGTGCTCAAGAGCCTTGACGAGCTGGGCGCCGTCGGGCACCGCGTTGTCCACGGCGGCGAAGAGTTCGCCAGCTCCGTAAAAATCACGCCTGCTGTGATGAACGCCCTGAAGCGCTGTGCGCCTCTTGCACCTCTTCACAACCCCGCCAACATCATCGGCATCGAGGCGATCACGGCCGCGTTGCCGTCGGTCCCTCAGGTCGGCGTTTTCGACACGGCGTTCCATCAGACCATGCCCGACTACGCTTTCCGCTATGCCGTGCCGGAAAGATATTACAAGGAAGACCACGTGCGCCGCTACGGCTTTCACGGCACCAGCCACCGTTTCGTGTCGGCCCGTTGCGCCGAAATTCTCGGCCGTCCCATCGAAGAGTTGAAGATCATCACCTGCCACCTCGGCAACGGCAGCTCGCTGGCCGCCGTGGCCCACGGCAAGGTCGTCGACACCTCCATGGGCTTCACGCCGCTTCCCGGCGTCGTCATGGGCACTCGCTGCGGCGACGTGGATCCGAGCGTTGTCACCTTTATCGCCCAGAGAGAAGGCGCGGAAAAAACTGACACGATCCTCAACAAGGAGAGCGGTCTGTTTGGAGTTTCCGGAGTTTCCGCCGACCTTCGCGACGTCGAAGAAGGCATGAACAAGGGCGACGCCAAGTGCGCTCTGGCTTACAAAATGCTGACCTACAGCGTCAAAAAGTATATCGGCGCTTATGCCGCGGCCATGGGCGGCGTCGATGCCATCGTTTTCACGGCCGGCATCGGCGAGAACAGCGCCACCACCCGCCAAATGGTCACCGAAGGCCTTGAATTCCTCGGCGTGAAGATGGATTATTCCAAGAACAACTTCCGCGGCGAGGAGCGCGTCATCAGCGCGCCCGATTCCAAGGTCAAAGTCATCGTCATTCCCACCAACGAAGAGTTGGTCATCGCCCGCGACACCAAAAAGATGGCTTTCTGAGCGGGGACTTGAAGCGGAGAGGACAAAGGCCTATGGCACTGACCGAACGGCCGAAGGACTGGCATTTCGTTGTGCCTTTGCCGGAAGCGAAAGACTCACAGCACAGGTTCTCTCAGGTCTGGACGTTGGATCTGAAAGAGCCCCTGTCCTGCGGCGCTCAGGAATTCCCCTTCCCCAGTCCCGTCGAAGTCTCCGTGAAAACGCAGCGGACTCCTGAGGGTGCCGACGTTTTAATCGGGATCACTGGAGAAGTTGCTACCGAATGTCGTAGATGTTGCGCGCCTTTAACGGTTGCAATTCAACAGGAATTCATGTATTCTTACATCTTGCAGTCAGAAGATGTGGGAAAAGTACAGGAAGAAGAGGAATTATTCGACGATTCCAACAGGGTCGTGCTACCCGTTCCGTGGCTCGGCAGCGGTATTGACGTGACCGATCTCGTGTGGGAATGCCTTGTGGTGGCTTTGCCGCTTTACGCGACGTGCCCTGAAGGATGCATTGAGATCGATTCGCTTCTCCCCGCCGAGGATCGAATGGATCCGCGTTTCCTGATTCTGGCAGATTTAATGGATGAAGAAAAGCAAAAAGGAGGGAAATGACTATGGCAACCCCGAAGATGAAAGTGTCCCACCGCAGGACCCACATGCGCTTTGCCCATTGGCTGGGCGAAAAGACCGCGCCCAGCATGACGGCCTGCTCTCATTGCGGCGAGATGATCCCGACCTACAGCGCCTGCCCTGTCTGCGGTTATTACCGCGGCCGCAAGGTGCTCAAGGTCGCCGCCGACAAGGCCGAAACCGCAGCGAAAGCCGAATAAGCCCGAACTGCTCGCAGAAAACCGAAGAACCCCCTGCGTACGTAAAGATGGTACGACAGGGGGTTCTTTGTATGTTTCTTGAAAATCAGTGCTCATTGGCGATAATGCTGCCTTTCAATGAGAAAGCATCGTTGAAAATGTCGCGCCGGCGCGCGGCCGTGCCGCAAAAAGCATGCGCCACGCGATTTCACGCAGTTTTCGACGCGCCGAGGACGAAGAATCTTTGCCCTTTTTAACAAAAACGAGTACGAGAGCTAGAATGAATTGATGAAATTTCTTCCCTTGAAGAGAACGAGCTGGCACGGCGAACTCTCTCATTTCCGTACGAATTCATAAGTAAAAAATATTTGGAGGCGAGTGAAAGTGTATTGACCTTTTACGGTAAAGTCTTTATACTTCGCGTAGTTCGAGAGTAGATATTAGGACTAGGTGTTAAAAGCGAGGGAGGAACATGTCACTGAAAAATGGCAAGTTGAAGCGCCACGAAAAGTTATTCGCGCTGATAGAACAGAATCCTCTCTATACCGATGAAGACCTCGCCCGGCTGCTGAAAGTGAGCCTCAGTACGATCCGGCTTGACCGCGCGCTTATGGGCGTGCCGGAACTGCGCGAACGCACCCGTCAGATGGCCGAGCGGGCTGTCAGTCGCCTGCGTTCTCTGAAGCAGGAGGAATTCATCGGCGAACTTCTGGGGCTGGAGCCAAACGTGTGGGCGCTGTCCATGCTTCTGACCACCAAGGAAATGGCTTTTCGGCATACCGATCAAGTCTGGGATCAATATATCTACGCTCAAGCAAGCACGTTGGCGATTGCCGTAGTAGAAGCCGACATGGTTGTCGTGCAGACGTTCCGCGGCCGGTACAGCGCTCCTGCGGTTGTCGGAGACCGACTGGTGGCCCGGGCAAAAGTGGGCGTCCATGAAGGCGACAAGTACATTGTGAGCGTCCATACCAACGTAGGGGAGCGGGAGATCTATGTGGGGCGCTTTATCGTGCGGGCTCTGTCGAGCGGAGAAGAAAGTACGGTTTCAGCCGTGCGGGGGAACGAGGGATAATCATGATCATTGCCGTAGACGCCATGGGCGGCGATCACGGCGCTTCTGCCGTTTGTCCTGGTGTCATCGAAGCATGCAATAGAAACAGCGATCTCGAAATCGCTTTGATTGGGGATAAAACCGTCATTGAACCCTATCTGGACAAAGCTGACGGCAGCGTCCGAAGCCGCATTCACGTGGTCCATGCCGAGGAAGTGGTCGATCCGAACGAGTCGCCCGCGAAGGCGATCCGCTGCAAAAAGCATTCCAGCATGCGCATCGCTATGGAAATGGTCCGGTCGGGCGAGGCCAAGGGCTGCGTTTCCTCCGGCAGCACCGGTGCGATCGTGGCCGGCGGCGTGCTTGTGGTCGGTCGTCTGAAAGGCATCGACCGGCCCGGCCTGGGGATCCTGCTTCCCACGAAGAAGCCGGTGTTCCTTCTCGACGCCGGAGCCACCGTGCGCTGCAAGCCGCTGAATCTGGTGCAGTTTTCGCTGATGGGTTCCGTCTACATGAAGGACGTGGAAAAGCTCTCCTCGTCGCCGCGGGTCTGCTTGCTTTCCAATGGTTCCGAAGAGATCAAGGGCGACGACGTCATCGTGGCGGCTCGCGAACGACTGCGCGCCAGCGACGACCTGAATTTCGGCGGTTATGTCGAAGCCAACCGCGTTCCCATGGGCGATGCGGACGTCGTGGTTTGCGACGGTTTTTCCGGCAACGTCATGCTCAAGTCCTTTGAAGGATTGATCAAGTTCTGCAGGGGACTGGTCAAAGAAACCATCCAGGAGTCCTGGCTGGCGAAAGCCGGCGCGCTGCTGCTGTATCCTTCCATGAAGAGACTTGGCGCGCGCGTCGATTATCAGCGCTACGGCGGTTCCGCGCTGATGGGCGTGAACGGTGCGGTGATCAAAGCTCACGGGCGTTCCAAAGCGCCCGCCATCGCCAACGCCATTGGCGTGGCCTACAGCTTTGTGGAACGTAACGCGCTGGAACGTATCCGTGAGGATATTGCACAGGAACTGGAAAAAGTTGCTGCCGAGGAGACTTTGTGCTGACGATCGCGCAACGTTCGTCGGAACGTTTGATAAGATTTGAGGGAATTGATGTCGGCTGCACTCTGACTGCGAAAAACGAAAGGGGTTCGTTTCTTCATGCTCGGTAAGGAAATCACGGAACTTTTGGGAATTAAACATCCTGTGATCCAAGGGGCTATGGCTTGGATCGCCAATGCGGAACTGGCCGCTGCGGTCAGCAATGCAGGCGGCCTTGGTATCATCGCCGCAGGAGCGACGCCGCCCGAGCTGCTGGAGAAAGAATTGCTCAAGATTCGCGAGTTGACCGACAAGCCCTACGGCATGAACATCATGCTTATGTCGCCGACGGCTCCCGCTGCGGTGGAGCTGGCCGCCAAGTATCGCATCAAAGTCATTACGACCGGCGCCGGCAACCCCGGCAAAGTGATCGAGCGATTAAGACCTCTTGGGGCGATCGTCATGCCCGTCGTCGCTTCCACGGCGGTGGCGATCCGCGCCGTCCGTCAGGGCGCGCAGGCCGTAGTGGCCGAGGGCATGGAAGCCGGCGGGCATATCGGCGAGCTGACGACCATGGTGCTCACGCCCCTCGTGGCTCAAGCGGTGAAAGTTCCCGTTGTCTGCGCCGGCGGCATCGTCGACGGCCGCGGCATGGCGGCCGCTTTCTCTCTGGGGGCCAAGGGAGTTCAGGTGGGAACGCGCTTCGTTTGTTCCAAGGAATGCACGGTGCATCCCGATTACAAACAGGAACTTGTCAGGGCGAAGGAACGCTGCACCGCGGTGACCGGCGCCAGCACGGGGCATCCCGTGCGCTGCATCGCCAACAAGCTGACGAAGGAATTTCTCGATCTCGAGTACAATCACGCTCCGGTAGCCGAGATCGAAAAGTTGGGCACAGGCCGTCTCCGTGCCGCCGTCATCGACGGCGACATGGAACGGGGGTCCGTCATGGCCGGTCAGTCGGCTGCGCTGGTCGGAGACATCCGTTCCTGTGCCGATATCATCGAAAGCATGGTCGCCGAGGCCAAAACTATTCTCAAGGACTTGGAAACCAACGCTTAAAAGGAGTCGAAGCCTATGAAGTATGCGATCGTTTTTCCCGGCCAGGGCTCTCAGGCCGTTGGCATGGGAAAGGAACTGTGCGGCGTTTCCACGGCGGCAAAAGAGACTTTCGCCGAAGCTGACGAGGCTCTCGGATTTTCCCTCAGCGACATCATCTTCAACGGCCCCGAGGACAAGCTGGTCTTGACGGCCTACACTCAGCCCGCTATTTTGGCGATGTCCATCGCCGTGTTCCGCGCGCTTCAGGAAAAAGGCGTGACGTTGGATCCCGCTTTTGTAGCCGGGCACAGCCTCGGCGAGTACACGGCCCTCGTCGCCAGCGGCGTGCTGTCGCTGGCCGACGGCGTGCGCCTTGTGCACAAGCGAGGATCCTTCATGCAGGAGGCCGTGCCTCGAGGCGTGGGAGCCATGGCGGCGATCCTCGGACTTGAAGCCGACGCGGTCCGCGCCGTCTGCGCAGAAGCCGCTCAGGGGGAAGTCTGCGAAGCGGCGAATTACAATACGCCGGTGCAGATCGTCATCTCCGGCCATACGGCCGCGGTGGAGCGCGCCGTCGCGCTGGCTTCCGCAAAAGGCGCCAAGCGTTCCGTGATGCTGAACGTGAGCGCTCCGTTCCACTGCTCGCTGATGCGCCCTGTGGCGGACCGTCTGGCGGCCGAAATGGAAAAGTGCGTTTGGAATCCTGGGCGCTGCCCGCTGGTCGCCAACGTTTCCGCCCAACCGGTCAGCGACGTTTCCGCGATTCGCGACGGACTGTACGCTCAGACGTACAGCCCCGTCAGATGGACCGAAAGCGTGCAGACCATGGCCGCTCGGGGCGTGGAAGGATTCATTGAAGTGGGCCCCGGCAAAGTGCTGGCCGGCACGGTCAAAAAGATCGCCCGTCAGGCCGCGGTGCTCAACGTGGAACAGCCGGCCGATCTTGAGCAGGTCGTCCCCTTTATAGAGCGAAAGGCGGAAGCATAGCGATGGCCCGCATTGCATTGGTTACCGGCGCCGGCCGCGGCATCGGCCGCGCGGTGGCGAAACGGCTTGCCGCCGACGGCTGCGCCGTGGCGGTGAATTATCGTTCTTCGGCGGAAGCGGCTCAGTCCTTGGTGAACGAGATCACGGCCGCCGGCGGAAAAGCGATGGCTTTTGCCGGCGACGTCTCCAGCCCCGAGGCGGTGAAAAAGCTTTTCGACGACGTCAAAGAAGCTCTCGGCCCCGTCGAGATCCTCGTCAACAACGCCGGGCAGACGAAAGACGGGCTTTTGATGCGGATGAAAGACTCCGATTGGGACGACGTGCTCAACGCCGATCTCAAGTCCGTGTTCCTCTGCACGCGCGAAGCGGTCAAAGCCATGGTCCGCGCCCGCTGGGGCCGGATCGTCAACATCTCTTCGGTGGTGGGCGTCACGGGCAATCCCGGACAGGCCAATTACGGCGCGGCAAAGGCCGGCGTGATCGGTTTCAGCAAGTGCGTGGCGCGTGAATACGCCGCCAAGGGCGTGACGGTGAACTGCGTCGCCCCCGGTTACATCGCCACCGATATGACGAAAATTCTGAGCGACGCCGCCAAGGAGGCGATCCTGACGGGCATCCCGCAGGGACGTCAGGGCGAGCCAGAGGACATCGCCAACGCCGTGTCCTTCTTCGCGCAGGAAAGCAGTTCTTACATCACAGGTCAGGTTCTCGCCGTCGACGGCGGGATGACAATGGCATAGAGCGGTTCTTTTACAAGGCCGCATATTTTATGGAGGTGCTTTGAGCTATGACTAAAGCAGATGTTCTCGCTCGCCTGAAGGAAATCATTATCGACCGTCTTGACGTGGAAGAGGAGCAGATCCGTCCCGAGGCTTCCTTTGTGGAAGATCTCGGCGCCGATTCCCTTGACATCGTCGAGCTGATCATGGGCATCGAGGAAGAGTTCGACATCGAGATCCCCGATGAGGATGCCGAGAAGCTGACCACTGTCGGTGAAGCAATCAACTACGCCGCCAGCAAGCTTGGCATTGAGGAGTAACTGAGCTGTATTTGCGGGGGAGAGGATACCAGTACGGCGGTTCCTCTCCCGATTTTAAAGAAACACTTATCGTATTTCGCCCACCGAGGCGGCAAGGAGATCTCAAAATGAATCGAAGAGTCGTGATCACCGGGCTCGGCGTGGTCAGCCCCGTTGGCATCGGCAAGGATAATTACTGGCGCGCTCTTGAAGCGGGAGAAAACGGCATCAGGAACATCACCGCTTTCGACGCGTCCGACTACAATGTGAAAATTGCGGGCGAGGTTCTCGATTTTGATCCCGCCCTTTATGTGGCTAAAAAAGAGGCCAAGCGCACCGACCGCGTCATTCAGTTCTCGACGGCAGCGGCGTCGATGGCGCTTGAAGATGCAAAGCTTGATCCGGCTTCCGTCGATCCCTGGAAGTTCGGCGTTTACATCGGTTCCGGCACCGGCGGGCTGCATACCAGCTGGGAAGGATATCAGGATCTTTCCGAAAAAGGGCCTCGTCACGTCGGACCTTTCGCCATCCCGATGATGATCAGCAACATGACCTCGGCCTACATCGCCATCAAGTACGGCTGCAAAGGCCCCAACATGTGCATCGTCACCGCCTGCGCGTCGTCGATCAACAGCATCGGCGAGGCGTGGTACGCCGTCCAGCGCGGTGACGCGGACGTGATGTTGGCCGGCGGCGCCGAGGCCTGCGTGATGGGATTGACCGTCGCCGGTTTTGCCTCCATGAAGGCGCTGTGCACGACCCACAACGACGATCCGGAGTGTGCGTGCCGCCCCTTCGACAAAGACCGCGCCGGTTTCATCGTCGCGGAGGGCGCCGGCGTTGTCGTTCTCGAAGATCTTGAACGCGCCCGCGCCCGCGGCGCCCATATTTACGGCGAGCTGACAGGCTACGGCGCCACCTGCGACGCCTATCATCTGACCGCTCCCGATCCCGACGGCGCCGGCGCCATGAAGGCCATGGAACTGGCCATGAAGCAGTCGGGCTGGAACGGCGTGGATTTGGTCAACGCCCATGGAACTTCCACTCATCTTAACGAGATTATGGAATCCAAGGCTATCAACGGACTGCTCGGCGACAAGGCGAAAGACACGCTCGTCACCTCCACCAAGTCGATCTTCGGCCACACGCTCGGCGCGGCCGGCGGCGTGGCGGTCGTGGCGGCGCTCCAGGCCTTCGAGCAGGGGATCGTCCACAAGACGCGCAACTACGAAACGCCCGATCCCGAGTGCAACGTCAACGTTGTCGCCGAAACGCTGTACGACCGAAACGTCAAACGCATTCTCGTCAACAATTTCGGCTTCGGCGGGCACAACGGTGTGCTTGCGCTGCAGAAGTACGAAGGCTAATGAACGGAACGGAGCCGGCGCGGCAAAAAAGTCTGCTCGAGTTTCAGCGGCGCATCGGCTATGAATTCAACGATCCGGCCCTGCTGGAAGAAGCGCTGACTCATTCGTCCTACGCTCACGAACGGGGAGTTCCGTTCTGGAACGAGCGTCTCGAGTTTCTCGGCGACGCCGTGCTGGAAGTGCTGATCAGCGAGGAGCTGTTCCGCACCCGTCCCGATGCCAGCGAGGGACAGATGACCCGCGAGCGCGCCTCGCTGGTCCGCGAAGAAGTGCTTTCCGCCTGGGGGCACTCTTTGGGATTGGACGACCTGCTCCTTTTGGGAACGGGGCAGCGCGGCAGCGCCAGCGAAAACATGATCGGCGACGCGGTCGAGGCCCTGATCGGCGCGCTTTACCTTGACGGAGGGCTGGAACGGGCCCGGAATTTTTTGAGCCGGCGTCCGCGAGAAGCGGCGCGCGAGCAGCTCGACCCGAAGAGCCGTCTGCAGATTCTCTGTCAAGAACGGAACGGGCCGACGCCTTATTATGAACTGCTTCAGCGTAAAGGGCCGGAGCATGATCCGGTTTTCATCGTCCGGGCTTTGCTGGACGGCAAGGAACTTGCCCGCGGCAGAGGAACCAGCCGCAAGGCAGCTGAGCAGGCAGCAGCGAGAACTGCATTGAAATTGATCGAACCGCCAAAAAAACAGCTCTGACAAAGATCGCTTGTCCGTCTGCGGACGAGCGATTTTTTATGGCGAGGGCGTGATTTTATTTGTGCCTTCAACTTGATTTTGCCGCGTATTCGATTTAGAATCAATTTCCGTGAGGCGAAGGAAAGGGGAGAACCTGACGTGACGAAAAGCGATGTGCCGCGGCGCTTTCGCGGCGTCATGGAACGACGCGGCTGGCTCGGCCAGACGCCGGTGCTGCTCGGCGTTTCGGGCGGCAGCGACTCGATGAGCCTGCTCTGTCTTTTTTCCCAGCTTTACGAGCCTTCGCAGCTGATCGTGGTCCATATGGACCACGGCATCCGCGGCGCCTCGTGCGGCGACGGCGAGTTCGTGAAAAAGCGCTGCGCCGAATTGAGCGTGCGCTGCGTGATCGAGCGCCGCTCGGTCTCCGAATTGTCCCGAAAAGGGGAATCCGAGGAGGCGGCGGGGCGTCGACTTCGCTATGAGCTTTACGAAGAGACGGCGCAAAGATTCGGATGCCGTCTGGCGGCGTTGGGGCATACGCGCGACGACCTGGCCGAAAACGCGCTCATGAACATGGCCCGCGGCTGCGGGCTTTGGGGCGTGGCGGGGATGCCGGAACGGCGCGGTATGTATATCCGCCCGTTGCTTTCGTTCCGCCGCGAGGAACTGCGCGATTTTCTCCGCGCGCAGGGCTGGAGCTGGGTAGAAGACGAGACGAACGCTCTAAACATATACCGGCGCAATCGAGTCCGCAACGAAGTGATGCCCCTGCTGGCCCGCGAGGTCAATCCCGGCGTCGTCGAGCATCTGGCCTCTCTGGCCGAAGAGGCGCAGCTTTGGCGAAAGATGCAGGAAGATCATGCGGCCGCGCTGTGCCGCGAGGTCTCGCTGCCGCGGCGCGGCTGGCCGTGCTTGAGCCTGAGCAAGCTGCGCCGCGTCCACGAGTTCCAGCGCCGTGAACTGCTGCGTTTTGCGGGACGTCGGCTGGGGCTGACCGCTCTGACCAGACCCCGCATCGAAGAGCTGGACCGCCTGATGTGCCGTTCCGGACGCTTTGTGTTCCAATGGGGCTCAGAGGTCGACGTGGAAGCCGGGGGCGGCATGCTGTGCTGGCATCCGGCGGCGGAAAAGCGGCTGGAGGCGCTCCAGCTTTCGCTTGGCGAAACGGCGCGTTGGGGCGGCTGGAAAGTTTCGCTGCGGCTGAAGGGCGCCTCTGCGGAGGCCGATTTCGGCCTCCGCTGTCCGCTCGATGAAGCGCGGCCGGTCGTTCTGCAAAAAAATACTGAAAAATATGATGTGGCAACATCTTTTTTCCCGGTAATTTCCCAGGAAAATGTTTTCCGGGCGGAAAAAAAACAAAATCGATGGGAAATCCTTTACCATAGTGTAAAATATAACGTCGTTGCTCAGGTTGTTTTGAGTCCCCTTGTCGGGCGCTGGAGGGAATCTTTATGGAATTGAAGGCAGCGGAAGTTTTGATCGCCAGGGAGCAGATCGCCGCGCGCGTTCGCGTGCTGGCGGCGGAAATCAGCCGCAGGTACGAAGGGCAGAGTTTGACCGTCATCGGCATCCTGCGCGGCGCGGTGATCTTCATGGCCGACCTGGTGCGTGAGATCTCGCCGTCGGTGAACGTCGTCATGGAGTTCATGAAGGCCGCCTCCTACGGCTCTTCGACCACATCGTCGGGCAAAGTGACCATCTCGCAGGGAACTGGCATCGCGGTGAAAGGGCGCAATATTTTGATCGTCGAGGACATCGTGGATACGGGGCTGACGCTGCAGCACCTGCGCGGATACTTCAAGGACGAGGGCGCCGCGTCCGTGGAAGTGTGCGTTTTGCTGGACAAAAAGGAACGGCGCGTCGTCGACGTGCCGGTGGAGTATACGGGATTCGTGATTCCCGACGAGTTCGTGGTCGGCTACGGCATGGATTATGATCAGAAGATGCGCAACCTGCCTTCGATCCACACGGTGCGCTCCGTCTCGGAGTGATGTTATGAATTTTAAGGAGGCGCCATTGTGCAGCGATTAATGAAGAATCTCGGCGTGTATTTGATCCTCGTGGTGCTCGTCGTCAGCGTTGTGAACATGTTTCTCACGCCTCAGACGGCGGGGCCGGAAGTGGCAGAGGTTCCTTACAGCCAATTCAAGACCGATCTGGCCGCGGGGCGAATCAAAAACTTCACGATCAACGATATGAAGGCCCAGGGGCGCTACGCCGACGGCAAAGCGTTCGTCAGCAACATCGTCGGCGTCAAGGACGTGGCCGAAGAAGCCGCCGCCCGGGGCGTGGAAGTGAAGATCGCCGAGCCGCCGGAAACGCCGTGGTGGATGACGCTGGCTTCATCCGTGTTCCCCACGCTGCTGCTGATCGGCGTGTGGATCTTCTTTCTGCACAACATGCAGGGCGGCGGCGGAAAGGTCATGAGCTTTGCCAAAAGCAAGGCGAAAATGTTCCTCGACAACCGCCCCAAGGTGACCTTCAACGACGTGGCCGGCTGCGACGAGGCCAAGGAAGAACTCAGGGAAGTGGTGGAGTTTCTCAAGTCCCCCGACCGCTTCACCAAGCTGGGAGCCAAAGTTCCCAAGGGAGTGCTGCTTCTCGGCTCGCCCGGGACCGGCAAGACTCTGCTGGCCCGAGCCTGCGCCGGCGAAGCCGACGTGCCGTTTTTCAGCACCAGCGGCTCCGACTTCGTGGAGATGTTCGTCGGCGTCGGCGCTTCGCGCGTGCGCGACCTGTTCGAGCAGGCCCGCAAGTATCAGCCCTGCCTCGTCTTCATCGACGAGATCGACGCCGTCGGCCGCCAGAGAGGCACCGGTCTCGGCGGCGGACACGACGAGCGCGAGCAGACGCTGAATCAGCTGCTCGTCGAGATGGACGGTTTCGACGAGAAGACCGGCATCATCCTGATCGCGGCCACAAACCGTGCCGACGTGCTCGATCCGGCGCTGCTGCGCCCGGGACGTTTCGACCGTCACGTGGTCGTGGATACGCCCGACGTGAAAGGGCGCGAGGCGATTCTGAAAGTCCACGCCAAGGACAAGAAATTCGCGTCCGACGTTGATTTCGAGGTGCTGGCCAAACGCACGCCCGGCTTCGTCGGCGCCGATCTGGCCAACGTCATCAACGAGGCGGCGCTGCTGGCCGCCCGCAACGGCAAAACGGAGATCGGCATGGCCGAGCTGGAAGAGGGCATCGACCGCTCCATCGCCGGCCCCGAACGCAAGAGCCGCCTGATCGGCCCCCGCGAGAAGAAGATCATCGCCTACCACGAGACGGGGCACGCGATGGTGGCGAAACTGATCCCCGGCTGCGATCCCGTGCACAAGATCTCGATTATCCCCCGCGGCAGCGCGGCGCTGGGCTACACGCTGCAGCTGCCGGCGGAAGACCGCTTTTTGGCCTCGAAGAACGAGCTGACCAGCAACATCTGCGTGCTGCTCGGCGGGCGCGTCACCGAAGAACTGGTCTTCGGCGACATCACCACCGGTGCCAGCAACGACCTGGAACGCGCCACGCAGGTGGCCCGCAGCATGGTCACGCAGTACGGCATGAGCTCGCTGGGCCCCGTCGTGCTGGGACGCCAGCGCCACGAGGTGTTCCTCGGCCGCGATCTGGGCGAGGACCGCAACTACAGCGACCAGATCGCCTTCGCCATCGACGAGGAAGTCCGCAAGATCGTGGAGGAGTGTTACGTCCGCGTCAAGAATTTGCTGTCGGAGAACAGGGAGAAAGTCGATCTCGTCGCCGAAACGCTGCTCGATCGCGAAGTGATGGACGGTCACGACCTGGCGGTGCTGCTTGGCGAAGAAGAGCCCGTGCCCGAAAAGCCCGAGGAAAAAGTCGCGTCCGAAGGTGCCGATGTCCCCGCGCCGGAAGGACCGGCTCCGGCGGGAGAGAAAGCGACAGACGGCTTTATTCCGCGGGCTCCCGTCGTTTCCAACGAAATGACCCCGATGGAATGCAAAGAATCGTCCTCTGCAAAAGGCGAATAAACTGGTACAATATAAGGACGGAGTGGATTTTTCACTCCGTCCTTTTCTTTTTCGCTTTGTTTTCGTCATTCGCTTTTGTCTCATGGAGGTCCGATCATGGAGACTGAAAAATTTAAACTGCACGCGCCTTGGCCGCCCTCGGGCGATCAGCCGCAGGCCATCGAGTCGCTGCTCGAAGGGTTGAACCACGGCGAGAAGTGCTCGACGCTGTTGGGCGTAACGGGCAGCGGCAAGACGTTTACCGTCGCCAACGTCGTGGCGAAGTACAACCGCCCCACGCTGGTGCTGGCGCACAACAAAACCCTCGCGGCGCAGCTGTTCAGCGAATTCAAGCGCTTTTTTCCGGAGAACGCCGTGCACTATTACGTGAGCTATTACGATTACTACCAGCCCGAAGCCTATATCCCCAGCTCGGACACGTTCATCGAAAAAGACGCTTCCATCAACACCCAGATTGAGCGCATGCGGCTTGCCACCACAAAATCGCTGATCGAACGACGCGACGTAATCGTGGTGGCGTCGGTTTCCTGCATCTACGGCATGGGCAAGCGCGAGAACTACGAAGACGCGATCGTCAATTTTTCCGTGGGCGAGCGCTGGAACCGCCGCAGCTTTCAGGAAGCGCTGATGAAAGCCTATTACGAGCGCAACGACTTCGACCTGCAGCCCGGCAAGTACCGCGTGCGCGGCGACGTGCTGGAGCTGTATCCCGTGTACAGCGACGCCACGCTGCGCTTTTCCTTCTTCGACGACGAGCTGGAATCCATCGAAGAAGTCGATCCCGTCAGCGGGCATTCCATCGCGCGCAAACAGCACGTCTCGGTCTTCCCGGCGCAGCATTACGTCACCAGCGACGGCGCGATCGCCGAATCGATGGACAAGATCAAACGCGAGCTGGAGTTGCAGGTCGGCCGCTTCAAGTCCGAGGGCAAATACCTCGAAGCCGAGCGACTCGGCAGCCGCACCCGCTACGACATGGAAATGCTGGCCGAAGCGGGGTACTGTTCCGGCATCGAAAACTATTCGCGCTATCTCGACGGCCGCGCCGAGGGCGAACAGCCCGGCACGCTGATCGATTTTTTCCCCCCCGACTTCCTCATGATCGTGGACGAATCGCACATCACCCTGCCGCAGGTGCGCGGCATGTTCAACGGCGACCGCGCGCGCAAGGAAGTTCTGGTGGAGCACGGTTTCCGCCTGCCGTCGTGCCTCGACAACCGCCCCCTCAAGTGGCACGAGTTCGAGCATTACATGCAGCGTGTCGTCTGCTGCTCGGCCACGCCCGGCGACTGGGAACTGGCGCACTCCAAGCGCGTCGTCGAGCAGCTGATCCGCCCCACCGGCATCGCCGACCCCGAAGTGGAGATCCGCAGAGCGACAGGGCAGATCGACGACCTGCTGGCCGAGATCCAGAAAGTCCGGGGCGCGGGCGGCCGCTGCCTCGTCACCACGCTCACCAAAAAAGGCGCCGAAGAGCTGGCCGGATACATGAGTACGCTGCGCATCAAGTCCGAATATATCCATTCCGAGCTGAACGCCTTCGAGCGCGCGGAAGAGATCAACCGGCTCCGCAGCGGCGATATCGAGGTGCTGATCGGCGTCAACCTGCTGCGCGAGGGCATCGACATGCCCGAGGTGACGCTCGTGGCGATCCTCGATGCCGACCGCGAAGGTTTCCTGCGCTCCTACCGCTCGCTCGTGCAGGTGATGGGGCGCGCGGCGCGCAACGTCGATTCGCGCGTGATCCTTTATGCCGACGAAGTGACCGACAGCATCCGCGAGGCGGTCGGCGAGTCGAAGCGCCGCCGTGAGGCGCAGCTGAAATACAACGAAGAGCATCATATCGTGCCGCAGACGATCCACAAGTCCATCGAGCGCATGCTGCCCGAGGTGGAGTTCGAAGCCGCGCCCGAAGCGAAAAACAAACGGGCGCAGCAGCATATCGAGCACATGGACAACGAGGCTCTCGAAAAACTCATGTGGGAGGCAGTGGAAAAGCTTCAGTTCGAAAAGGCGGCCCGGATCCGCGACATGATCCAGGCCATGGAAGAAGGCCGAACTCCCCAAGGCGGGTTCGGCGACGAAGAAGGAGGAACCGGTCTCCGTGCCGCGTCAGGAAATCGTTATAAGAAACGCAAGAGAGCATAACCTCAAGGGCGTCTCTCTGGAGATTCCCAAGAACAAACTGGTCGTCATCACCGGCCCTTCGGGGTCGGGCAAGAGCTCGCTGGCGTTCGACACGCTCTACGCCGAAGGCCAGCGCCGCTATGTGGAGTCGCTGTCGTCCTATGCGCGCCAATTCCTCGGCGTGCAGAAAAAGCCCGACGTGGACGACATCGAAGGATTGTCGCCCGCGATTTCCATCGAACAGAAGGGGACCTCCCACAATCCGCGTTCCACCGTCGGCACCGTCACCGAGATCTACGACTACCTGCGCCTGCTCTTCGCCCGCGCTGGCACGCCGTACTGCCCCCGGTGCGGCAAGCCCGTCCACAAGTATTCCGTGGACGAGATCGTCGACCGCATCTACCGCCAGCACGGCGGCGCCCGGCTCGAAGTGCTCGCTCCGGCCGTGCGCGCCAAGAAAGGCGAGTTCAAGAACGTCTTCGCGGCGCTGCGCAAGAAAGGTTTCATGCGCGTGCGCGTCGACGGCGAAGTTCTCTGGCTCGAGGAAGAGATTCCGCTGGACAAAAACAAAAAACACAGCGTCGAAGTGGTCGTCGACCGCATGTCGGTCCAGCCCGACCGCAAAGGCCGCATGGCCGAAGCCGTGCAGACGGCTCTGCAACTCGGCGAGGGCTTTGTGATCATCGCCGCGGACGGATCGGAAGACATGCTGACGGAACGCTTCGTCTGCCCCGACTGCGATATTTCGCTGCCCGACATCCAGCCGGCGCTGTTCTCCTTCAACAACCCGATGGGGGCATGCCCCGACTGCTCGGGACTGGGCAGCCACAGCCATTTTTCCGAAGAACTGGCGGTCAATCCCGACCTGTCCGTGCGCGGCGGGGCGCTGCTGCCGTTCCGCGGCAGGCAGTACATGATGTACCGTCTTGAAGAGCTGGCGAAAAAAGTGAAGCTGGATCTGGACGTTCCCTACAAAAAACTTGCGCAGGAACAGAAACAGATCCTGCTGTACGGTTCCGACGTGCGCATGCCCCTGCAGTTCGAGCGCGGCGGCGAGGTGTCGGAGTATCAGGGGCGCTATGAAGGGCTGCTGCCGTGGCTGCAGCGCTATTACGACAGTACCGAGTCGGAATCGACGGCCGAAGAGCTGGAACGCTACCGCAGCGAAGACGAGTGCCAGACCTGCCACGGCACGCGCCTTCGTCCCGAGGCGCTGTCGGTGCGCTTCTGGGGGAAAAACATCGACGAACTGACCTCGCTGCCGGTGAGCGATTTTTACGAAATCGTCAAACAGCACAAAGACGATCCCGGGCAGAACGAAATCGTCAGCCAGGTCATCGTCGAGCTGGAAAAGCGCCTCAGCTTCCTTGTGGAAGTCGGCGTCGGCTACCTGACGCTGAAACGCCGCGCCGACACGCTGAGCGGCGGCGAGAGCCAGCGCATCCGGCTGGCGACGCAGATCGGCTCGAAGCTGTCGGGCATCATGTATGTGCTCGACGAGCCGACCATCGGCCTGCACAGCCGCGACACGGGAAAGCTGATCGGCGCGCTGAAATCGGTGCGCGACATGGACAACACCGTGATCGTGGTGGAACATGACCGCGACACGATGCTGGCCGCAGATTACATCGTCGAGATCGGCCCCGGCGCGGGCAGCTACGGCGGCGAAGTGGTCCAGCGCGGCGCGGCGGACGAGTTCCGCAAGACGAATTCGCTCACCGGCCCCTATCTGCGCGGCGACCGGTGCGGCATGGTGCGTTCGGAACGACTGGCGCTTCCCAAAGAACGCCTGACGATCACCGGGGCGGCCGAACATAACTTGAAAGGCGTCGACATTTCCATCCCGCTGAATTCGCTGGTCTGCCTGACCGGTGTCTCCGGTTCGGGCAAAAGCTCGCTGATGTACGACGTGCTGTACCGCGGCCTGCGCCGCAAGCTGGACGCCGATTACCGCGATCGTCCGGGGCGGCACAAGGACATTCTCGGCTGGGAACAGCTGAAAAACGTGGCCATGGTCGATCAAAGCCCGATCGGCCGCACGCCGCGCTCCAACCCGGCCACCTATACCGGCGTCTTCTCGGCGATCCGCGAGCTGTATTCGCAGCTGCCCGAGGCGAAATTGCGCGGCTACGCCAGCGGGCGCTTCAGCTTCAACGTCAAGGGCGGGCGCTGCGAGGCCTGCGGCGGCGCGGGGGAGCGGCGCGTTTCCATGCTCTTCATGCCCGACGTGTACGTGGAGTGCGACGTCTGTCACGGCACGCGCTACAACCGCGAGACGCTGGAAGTGAAGTTCAAGGGGCACAGCATCGCCGACGTGCTCAACCTGTCGGTCGACGAAGCCATGGAACTTTTCAAGGATCTGCCCAAGATCGCGCGCAAGCTCGAGTTCCTCCAGCGCGCTGGGCTCGGCTATATCCATCTGGGCCAGTCGGCGCTGACGCTGAGCGGCGGCGAAGCCCAGCGCGTCAAACTCGCCAAGGAGCTCAGCAAGCGCTTCGGAGGCAGCACGCTCTACCTGCTCGACGAGCCTTCGACCGGGCTTTTCTATCCCGACGTGGCCCGCCTGCTGCGCATCCTTCACGCTCTGGTCGATCAGGGCAACTCGGTGCTGCTCATCGAACACAACATGGACATCATCTGTTCCAGCGATTACGTGATCGACCTCGGCCCCGAAGGCGGCAGCGCCGGCGGGCGGGTCGTCGACTGCGGCGCGCCGCGGGAGCTGGCCGAGCGCGGCAAGGGCTACACGGCAGAGGCGATCCGGGAATATCTCCATGATTTTGAAAAGAACGGGGAGGTGAAGAGCAATGGAGCGGCCCGGCGAAAAAAATAATCGCGGCAGGAGAGATGGCCGCGGCGACTTTGAGCGTTCAGCGCGTCCCCGCGGCAAAAAGGACTTCGCGCCCCGTCAGGCGCGGGAGAGTTCCGGCGGCCGTCCGTTTCCCGAGCGCCGGCCCCGGCCGAAGCGCGCCGCGCCGGCGGCGTCCGACGATCTCTGCTGGGGGCGCAATCCTGTGCTGACGCTGCTGGAGAATCGGCCCGAGCTGTGCCGCAAAGTCTTTTTGCTGGCGGGCGCGCCGGACAAGTTCCGTGACACGGTGGCGCGCCTCTGCGCCGACAGCCGTATCCCGCTGGACTGTGTCGGGCGGGAAGAATTGGAACGGCTGACCGGCGGCGCGGTCCATCAGGGCGCGGTCGCCTGCGTGGCGCCGATCCCGCCGGCCGATCTCGACGGCGTCGTCGACGCGCTGGATCCTCAGGCGCCGGCGCTGGTCGTGCTGCTCGACCACTGCCAGGATCCCCACAACCTCGGCGCGGTGATCCGTACGGCCGAAGTGGCCGGGGCCGCCTGTGTCGTCTGCCAGAACGACCGCTCGGCGACCGTCAACGGCACGGTCGTCAAGACCAGCGCCGGCGCGGCGTTCCGCCTGCCCGTGGCGCAGGTGGTCAACGTCGGCCGCGCCATGGAGCGGCTGAAGCAAAAAGGTTTTTGGATCGTGGGCTTGGATCACCGCGCCGACGAAACCGTGTGGAGCGGCGCGCTGCCGGAACGGCTCGCGCTCGTCGTCGGTTCCGAAGGCGAAGGCATTTCGGCGCTGACGGCGAAAAACTGCGACAAGCTCGTCAAGTTTCCCATGGCGGGACGGACGGGCAATCTCAACGCCAGCGTCGCGGCGGCACTGGGCATGTTCGAGTGGGTGCGTCTGTATGGCTGCGGCGCGAAAGCGTCTGAATAAAATTCGTTGGGAGGTGTGTGTCATGAACGTGGAAGAACTTCGCCCGATCATTGTCGGCGGCGGCAATCTGGGCGGTGCGGTGGCGCGCGGGCTGTTCCGCGCCGGCGTCAGCCCCGTGGTAGTGCAGCATCGGGGCACGAAATTCGATGCGCTTGTCGGCGACGGCATCGAAACGGTCGCTGTTCTGGCCGAGGCCGTGCCGCTGGGGCGCGGGCCCGTGTTCGTCGCGCTGAAACCGTGGCTGATCGAAAGCTACTGCGCGGAAAACGCGGCTTTGCTGGCCGGGCGCGCGCTGGTTTCCTGCGCGGCGCTGGTCGGCCTTGAAGTGTTGGAAAAATCGGTCCCGAGCGCCCGCTGGGGGCGCGTGATGCCGAATATCGCTTCGGCCGTGGGGGCCGGATTTACCGGCATCGTTCGCGGCGGCTGGACCGAGACAGAATTTGAGGAAGTGCGCGGGCTCTGCGAGCTCTTCGGCGACGCAGTGGAGGTGTCCGAAAAGGATCTGGACGGCGTCGTCTGCCTTTCCGGCTCGGCGCTCGCCTACGTGCTGGAACTGCTGGAAGGCTTTATCCAGGGCGGCCTGGCCGTGGGCATGAAAAGCGATCTGTCGCTGCGCGCCGGCGCGGCGACGCTGATCGGCGCCGCCGAACTGGCGCGGCAGAAGAACGTTCATCCCGCCGCGCTCAAGGACGCTGTTTGCACTCCCGGCGGCACGACCATCGCCGGACTGCGCGCCCTTCAGCGCGCGGGATTCAAAAGCGCTTTCGTCGAGGCGCTCGCGGCCACGGCCGAAAAAGCCAGGGGAGGCGCCGCCGCGTTCGAGAAATCGCGCCGATAAAACCGCCGGAGGCGCGGAGAACGTCGCATGTTCTCCGCGCCTCCGGCGTTGTTTTGCGAAGTGTGTCTGTGCGTTGCGTGCTAGCGTTTGTCGTAACTTTCGCAGAGATGCTTGAACTCTCCGTAGCCTTCTTCGTCCAGCTTGTCGTAGGGGATGAAGCGCAGCGCCGCGCTGTTGATGCAGTAGCGCAGCCCGCCTTTGTCCTTCGGCCCGTCGCCGAAAACGTGCCCCAGATGGCTGTCGCCGGCTTGGCTGCGTACCTCGGTCCGGCTCATGCCGTGGCTGCCGTCGTGACGTTCGACGACGGCGGCCGGCTTGATCGGCTTTGAAAAGCTGGGCCAGCCGCAGCCGGAATCGAACTTCGCTTCCGAGGAAAAAAGCGGTTCGCCGGTGACGACGTCGACGTACAGCCCCGGTTTGCGGTTGTCGAAATATTCGTTGTCGAACGGGCGTTCCGTGGCGGCTTCCTGCGTCACGGCGTACTGGGCCGGCGTCAGTTTTTTTCTGAGCTCGGCGGCGGACGGTTTGGCGTATTTTCTTTCGGGCGCGGGCGGCGTTTTCGCTTTCAGCCCGTCGAGCGCGCTGAAGTCGACGTGGCAGTAACCGCCCGGGTTCTTCTTCAGATAGTCCTGATGGTACTCCTCGGCCGCGAAGAAGTTTTCCAGCGGCAGCAGTTCCGTGACGATTTTCTGTTTATACTTTTTCTGCTCGGCGGCGAAGATCCGCTCGAGAGGTTTGCGCTCGGCCGCGTCGGCGTAGTACACGCCCGTGCGGTACTGCCGGCCGGCGTCGTTTCCCTGCCTGTCCCGAACGGTCGGGTCGATGATGTGGAAAAACTGTTCCGTCAGCGTTTCCAGACTGACGAGCCGCGGGTCGTAACTGACGCGCACGGTCTCGGCATGCCCGGTGAGCCCCGAGCAGACTTCACGGTACGTCGGATTTTCCGTGTGGCCGTTGGCGTATCCGGACACGGCGTCGCGCACGCCGGGGATGCGCGAAAAATATTCTTCAACGCCCCAAAAACAGCCGCCCGCAAAATATATTTCTTTCAGATTTTTCATGTCCTCTCCTTCGTTTTTTGTCACAAGGTTTTCCGACCGGACGCTGCTTGTCCGGGGCAAGAGCATGGCCGAAAACAGCGTTGCCAGCACTACGAGAATCGTTCTTTTCATAAGTTCCTCCCATCCGATGTCAGCGCGTTCGCCTCTTGCTTTATGCGGGCGCCGATCTTTGTGTTGAGACTATTATACTTTAATGTCCCGAGAATGTCCGAGCCCGCAGGTGACGCACTTTTCAGGGTTGACAGAAGCGGGCGGAGAGAGTAGAATTCCTCATGTTCGGCGTTATCGGGTGATTAGCTCAGAGGAAGAGCGCTTCCCTGACACGGAAGAGGTCACAAGTTCGATTCTTGTATCACCCACCATGTGTTCTTCATACGCCCCCGATAAAGGGTGATTAGCTCAGAGGAAGAGCGCTTCCCTGACACGGAAGAGGTCACAAGTTCGATTCTTGTATCACCCACCATGGCCTCGAGAGCATCTTTTCAAGGTGCTCTTTTTTTGTAGAGAAAAATATAGATTGAATTTCTGTCTTGATGATTCTAATACAGTTCCAAATTAATTTTTTTTAAGTTGAAACTGTTGTAAAATAGTGCGGAGCGGTATAGTATAAGGCGGTGAAAACATGATTGCCGGTGTCGGAATGGATCTGTGCGGTGTGGAGCGTATGCGGAAGGCCTGCGAGAGCGAAGCTTTTTGTCGAAGAGTTTTTACCGAAGCGGAATTGTCTTACGCGGCGGGAAAAAAATCGCGCGCCTGTCATCTTGCCGCGGCGTACGCGGCGAAGGAGGCCTTTGCCAAAGCGACGGGTTTGGGATTGGCGAAGCTGGGGCTCCGCAGCGTGAGCGTGCGTCACGACGCGGCCGGCCGCCCCATCCTCGTCCTCGATCCGCAGGCGCCGGCGCTGGAGCCGTATCGCCGGGCGCGTTTTCATCTTTCGCTCAGCCATGACGGCGGCATCGCCGCCGCCGTGGTGATCTACGAGACGGAAGGAGTCTGATGGCCGTGATCCCGTGGTACGCGAACGAAAAAGTGAGAGCCCTTGACGCGCGGCTGATCGAATCCGGCGTGTCGGGCCTGGAACTGATGGAGCGCGTCGGCCGCGGCATTGTCGATTTTATCCTGAAACAGCCGCTCGCTCGTTCGGCGTTGATTTTGGCGGGCGCCGGGAGTAACGGCGGCGACGGCTTCGTGATCGCCCGGCTTTTGATGGAACGCGGCTGGAAAGTGACGGTGCTCCTCAGCCACGCGGCTTCCCGTTCCCAAGGCGACGCCGCCGTCAATCTGACGAGGCTCGGGGAGATGCCGGTGCCGGTCGTCGAAAGTCGCGATCGTGACGAAACGGCACTGACGGAGCTGTTGAATTCGCACGATCTTGTCGTCGACGCGCTTTTGGGCACCGGCGCGGCGGGCGCGCCTCGCGGCGAAACCGCTCGCCTGATCGCGGCGGTCAATCGTTGCCGCTTTGGCCGCCATGTGCTGGCGGTGGACGTCCCCAGCGGCGCGGAAGGCGGCGAGGGCGTCGAAGCGCAGTGGACCTGCACGGCCGGCGGCTGGAAGCTGCCGATAGCGACGGGGCACGGCGCGGCGCTGGCGGGGGAGACGGTCCTGATCCCGCTGGACGAGAACGCCGCGCCGCTGCTGGGAGTTCCCGACGCGCTGGAGCTGGAAGAGCGCGACGTGCGAAATTTCCTTCCCCGCCGCCGGATCGACGATCACAAAGGCCGCCGCGGCGGCGTGCTGATCGTCGCCGGCTCGAAGCGCTACCGCGGCGCGGCCCTTCTGGCGGCGCGCGGCGCTCTGCGCGCCGGCGCGGGGCTGGCGGTGCTGGCCTCGGTTCCGGAAGTTCTGGACGTCCTCGCGGCCTCGCTTCCGGAGGCAATCGCCGAACCTCTGGAAGACGCGGCGGCACTTGAACGGATCATGGCGAAATGGCGCTCCCGCTGTTCTGTGTTGCTGATCGGTTCGGGGCTTGATCGCGACAGCCGCGCCCGCGGACTGTGCCGGATCGGCTCGCAGTGGGACGGCCCCTCCCTGTGGGACGGCGACGGCCTGTACTGGCTGGGCGAAGATGACATAAAACCCGTACGGTGCTGTCTGACGCCTCACGAGGGCGAAGCGGCGGCGCTCCTCGGCGGGCGATCGCCCGTGCGGGATCGCTTCGAGGCGGCCGCGGCTTTGGCGCGGCAGTATGGCTCCGTACTTTTGAAAGGGTATCGCTCGCTTGTCGCCGGTCTGGAGCAAACGCCGTGGATCGTGCCGCGCGGGGACCGAACCTTGTCCGTGCCCGGGTCGGGCGACGTGCTGTCGGGGGCCTGCGCGGCCCTGCTGGCCGCGGGGGTTCCCGCGGAAAAGGCGCTGGCGCTGGGGGCATGGTGCCACGGTGTGTCCGGAGAGGCCTTGGGCCGCATGCAAGGGCAGGACGGCATACTGGCTCATGAGGTAGCCGATTGTCTGCCGGCGGTTTTGAAGGAGCTGAACGGAGCGTGCTGACGGTAAAAAAAGAACCGGACGGGCGAAGCTGTTTTTCGCTCGACGGACGTGACGATACGCGGGCGCTGGGGGAAAACATCGCCGCCGTCCTGCGTCCCGGCATGACGCTGTTGATGAAAGGCGAGCTGGGCGCCGGCAAAACCACGCTGGTGCGCGAACTGTGCCGCGCGCTGGGCTGGAAGCGGACCTGCAGTCCGTCTTTCGCGTTGGTCAACGAGTACGCGCGGGCGCGGATCTCCGTCGCACATGCCGACCTGTACCGTCTTGAGCACGTCGACGGCCGGGACCTTGGCTTCGATGAGTATCTTGACGACGGCTGGGTGCTGATTGTCGAGTGGCCCGAGCGCCTTGCCCGCGATGATTTCGAAGACGTCTGGCACTGCGAGATGTCTGCCGCGGGTGAGAAACGCCGCTTCCGCGTCGCCGCTGCAGGCGAAACGGCGCGGAACGCTTTGGCGCAGCTGGAGAAGGCGTGTTCATGAGCGACGTCCTCTTGTCCATAGATTGTTCCAACCGCTGGTCCTGTCTGGGACTGGCCGTCGGCGGAAAGATCGCCGGCGAGCGCAATCTCGACCTCGGCCGCGAACAGGCGGCCCGCCTGCCCCTGCTGGCGGCGGAACTGCTGGCCGGACACGGGCTGAAAATTCAGGACGTGGCGTGCGTCGCGGTGACGGTCGGCCCCGGCTATTTTACCGGCATCCGCATCGGCATGGCCTACGCCGCCGGCCTGGCCTTCGCCCTTGGCGTCAGGATTGTGCCGCTGAGCAGCTTGGAGGCGGTGCTTCGTTCCTGCCCTGGCTGGGATTGCGGCGTGAAGGTGCCGCTGATCGCCGCGTCGCGCGAGCTGGCTTTTTCCAGCGTTTACAGGGACGGTTGCCTTGTGCTGGCCGAAAAAGAGCGCACATACGAGGAACTTTTATCGAAACTGCGGGAGATTTCGCGTGATTTTGAAATGTGGTCGGTGAAAGATGCGCGCTTGTTTGCTTCGTCGCCTCGCGAGGGTGTACAATACATCGCAAACCCGAGCGGCGCGGCGCATGCGGCGCTGGCGTTGGAGCGTCTTCATGCAAGTATAAAGCCGGACGAGCTGAGAGCTCGCTATCTGCGCGAGCCCGGCCTCGGCCGTTCTTTATAGAGTTTGTTTTTTGTTGTAAATGGGGGAAGCTTTTTATTTTTTCTGGAGGTGAAGGTGTTGGCCAAGAAGTTCGATGTATCCATCAACAAAACTTGGTGCAAAGGATGCAGCTTGTGCGTTTCCGTTTGCCCCAAGAAGGTTCTTGCCCTGAACGACAGAGTGAAGTCCGAGGCTGTACATCCGGAAGAGTGCATCGGTTGCAGATCGTGCGAAAATATCTGCCCCGATCTTGCGATCACCGTGCGAGAGGATGGGACGAAATAATGGCTGAGATCAAATTCTGGCAGGGCAACGAGGCCGTCGCGTTCGGCGCGCTGGCGGCGGGATGCAAATTCTACGCGGGGTATCCGATTACCCCCTCGACGGAAGTCATGGAGACGATGGCGGTCGAACTGCCCAAAGTCGGCGGCGTCTTCCAGCAGATGGAAGACGAGCTTGGCGCCTGCGGTTGCGCTATCGGCGCTTCCATTGCCGGCGTCAAGTCGATGACGGCCAGTTCCGGCCCGGGCTTCACGCTGAAACAGGAAAACTTGGGCCTGGCGTATGAAGCCGAAATTCCCTTGGTTGTCGTCGACGTCATGCGCGGCGGCCCTTCCACGGGACTTCCCACGCAGGGCGCCCAGCAGGACGTCATGCAGGCCCGCTGGGGTACGCATGGCGATCACGGCACGATCGCCCTGGCGCCCGCTTCGGTGGAAGAGTGCTATACGTTGACGGTCGAGGCGTTCAACCTGGCGGAGCGTTTTCGCCAGCCCGTTCTTATCATGAGCGACGCCGAGATCGGCCACATGAGGGAAAAGTTCGTCGTGCCCGATCCCGAGAGTCTGAAGGTCGTCGACCGTAAGAGGCCTTCCGTCGATGCGGAGCACTTCGTGCCCTATCAGGCCGATCCCGAAGACGACGTTCCGCCCATGGCCGGCTTTGGCGACGGGTACCGCTGGCATGTGACGGGGCTGACCCATAACGACTGGGGATTCCCCACGACCGATCCCGGCGATATCGACAAGAAGATGCGCCGTTTGATGCGCAAAGTCGACCGTTTCCGCGACGACATCGTCAAATTCGATACCGTCGAAGTGGAAGATGCCGAGATCCTGGTGGTGTCCTACGGCAGCGTTTCCCGTTCCAGCGTCCGCGCCGTGCGCGACGCGCGCGCCCAGGGCGTCAAGGTGGGGCATTTCCGCCCCATCACGCTGTGGCCTTTCGCCGATAAGGAACTGGAGCGCCTGGCCCGCCGCGTCAAGACCATTATCGTGCCCGAACTGAACTGCGGTCAGATGGTTCTTGAAGTCGAGCGCGCCGTTCACGGCAAGGCCCGCGTCGTGCCGCTGAACCGTGTGGACGGCGAGCTCTTCCAGCCCACCGAAATTTTCAACAAGATTGTCGAGGAGGCCAAGTAAGATGCCCAGCAAAGAAGTCTTCGAATGGATGCGCCCTCGCTTTTTCCCTCATATGTGGTGTCCCGGCTGCGGCCACGGAATCATTCTCAACGCGCTCCTGCGGGCCGTCGTCGATCTGAAGCTTGATCCAACCCAGACCGTTTTCGCGTCCGGCATCGGCTGCTCCAGCCGCCTTCCCGGCTACGTCAACGCCTGCACGCTGCACACCACTCACGGTCGTTCGCTGGCCTACGCCACCGGCATCAAGATGGCCAAGCCGCAGCTCACCGTGATCGACGTCATGGGCGACGGCGACTGCAGCGCCATCGGCGGAAACCATTTTATCCACGCCTGCCGCCGCAACATCGACATCACCGCCATCGTCATGAACAACAATATCTACGGCATGACCGGCGGCCAGATGTCGCCGACGACGCCGGTCGGCGCCATCGCCAAGACGGCCCCTTACGGCGTCACCGATCCTTCTTTCGACATCTGCAAGCTGGCGGCCGGCGCCGGCGCCACGTTCGTGGCCCGCACCTGCGTGGCCAATCCGCGCGACGTCGAAAAGACGATCACGCTGGCCGTGAAACATCACGGTTTCTCCGTGGTCGAAGTGGCCGGTTTCTGCCATACCCAGTACGGCCGCTACAACAAACTGAAAACTCCCATCGTCAACATGGAGTACCTTAAGCAGCACCTCGTGTCCGCCAAGAAGGCCGCCGAGATGCCGCCCGAAGAACTCCAGGGCAAGATCGTGACGGGCGTGTTCGTCGACACCGAGCGCGCCGAGTACACCGATCAGTACAAGGCTCTTCTTGAGCGCGTTATGGCTAAGTAGGAGGCGCTTCCATGTCCAAACGTTTCGAAATTTGTCTGGCCGGTTCCGGCGGCCAGGGCGTCATCACCGCGGCCATCATGGCCGGCGAAGCCGCTTCCATTTTCTGCGACGGCCTTTACGCCGTGCAGACGCAGAGCTACGGCCCTGCGGCCCGCGGCGGCTCGGCGAAGGCCGAGGTCGTGATCTCCGACGAACCCATCGATTACCCCAAGCCCATCAATCCCGATCTGATGATCTGTCTGACCGGCGGCGCCGCCGACAAGTACGCCGGCGACGTGAAGCACGGCGGCCGTTTGATCCTCGACAGCTTTGCCGTCGAGGAGGTGCCGGTGGTGGACGCGAACATCTATCAGCTTCCCATCATCCAGACGGCCCGCGACAAGATCGGCCGCGAGATCGTCACCAACATGGTCGCTCTCGGCATGGTCGCCCGCGTGCTTGAGCTCGAGGGCATGATGAAGCCCGAAGCCGTCCGCAAGGCCATGCTCGACCGCGTCCCCAGGGGCACGGAGGAATTGAATTGCAAGGCCTTCGACGAAGGCTACAGCATGTTCAAGGACGCTCCCGCCCATATGCAGTAAGTTCTGGTGCAGAAATAGGAAATCCTCCGCTCTGTTTGGACTGTTCCCCAGTAAATAGACAAAGAAAAAAGCACCTGTCGTAGAGAAGCTTCGAATTACTTGGCTTTGCTCCGAATTTCAAATGGAGTAAGGCCATTTTTCATGTTGATCCGTTCGTAGTTGTAGAACTGTACGTACTCCCAAATGACGTTCTCCAGTTGAGCCGGTGGCAATTTGCACTTGAGATGAGAAATTATTTGCACGAAGTGAGCAATAAATGTAAAGGGACCGCCGGCAAAATTTCCTTACCGGCGGTCCCTTTATTTATTACTTTGGGGAATGGTTTCGAGCTTCAGCGTGGTCGTGAAACCCGAGCTGGGTGAAATACTATGGATGCAGTTTGTTATCATGTAGTCGCCGTTGAGCTGACTCGGCGAGAAGTCCGCGAGGGTGAGGATCGTCCCGGCGAAGAGGTCTTCGCGCCCCATCAGCGTGACCGTGCCTTCGATCTGCCCGCGCTGCAGCTCCGTCAGCTTGTTCCGGGCGGCGGTCCGGGCTTCGGCCGTCGATTGGAAAGTCTTGCGGATCGTGTAGACGGGCGTTCCGCCGCCCGCGGTCACCGTCTGTTCCCGCGCCAGTTCCGCGTCCCACCAGCGGGCCGTGACGGAGCCGTAGCGGCCGCGGTCGGCGAAGGTGAAAGACCCCGACGAGACTTCCGCCGCCGAGAGCGTCGCCGCGCCGCGCAGATCCGCCTCCGGCGCGGAGATGACGAACGTCCGGTCCTTGACGCTGAAGCGCAGCCCCGCTTCGGCGCACAGACGCCGCAGCAGGTGAAGATTGCTCTCGTTGCTCTGCGCGACCGACCGGTAGACGAGCGACACGCCGACGGTTTTGCTGGCGCAGCCCTCTTCCGCCGCGATCCTGGCCGCGATGTCCGACAGCGAGACATCCTCCCACTGCCGGTTGCGTTTTACCTTGCCCGCGCCCTTGCAGAAGTCGGCCGACTTGGCCGTGACCGACATCGAGGCCGGAGCCCCGCCGCCCGCCAGTTTGACCGAGATCTCGTCGACGACGAAACGGTCGAGGAAGCGCAGCCCCGTCTCCTTCCAGCCGATCCACGCCGCCACGGGATCGCCCCGGCAGGGCACCGCGAAAGCCGGCGCGTTGAACAGCGTGAAGGAAACGCTGTCGGCGTCGTCCTTCTCGTGATCGTTGTAAACGAATGAAAGCGCGTTCGCCGAGAGCTTCTCGGTGATGTCCAGCGCCCCCGCTTCCAACCGCAGCGCCGGGTGAGAGCGCGCTACCACAGCGACCGCTCCGGCGGCTCGGCCGCCGCCTCCGGCAGCGAGATCAAAAGCCCCGCGGGCAGCTCATCGTACAGAGCGCCCCCTGGATTGGCCTCGAGCGCCCGCTCGACCACCCGCCCCGCCAGAGTACCGTAGCGCTTCCAGCAGAGCAGATCGAGGCGGTCGCCCTCAGCGGCGCGGATTGTAACCGACGTATCCTGTGCCATAGCGTTCCAGCTCCATCGTAAAGTCCTGCTTGCGCGGCGTGCCGTCGTCGAACAGCAGCGACCGCGTCTCGTTGACGCTCTTGACCACCCACAGCCCCAGATACCGCCCGCGCCCGTCCACCATCGGCAGCGGCGTCATGGCCGACGCCATCAGGCGCAGATGGGCTAGGCTGCCGTCCCCTCGGAAGGTCGGATAGACCGTCCCCGAGAGCGAGACGCGCCGCTCCTCGAGCCCCGTCGCCTGATACCCCGGCGAGTTGGCGAAGCGGGGCGCCGAGGCCCACGGGTAGGAGGCGGAAAGCTGCAGCGTCTGATAGGCCGCCGTGTCGATGGAAAAGATGAAACTACCCAAAGCAAGGATCATCGGCAAAACCTCCGCGCGCGAGGCGCGCCATCTCGTCGCGGATCGCGGCCGTCAGGCGCGAAATGGCGAAATCGTCGGCCGGCGCCTGCGAATGGATCTCGATCCTGAACGTGTTGTGCTGCACGACCGTCCGGCCGCCCGAAGCGGCGCCGCCCCGCGAAACCGGAACCGCCTCCGGCTCGCGCGCCGGCAGCATGCCCAGCTTGACGCCCGCCTGCGTCCACAGGTCGACGCCGCGGGCGCAGTGCTTGGACGAAAGGGGGATCGCCGCTTCCTCGCCGTCCTCGGCAAAGAGCGCCAGATGCGGCGTGTCGAAGATGCCGCCCAGCGCGCGGCCGGGGATTTCAGACACCTCCAGTCCCCAGAGGCTGGGATTGTAAAGGGCGCTTGCGTTCTGCCGTCTGATTTCGGCCTGTTCTTCCCCGCTGCCGAAGATCGTCTCTTTGAAGCTCTTCCACTTATCTCCGATCCAGGCGATCTTTTCATCAACCCAGTCTCCGAACCTGATGAACGGCGCCTTGAACGCTTCGAACAGGTCGTCGAACATCTTCACCGCGCCTTTCCAGGCCGCGCCGACGCCGTCCCAGATACCGCCCAGCCAGCCCGTGAAGGCTTCCCAGTACGGGCGCACCGGTTCCCAGATCTTCAGGAAAAACGCCTTCACGTCGTCCCAGTAGTAGACGACCGCCGCCCCCACCAGCGCGATACCGGCGATCGCCAGCCCCACGGGATGGGCCGCCAGCGCCGCGCCCAGCGATTTGATTCCGGCGACAGCCGCCGGAACCGCGGTTTTCGCGAACGAGAGCGTCGCGGCGCCCGCGCTTTTCAGCGCGCTTCCCAGCGAGAGCAGGGCCCCTTTGGAGAAACTCCACGCCGCCGACGCGGCGCTTTTCATGCCGGCGGCGGCCCAGCCCAGCCCCGACTTGAGAGCCGTCCAGTCGGCGGCCAGACCGCGCCCCAGCGAGGCGACCGAGCCGCGCACGGAAGCCAGCGCGCCGCCCAGCAGCGAGCCGCTGCCGCGGAGCTTCAGCATCTCCAGCGACGTCCGGATCACCGACGGGCGCAGGCGCTGCAGGCCGCCCCAGAGATAGCTGGCGCCGTCCTGAAGCAGCGAAAAGCCGTATTTCCCGGCCAGCCCGCCCAGCTTCAGCCCCACGCAGGCCGTTGCTACCAAGTACCCGCGCTTCAGCCGCCACAAGGTGGACATCTATCGCGCCATCGCCGACGGGCACCGGGTGGACCTCGAAGAGCTGCGGGATCTGTTCGACGCGATGACGTTCGCGCAGGCGTACGAGTGCCGCTTCTTCGCCGACGAGATGTCGCTGCTGTCGCCGGCCGAAGTGCGCGACGCCTTCCGCGACGACGCGCTGGACATGAACACGTCGGCGGAACTCAGCGGCGGCACGGACATCGGGCGCTGGCGCTGTCGGTGATGGACGCCGCGGGACAGCGCCGCGTGCTGGGAAGAAGAAACGTCTCGATGATAGGAGGCTGAGCCGTGAACTGTCCGAAATGCCACGCGCGGCTGACCGTCGCGCATACCGACGACCGCGGCAACGAGGTCGTCCGCGTCCGCACCTGTCCGAACTGCCGGTACATCTGCCGGACGCGGGAGAATTTCCCCGGAGAGAAGAAAAAAGGCGGCGCAGGTGAAAAAAGTCCCGCTGCTGTATAATCTCAGTGTGCTCAAGTCGGAGCGGACGCTCGACGAGCTGGCGGAACTCCTCAAGACGGCGCTGAGCAAATGCTGGAACAGGCAGACGCGGGCGCTGCTGATGGAGCTGCTCTCGGAGGTCCGCGCGCTGGGCGGCCGCGCCGCGGCGACGTCCGGCGACGTGGGACGGATCGAAGCGAAGGCCGCGAAATATCTGGGCGTCGGGCTCGCGGAAGCGGCCCGGCGTCCTGTCGCCGAAGCGATATCGACCTCGTATCGGCACGGCCTGCACGGCGTCGGCGTCGACTTTGCGCTGAAAGCGCCGGATCTGTCGGCCATCGATCTGCTGCGCGAGGACGGGCTGTATTGGCTCGGCGGCGGGTACGACCGTTTCGCCTCGGACGCGATCCGAAAGTCGCTGTGGGCGTATTACGAAACCGGCGCGACACGGCTGCAGCTGGCGGAACATCTGGAAGACAGTCTCTCGCAGCTCGCCGAGCCGAAGATGGAAGGGTATTTCAACCTGCTGGCCGACCACTGGGTGGCGCGCACGAACGAACTCGGGCGGGTGGCGGGATACGAAGAGGCGGGCGTCGAGTACGTGCAGGTCGTGGCGGTTCTGGACGCCCACACGACGCAGATCTGCCGCTCCATGCACGGCCGCGTGATCCCCGTCGGCGCCTTGTCGCGCCAGCGGGATCGGCTTCTTTCCGCGGCCCGGCGGCACGACGCCGACGCCATGAAGGCCGCGCAGCCGATGTTCGGCGATCAGGAAGTCCCCGCGGCGACGAAGACATCGGCGCTGATCGACGCGGGGATCGGGCTGCCGCCCTACCACTTCCGCTGCCGCACGACGACGGTCGCTTATTTTCCGCCCGTCGAGTACCTCGAGAAAGTCTCGCAGTGGGCCATCGACGGCGAAGTCCCCGCTCAAGAGCTGCCGGGGCTGTTGGATCATGCCCGCGAAGCTCGCTGGGGAAGTCACGAAGTCATCTGGGAGAAGCGAGACGGCGGCGACGGGCAGCGCCACGCTACGTCTTTCGTCCATTATATGAAGCACGGGAAGCGGGAGTTTCACGCGACCATGGCGGAGTACAACGAGCGGATCGCCTCGCTGATCCGCCGCGGCGGCCGCGACGCTTATTTGATCATAGAAGATAAAAAAGCCCCCCACCCTCAGATCGTCTTTCACGACACGAAGACGGGAGAACAGGTGATTATTTCTCTGAAAGGTCAGACGATCGCGACGTTCTCGAAGAGAAAGAAATTTAAACCTCGCTCCGAGGCGCAAGTCGTTGTGCCTTTGCCGAAGATGAAAGGAGTGACGAAAAGTTGGATGCCAAAATGGAAGCGCTTCTTGAAGAATATCAGGATAACTTCTATCTTGAAGAACTCTCGCAGGAAGAGTTGATATGCGAACTGCTGTCATACGATATGTTTTGGCTGTCCAGCGAAGACAGCCCCGATTATCTTCGTATCGACGAAGACGTGGATATGCCCGTTCTGGTCTCAGGACTTCTGTTCAACCGCAATGAACTGCCGGCGAGACTCCGCGGCTATCTGGATCTTACGGTGAAGAACTGGGAGGAATACCGAAGACGCAGCGTCTTCTTCGAGCGATTTCTCATGACCCGGGGCGGAAATTTTTCTTGGGATGCATACAGAAAGGAAGCCGAAGAGGCGGTCGGCCGCGCGATACCCAAAAGTCACTGGTGGTTCTGGCCGACGCCCGAAGAGCAGTGCCGGAAAGCATAACCGTGCGGAATGATCCGTTTCATTCACTCTTTTTCATCCGTTCTCCGAAAATGTAAGGGAACTATCGACGGCTGACAGCTCATGAACTCAGTCGTTGAAATGGCATAAGAAATAATCGCTTGTCCACAAAATAGTCTCGCTCTACGTGACCTTTCCACCACCAAAGGGCTCGTTGCAGGAGCCTCTTTTTTCTGACCAACGCCCCGATTTCGCCCCTCGATCAGCCTCAAAAAACGGCTCCAGTTCAGTCCGTTCAAACCAGATATAATCAAGGTTCACAGCATCATTAAAAATCTTTAAATCCCCTTCAAACATCCTCAAATGGTCAAATCGACACGTGGGCAAAATCCGTGAGAAAATGGAAAAAACGGAAGAATCCCTGACATTGATTTGCACGAAATGAGCAATAGCACAAGAGCACCTGAGACCAGCAACGCCAAGATCTCAGATGCTCTTTTTTACGCCCCAAAATCAGCCTCAAAAATACTCACTTTCCGTGAAAATAGCCACCATGTCCGTGAATTTAATGCGGTTCAGGCACTCGCATTTCAGTGTTCCGAAGAAGTTTTCCATCGCTGAATTGTCATATGGGCAGCCTTTACTGGACATCGACGGACGGAAATGATATTCTTCACTCAGGTTGCAATATGCTCCTGACGTGTATTGCGACCCTTGGTCACTGTGGAGGACGAGTCCGTCAGTGGCCTTTTCCTGTTTTAATGCCTGGGTTATGGTGTCAATGACCAGTGTCGA
>NZ_VUNH01000010.1 GCF_009695745.1 Pyramidobacter porci
AGGCGATCAGCTCGATCTGGCGGTTCTGACGGCGGTACTCTTCGACGATGATGTCGGCGATCTCGGCGTCTACTTCGCGGATGTACTTGTCGCTGTTCTTGTCCATTGCTATCTACCTGCCCTTTCATTTTAAAACTGTCAGTTTATATAGTAAAAACATCAACAACGCCCTTTTAAACAAAGTAACAATACATCATTTTACTCCGCCTGTCAAAAGGATATACCACCTTTCATGAAAATATAAAACATCCGCCATCCCGCTCTCGGACAGCTTCCGGTCGGCCCGAAAAATGCAAGGCGGCACCTTCGAGCGAGAAAACGCAAAAAGGCAAAATTTTTCTGCCTTTCTGATAAAATGAAAATGGAATTCGTTTTTTTAGAAAGGCGTTTTTCGAATACCTCGCTCCATTTTCGTCCACGAGAGAAGGCTTCGTTTATGAGAGATCAGTCCATGCTGCTCACGCAGGGCCCCATCGCCAAAACGCTGCTCACGTTCGCGCTGCCGCTCTTTCTCGGCAACCTGTTCCAGCAGATGTACAACACGGTCGATTCGCTGGTGGTCGGCAACTTCATCGGCAGCGACGCCCTCGCCGCCGTCGCCTCGTCGGGGCACATGGCCTTTCTGCTGATCGGCTTCCTGCAGGGCGTGTTCGTCGGCGCCGGCGTGATCATCGCCCGCTATTACGGCGCACGCGATGCCGAACGGCTGCGCATTTCCGTGCACACCACGGCGTTCTTCGCGCTCCTGGGCGGCGGTCTGCTGTCGGCGCTCGGCGTCGTCTTCTCGCCCGTCATCCTCAGGCTGATGGGCACGCCGGAGACCGTGTTGCCCAACTCGCTGGCCTACTTTCGCATCTACTTCGGCGGCCTGCTCTCCGTGGTGCTCTACAACTGCGTCAACGGCATCCTCCAGGCGGTCGGCGACAGCCGGCATCCGTTGTATTACCTGATTTTCTCCTCGCTGGTCAACGTGGCGCTGGATCTGGTTTTCGTGGTCGTTTTCCGTTGGGGCGTGGCCGGCGTGGCGGTTGCCACGGTGATCTCGCAGGCGGCCAGCGCCGCGCTGGGGTTTTATCACCTGAGCCGTCACGGCGGCGAGGCGCGCGTGTCGTGGCGCGATCTGCGCCCCGACTGGCCGATGCTGAAACAGATCCTGCGCATGGGCGTCCCCTCGGGGCTGCAAAACTCCATCATCTCTTTTGCCAACATGGTCGTCCAGTCGCACATCAACTCTTTCGGCGCCATGGCCATGGCCGGCAGCGGCACGTTTCTGAAACTGGAGGGTTTCGCCTTCCTGCCCATTTCCAGTTTTGCCCTGTCGATCACGACCTTTGTCGGTCAGAACATGGGAGCGCGCCAGTACGAGCGGGCACGCCGCGGCGCCGTCTTCGCGCTCTGCGCCGGAGCGATCATGGCGCAGCTGCTGGCGCTGCTGATTCTTTTCAACATCCGCCCGCTGATGATGGCTTTCGGCGCCGAGCCGGAGGTCGTCGCCTTCGGCGTCGCACAGTCGCGCATCGCCGCGCCTTTCTACTTTCTGCCGGCGATGTCTCACTGCATGGCGGGCATTCTGCGCGGTTTGGGCAAGGCCGTCGTACCGATGCTGGTCATGCTGGTGTGCTGGTGCGTGATCCGCGTCAGCTATCTGACGGTCGCGCTCCATTTTCGTCATGACATCCGCCTGCTCTACGCCGCCTATCCCATCACCTGGGCGCTGAGCGCCGCAGCGCTGCTGTTCTGTCTCCGACGCATCCGCTGGACGGAGGAGAGGCCATAAAAACGAAAAATCGTCTCCGAAACGTTTTGGGCTGCGAACGTTTCGGGGACGATTTTCTGTTCATCTACTCTTCGCTTTTCATTAATTATGCCGTACGAATCGAAGGAGAACCGAAAGGCTGGCGCAGCGGCCATGCCAAGGTTCATCGGGAAGAATCCTTCGGGACGTTCTTCCCAAAGATCCGTTATTTCTTCACTTGCATTTTTTTATTCCATAACTTATAATCCCCTCAAGGTTTGCTAATAATAATATCGAAAGGAGATTTTTTCAAGGATGAAAAAATTTTGGGCTTTGCTTCTGGCAGTGGGAATGATGGCTTCTGCGGCCCTGGCCGCGGACAAAGTGGTCCGCATCGGCGTGTTCGAGCCCGCCTCGGGCGACAGCGGCGCCGGCGGCAAACAGGAAATTCTCGGCATGCAGTACGCCAACAAGATCACTCCGACCGTCGAGATCGGCGGCGTCACCTACAAAGTGGAACTGGTCTACGCCGACAACGGCTCCTCCACGGACAAGGCTCCCACGGCAGCGCAGCAGTTGGTCAGCTCCGGCGTCTCGCTGGTGCTCGGTTCCTATGGCTCGGCCGTTTCCATCGCCGGTTCGCAGTATTTTGCCGACGCGGGGATTCCCGCCATCGGCGTGACTTGCACCAATCCGCAGGTCACGGCCGGCAACAAGCACTACTTCCGCGTCTGCTTCCTCGATCCGTTCCAGGGCACGGTGCTTGCCAACTACGCTTACAAGGTTCTCGGCGCCCGCACGGCGTACTGCCTCGGCGAACTGGGCAACGACTACGACATCGGTCTGTGCCATTACTTCCAGGTCGCTTTCGAGAAGCTGGGCGGCAAGGTCGTCACCGACACGTTCCCGACGGGCAACTCGGACTTCACTTCCTATCTGACGAACGCCGCGATGTACGGCTCCGACGTGTTCTTCTGCCCCGTTTCCCTTGCCTACTCGACGCAGATCATCGCTCAGGCCGGCGGTCAGGGGGCCACGTTCCCGATTCTCGGCAGCGACACGCTGGACAGCAACAAGACGGCCGAAGCGGCCAAGAACGCCAAGGTCAAGCTGATCGTTTCCACCTTCTACCAAGAAGGCGGCTCGCCCGAGTTCGACAAGGGCTTCAAGGCCTGGCTGAACGAGGACAAGGAAGCTCTGATGAACAACGGCGGCAACGACATGATCTCGGCCGTCTCCGTGATGGGCTACGACGCTTACTACACGGCGCTGATGGCGTTGAAGGCCTCCGCGTCTCCCGATCCGAAGGATGTCAACAAAGCGCTGTGGGATGTAAAGTACAAGGGCGTCAGCGGTATGATCGCTTTCAATGAGACGGGAGACGCCATCCGCGACTCCGCGTTCCTGAAGACGGTCAACTTCGAGACCGGCAACTGGGACTTCGTGGCCGAGCAGAAGGTCGAGGAGTAATTTACGGTCTGAACGACGTTTTTTCACTGTGTGAGAGGGCGCAGCGGGGATATGATTCGTCCTCGCTGCGCTTCTGTTTGATCCTCTCAGCCGACGGGGAAACTCATCGACGATGCAGCGCTTCGAAGCGGCCGTACGCCCTTTAGGGCGGCGCCGGAACGTCGTGGTTTTTTTCAACGAAAAATTTGTCCGAAACTCCTATTTAAGAAAGCGAGTCGTTTCCTCATGTGGAAAACAGTTTTTCCCTATATGCTCTCGGGAATCTCCGTGGGGGGGCAGTACGCGTTGATCGCCATCGGCTATACGATGGTCTACGGCATTCTGAGGCTGATCAACTTCGCCCACGGCGACGTATTCATGGTGGCCGGCATCCTCATGGTTTATATGGCGACCGCGCTGCCGCTGTACGTCACGATCCCGCTGGTATTGCTGCTGACGTCGCTGATCGGGTTTCTCATCGAGCGGACCGCTTACAGGCCGCTGCGCTCGGCGCCGCGCATGAGCGCGATGATCTCGGCGATCGGCGTCAGCTACACGCTGCAAAATCTGGTGCTGTACGCTACCGGCGGACTGAATCAGTTCTATCCGAAAATTCCCTTCATCTCGGATTCCGTCCGCATCAGCGGCGCCACGACGACGATGGTCACGGTGATCACGCCGTTTCTGACGTTGCTTCTGGCTGGGCTTCTCGTCATGCTGATCAACCGCACTAAGCTGGGCATGGCCATGCGCGCGGTGAGCAAAGATTTCGAGACGAGTCTGCTGATGGGCATCAAGATCGACCGGGTCATCTCGGCCACGTTCGTGATCGGCTCGTTTCTGGCGGCCGTCGGCTCGGTGCTGTACTTCACCAACTACTCGACGGTCATTCAGACTTCGGGCGCCATGCCGGGGCTGAAGGCGTTCGTCGCCGCGGTGTTCGGCGGCATCGGCTCCATTCCCGGCGCGGTGATCGGAGCGTTCCTGATCGGCATCTGCGAAAATCTCATCAAAGGGCTGGACGTCATCCTGTTCCGTCTCGGCCTGATCGCCAAGCCGCTGGGGCTGGCGACGTTCTCGGACGCTTTTACGTTCGCTCTGCTGATCGTCATTCTCGTCGTCAAACCGACGGGACTCTTCGGCGAAGAGCATACGGACAAGGTGTAGGTGACCGCCATGAATGAAAAGCGATTTTCCGGCGCCCGTCTGATGAGCGCCCTGATTGTTTTCGCCTTTTACGCCGCAGTGTTCATCGCCGAACAGACGCTGCCGCCGACGTCGATGCTGTTCACGGTGCTGAAAAAAGGCGCCGTCTACGCGCTCGTCGCCGTGTCCATGAACTTGCTGAACGGCTTCACGGGCATTTTCTCGCTCGGCCAGGCCGGCTTCATGCTCGTCGGCGCGTACACGTACGCGATCCTGACGATTCCCGTTGCGGCGCGGGCCAGCGTGTACCAGTACTTTAACGGCGGCATGATCCAGTTCACGGTGCCCTTCGTCGCGGCGCTGCTGCTGGCCGGCTGCGTGGCGGCCGTCTTCGCCTGGCTCATCGGTCTGCCCGTGCTGCGCCTCAAGAGCGATTACCTCGCCATCGCCACGCTCGGCTTCGCCGAAATCACGCGCGCCATTTTCCAGTGGAATCAGCTGGGGCCGCTGACGAACGGCTCGAACATGCTGCGCCTGTTCCCCATCTTCAACGACTTCAACGTCAAAGACGCTTCGGGCGCCGTCACTATCTACCTGTCCACGATGATGCCGATGCTGATCGCCGGCCTGTGCATCGCCCTGCTGGTGCTGCTGATCAACTCCACCTACGGGCGCGCGCTGCGGGCCATCAAGGACAACGAGATCGCCGCCGAGGCCATGGGCATCAACCTGGCCAGCCACAAACAGCTGGCGTTCTGCGTTTCCTCGTTCTTCACGGGCATCGCCGGCGCCATGCTGGCCATGTATCAGACGTCGGTGCAGGCCAAAAGCTTCACTTCGGCCATGACCTACGAGATTCTGCTGATCGTCGTCATCGGCGGCGTCGGCTCGGTGACGGGCTCGTGCCTGAGTTCGTTCCTGTTCGTGGCCTGCTCCGAGTGGTGGCTGCGCTTTCTCGACGAGAAACAGGTCATCAACGGGTTCGAGGTGCCGCTGCTGCGCAACGGCTTCCGCCTCGTCGTATTCTCGATCATCATCATGATCGTGGTGCTGTTCTTCCGCCGCGGCATCATGGGCACCAAAGAGCTGCCCGACCTGTTCAGGCGGCGCAGGGCAAAGGAG
This sequence comes from Pyramidobacter porci, assembly GCF_009695745.1. Taxonomy (NCBI): domain Bacteria; kingdom Thermotogati; phylum Synergistota; class Synergistia; order Synergistales; family Dethiosulfovibrionaceae; genus Pyramidobacter; species Pyramidobacter porci. The sequence goes on from NZ_VUNH01000010.1 coordinate 5,453, forward strand.
GCGACGCCCCGTGACTGATCCGAAAAACGTGCTGCACCTCGACCACCTCACCATGCAGTTCGGCGGCGTCGTCGCCGTCAACGACCTGACGATGGACATCAACGAGGGCGAGATCGTCGCCCTGATCGGCCCCAACGGCGCCGGCAAGACCACGGCCTTCAACGCCGTCACGGGCATCTACGCGCCCACGAACGGCGAGATTTCCTTCCACGGCACGCCGATCGTGCGCAATCATCCCTCCGGCAAGATGAGGAAACTCTACGCCGGCACCAACGCCGATCTTTACAAAACGCATGTGCTTCGCCCCACGCCCGACCAGATCACCAAGCTCGGCATCGCCCGCACGTTCCAGAACATCCGCCTGTTTTCGGGCATGACCGTGTTCGAGAACGTGCTCACGGCGCGTCACCTGCGCCGCACCAGCAGCTTCATCACGGCCGGGCTGCACCTCAACGGCAAAGAAGAAGCGATGATGCGCGAGCGCTCGCTGGAGCTGCTTGACACCGTCGGCCTGGCCGACGTGCGCGACGAGATGGCCGCCAGCCTGCCCTACGGCAAGCAGCGCCTGCTCGAGATCATCCGCGCTCTGGCCACCGATCCGACGCTGCTGCTGCTCGACGAACCGGCGGCCGGCATGAATCCCCAGGAAACGACGGAGCTTGGCCAGTTCATCAGGCAGATCAAGAAAGACTTCAACCTGACCGTCTTCATCATCGAACATCACATGGATCTGGTCATGAACATTTCCGACCGCATTTACGTGATCGAATTCGGCCGCCAGATCGCCGCAGGCACGCCCGCGCAGGTTCAGAACGATCCGGCCGTGATCGCAGCCTATCTTGGAGGTGACGCGGAATGAGCCTGCTCAAAATCATGGACCTGAAAGTCAGCTACGGCGGCATCGAAGCGCTGAAAGGCATCTCCTTCTCCGTCGAAAAGGGCCAGATCGTCACCCTCATCGGCGCCAACGGCGCCGGCAAATCCACCACGCTGCGCGCCATCAGCGGGCTCGTGCCGATCAAGGAAGGCACGATCACTTACGACGGCAGCGTCATCAGCGGTCAGGATCCGCAGACCATCGTCTCGGAAGGCATCTGCATGGTGCCCGAAGGGCGGCGCGTCTTCCCCAATCTGACCGTGCGGGAAAACCTGCAGATCGGCGCCTACCTGCGCAGCGACGATCTGACGGCCGACCTCGAACACGTGTACGAGCTCTTCCCCCGTCTTGAAGAGCGTTCCTGGCAGATGGCCGGCACGCTCTCCGGCGGCGAACAGCAAATGCTGGCCGTCGGCCGCGCCCTGATGATGCGCCCCAAGGTGCTGATGATGGACGAACCCTCGCTGGGCTTGGCGCCGATCGTCATCCGCGACATCTTCAAGATCATCGAGACGCTGCACCGCGAGGGCATCACCATCCTGCTCGTCGAACAGAACGCCAACGTGGCGCTGAAAATCGCCGACTACGCCTTCGTCCTCGAGACCGGCTCGCTCGGCGTTCAGGGCAAGGGCAGCGACCTGCTCAACGACCCCGCCATCAAGGCGGCGTACCTCGGCAAGGCACGGTAGTTTATGCCGTTTCCCGATCGAAACGCCGAACCGCTTCCGGACCCTCCGGGGAAAACGCAAAGCGCGCGACGCCGCAAAAAATGCGTCACGGCGCGAGGCCAATCCTTCAAAACGCGCTTTGATCGCCATAAAAAGTCAGAGGAATATTGGCATTTTCAACGAAAAATCGGCATAATACTATTTCTTGATAAAAAGCATTAACATCGTCTGCCGGGCGCTGCGGGGGAGTTCAGCCGCTCATGACTCCCTCGACCGCTGCGCGGTCTGCGCGGCTCGCCTTGTGAATCTCCCTCGCAGCGCCCTTGCGTTCGGCCTTTTAATTGAGAAGTAGTATAAAACAGCTGAAGCCATCAGCCTCGTCAAAAAAAAACCGGTCCACGAACGAACGATCGTTCATGGACCGGTTTTATCGACAGGCTGGTTTACAGCTTGTACTGGGAATACTGATCGCGGATGCCTTTGACGGCAGCGGCGAGCGCTTCGGGATCGAGCACCATCTCCATCATGGAAATCTGCTCCTCCCACGCCTTGGGATCAGCTTCAGCACGAATCTCTTCATCGAAGATGTCATAAACGGCGAGTCCCAACGGGACGCCGGCCAGGGGGCCTGCAAAGGTGGGATCTCCGTTGGTCACGGTTTCGGCGTAAATCTCGGCGCCTTCGGCGTCGGACGAACCGAAAATGACCACGCAGTTCTCAGCACCGTACTTCTCAGCGCAATCCTTGACGCGCTGCTGGTTCTGCAAGTCCATGGCTCCGGCAGCCGTTCAGACGAAGCACTCCGTTGCTTCGAAGACGACTTCGGCTCCACTGTTCTCAAAGCAAGCCTTCATAGCAGGCGCAGGTACACCGTCGCGCTCGCCGAGAAGGATCAATTTCTTGCCTGCGAGTTTGCCCATAAGTCGCACCTCCTTCTTGTAATGTTCTGGGCTCATTATAACCTTTTTTTTCTTTCGTGCAATAGGTCTATAACATTTTCAGATAAAGTGCTCGAAGTCACATTCTTGATTTGTGCGTTTTATACATCTTCCTGCGAACGTTCCCCGGATTTTTCTAGTCTTAATAAATAAATCGAACGTTTTCAGGTCCTTCTCCGCCTGCCGCGTCCCGGTGCGGGACGGAACGAAGTTTTGCCGCGGCGTCCAAAGCGTCTTTGCGCCGCCGCATTTCTCTGTTATAATGGGCGCCAGCGCATCGCGTGCCATTTTATATTCCAAACTTTCCCCTTTAAAGGAGCCTGTGTTTATGAACGAGATCCGCCTTGCCGATTTTCGCGCCGAGAGCCTGCAGTTCGACATCAACCATCACTTCCAGCCCAAAAAAGACGAAAACCTCGCCCTTTCCATCAAACTGGACCAGCGCGTGCGCATGAGCGCCACGCCCAAGGAGCCGACGTTCCTCAACATCCGCGTCACCGTGTTCGACGACGCCGAGAACAATAACTATCCATTCGAAATCATCGCCGACGTCACCGGCGTGTTCTTCATCGACGCCGAAGGCGCCGACCGCGAGGCAATCCTCAAGGACAACGGCATGACCATGCTGCTGCCGTATGTGCGCGCCATGATCAGCCAGCTCGTGTCGCTGGCCAACCTGCCCACGCCCGTTATCCTGCCGCCCATGGATCCTTCGCAGATGAAGCCTATGGAGCAGCCCGCCGCGAACAACTAGACGCAGACACACGAAAAAAGAGGCACCGCTCCGCTGACCGTAAGAACGGCCGGCGGAGCGGTGCTTTGTTTCATGCGTCGGAACGTTAGCTTCTCCCATCCCAGACATAGCGGAGCGCCGTCGCAGGGAGCTTTGAAGGGATTTCCGCGGCGAGAGCGCTGTCGGGTCCGTGTAGACACTTTTGTCGAGCGTCGCTGTAACGACCGTGCGCGGCGCGGGCGCGTGAGTGCCAAACCTCTTGTTCATCGCCGCCTGCTTCGCGCCGCTTTGGGCGCCGAACTCGTCTGCTCCTGTCATGAACGCGCCGAATCGGCTTCGCGCTTCGCGGCAGATTTGCTGAGGCGCAAACGCCGTTCCACAATGGCGCGGACGGTTTCATAGTTTTCGGGCGTGCAGAACAGGTAGATCTTGTCGGCGCCTTTTCCTTTGACGATGATCAGCCGCTCTTTGGGATTGAATTTGGCCGCGCGCAAGGCGCTCCAGCGCAGGGAACGCCGCAGCGAGCCGCGGGCCAGCAGCGACGATCCGGCGGCCGTGAAGCTGCGCGCGAACAGGGAAAGGATCAGCCCCAGCCGGAAGAGCGCGCTCAGCCGCTTGCGCTGGCGTTCCTGATTGGCCGCGTAAACGCCGCTTTCGTCGAGACGGTACTCCACGTCGTAGCCGCCGCCGAAGACGGCGGTCACGAAGAGCGCGCCGATCGCGAGAAAAAAGCCGACGAAATAAAAAGCGTAGCGCGCTTCCCGCGCGCCGTCGGCAAAGCCGCGCTTGGCCATCCAGAGCAGCAGCAGGCCGAACGGAACGCCGACGACGACCGCGATCTGCCGCGTCACGGGATTGTTGCGGAAAAAAGAAACGCGCGTTTTCCACTCGAGGATCTCCGCACCGGGACTTTCGCCGTGTGCATTCGCCATCGTCTCACGCCTCCCCGCAGGATACGAAAAAGGCGGCAGCCTTCGAAGACCGCCGCACGGCGTTACATTTTCGACTTCAGATATTCGGGAACTCCGGGCACGCCCCAGCTCTCGGCCAGGGACAGCGCCGTCTTTCCGTCCGCGCCGGCGATCTTCGGGTCGGCGCCGGCTTCGACCAGCGTCTGCACGGCCTTCAGCGGCGCGCCCCAGCCGGACGCTACCAGCAGCGGGGTCTCTCCGTTCTTTCCGTACCGCCCGTTGAGCGGCGCGCCCTTGTCGAGGAGCAGGCGGAAGCAGGCCAGCGCGTCGTCCCACGCCCGGTCGGCCCCCTCTTTCGTGCGCTCCTGATCTTTGGCGGCGTCGCACAGCTTCCCGGCGGCGATGTGCATCAGCCCGTATCCGTCCTTGGAGGTGGCCTTCGGGTCGCCGCCGGCGTCGAGCAATGCCGCCAGCAGCTTGGGATCGGCCGAATTCCTGAACGCCAGCATGAGGATGCTGGAACCGTCCTTGTCACGCTCGTTGACGTCGTACAGCCCCAGCGAGATCAGCCAGAGCAGCCGCGCGGCCGCGTTCTTGCTCTTGGCGGCGTAGTACAGCGCGGAATTGCCGTTCTTGTCGGCGCCCTTGGGGTCGGCGCCGTGGTCGAGCAGCCACTGCAGCGTCTCCGGCGTGAAGTTCTCCCGCGCCGCCGCCGTCATGAACGGCGTCACGCCGCCGGGGGCCGCGGTGTCGATCTTCGCGCCCCGCGCCAGCAGCGCCTTGGGGATCTCCAGCTTTTCGTCGCCGGGCTGGTCAAGCCGCAGCGCCCACAGCAGCGGCGCGCCGCCGCCCGCGGCGACGTTGACGTCCGCGCCGCGCTCGACGAGCAGGAGCGCCGCGGGGCGGTTGTAGTTTTTCAGCGCCCAGGTCAGCGGCGAATGCGCTTTCTCGTTGGGGCGCAGGTTGACGTCGGCGCCCTTGTCGAGCAGCAGCTTCGCCACAGCGAGGTTGTCGTCGTCGCCGACGGCGAAGATCAGCGGCGAGCGGCCGTCGGAAGTCAGGGCGTTGACGTCGGCGCCGCGGGCCAGCAGCAGTTCCGCCAGCGCCGCGTTGCCCTTGGAAGCGGCGTAGTGCAGCGCGCGGAATCCCTTAGGGGTGGCGGCGCTGGGATCGGCGCCGTGTCTCAGCAGCAGCTCCGCGACCGGCAGGCCCTTCTCCTCTTGGGCGGCCAGGATCAGCGCCGTATCGCCGCCCTTTTCCGTCGAGCCTCCCGCGGTCCGGGCATTGGCGTCGGCGCCGTGCGCCAGCAGCAGCTCCGTCATCGCCGCGTCGGCATTGCGCGCGGCCTCGTGCAGCGCGTTGCGACCCGCCCTGTCGGTGTCGCAAATGCTCACGTCGGCGCCCAGCTTGAGCTGCTCCTCCGCTCTTTTCAGCTCGCCGTAGCGGGCGGCTTTCATCAGCTCCGTGCGCCCGTACTCGTCGACCGCGTTGACGTCCGCGGCTCCCGCGCTGCCGCACAGAGCCAGGACGGCCGCGGCGCACACCCAAAATTTCACGATCTTTTTCATGCGTTCGCCTCCTTTTGATATGTCGGCCGCCAGCGGCCGACGACGTGCCGAACGAAAATTTCCGCGGCGCGGAGCGCCGCCTCGCCGATCGAAAAATTTTAATCGTCAAAGACATGAATTTTACGTCGCGTTTTTATTTTATATGTTATTTTATCATGAAAACAAGATCAGGCAAGCGCGTCCATAAAACAAAAAGCCGCCGCGAAGATACGAAGACGCGGAGAAAGAGCTGCAAGCGAAATGCCGCGGGGCGGCCGTTCGTTTTTAGTTTTTCTCCGCGCCTTTGCGTCTTCGCGGCGGCTTTTGTCTGCTTTCGTTCTTTACGCCTGACTCTGCGCCCAGGCGGCGATCAGCGCCGCGCCGACGGGCAGGCAGCCCTCGTCGGGGTAAAAGCGCGGGCTGTGCAGCGGCTCTTCGGGACCGCCGGGGCGGCGCGCGCCGAGATCGACGTAGCAGCCGGGCACGCGCTCGGCGATGCAGGCGAAGTCGTCCACGCCCAGCTGCGGACAGGGCGGCGTGATCACGTTCTCCGCGCCCAGCTCGCGCGCGCCGACGCGGCGCACGACTTCGGCGACTTCGGCGTCGTTGATCAGCGCCGGGTAGCCTGCGATGAATTCCACTTCGGCGCTCAGCCGCAGGGCCGCGGCCATGCCCTCGACCAGTTCGCGCACGCGCGCCGTCGTGCGCGCGCGCGTGGCGGGGTTCAGAGTGCGCACGATGCCCTCGAATTCGGCGCTGTCGGGGATGATATTGCGCGCCGTTCCGGCGGCGAACCTGCCCACGGTCAGCACGGCGGGATCGAGCGGGCTGGTCTCGCGGCTGATCAGCAGCTGCAGGGCCGAAATGATCTGCGCGCCGCCGGCGACGACGTCCGCGCCAAGGTGGGGGTACGCGCCGTGGCAGCCGCGCCCGCGCAGCGTGACGTTGAACATGTCGCTGGCGCCGCGCGCCGGGCCGGAGATGACGCCGATCTGCCCGACTTCGAGGGACGGTGCGACATGCAGGCACAGCGCCGACGAAACGCCGTCGAGCGCTCCGGCCTCGATCATTTTCGCCGCGCCGCCATCGGTCTCCTCGGCGGGCTGAAAGAGCACGCGCAGGGTCGCCGCGCGCTTGCCCTCGCCGCGCAGCAGGCGCAGCGCCCCCAGAGCGCAGGTCATGTGGGCGTCGTGTCCGCAGGCGTGCATTTTACCGGCGTGGCGCGACGCCTGCGGCAGTCCGGTAGCTTCCGTGACGGGCAGCGCGTCCATGTCGGCGCGCAGCGCCATGATGGGGCCGCCCGGCTCGCCCGCCAGTTCGGCGACGAGCCCGCCGGCGCAGGCGAAATGCGGCACGCCCATCTCGTCGAGGCGCTCCGCCACGTAGGCGGTCGTCTCGGGCAGGTCGCGCCCCAGCTCGGGAATGCGGTGCAGCGCCTGATGCACTTCCGTCAGCCAAGGCTGGATGGTTCGGGCTTTTTTATACATCGTCACACACCTCGTCGCGTTCGATCTGAATATTCGTCCGTATTCTCTCACGCCGCGGGAACAAAAGCCACCGTGGAGGCACGAAGACACAAAGAAGATCAAAAGAGAAAACTCTTTTCCCTCGGAAAATTTTTACAAAAAAATACGCGGTATGTTGAACGCCCATGCCGAGATTCCGCGCGCAGGGGCGGCGCGTTTTCCTCCGCTTCGCCGCTTCTCCGTGGCGGACTTTGTTTCCAAAAAGCCCCGCGGCGGGCGCGGGGCGAAAGCGGATCACTTTTTGACTTTGCGGTCGAACTCGGTCATCAGAGCGTCGGCGGCGCTCTGCGCCTGGGCGCGCGGCACGAGCACGGCGATCTTGATCTCCGAGGTGGTGGCGCCGAGCACGTCAATGCGGGCGCGCTCAAGCGCGCCGAAAAAGCGCCCGGCCACGCCGGAAGCCGCCTGCATGCCGACGCCGATGGCCGACACCTTGGCGACTTCGCCGTCGACGGTCACCGACCAGCCGTCCAGTCCCTGCAGGGCCGCTTCCAGCGCCGGACGGACCATGCCGACGTCGCCGCGGATCACTGAAAACGTCACGGCCGCCTCGCCGCCCTCGGAAACGATGGTGATCATGTCGAGGTTGATGCAGCGCACGGCCAGCTCGTTGAAGACGCGCGTGTAGAGGTGCACGTCCTCGGGCAGGCCGCGCAGGTTGACCTTGATCTGGTCGGTATCGACGGCGACGCCGGTGACGACGGGGTGCTCAAGCCATTCGGGAAGGTTTTTCACGATTCTCGTGCCTCTTTCGTCGGAAAAAGTGGAGCCGCAGTAAAGTTCCACCCGCTGCTTGTCGGCGATCTCCACGCCGCGCGAGTGCAGCACTCTGGCGCCGCAGGAAGCCATCTCGAGCATTTCCTCGTAGGTGACGTACTCCAGTTTTTTGGCCTCGGGGATAATGCGCGGGTCGCAGGCGTACACGCCGTCCACGTCGCTGTAGATCTCGCAGGGGCAGCGCAGCGCCGCGGCGATGGCGATGGCGGACGTGTCGCTGCCGCCGCGCCCGAGCGTGGTCAAGTCGCCGTTTTCGGCGACGCCCTGAAACCCCGTTACCACGACGACGCCGCGTCCGTCAAGCTCCTTGCGGATCCGTCCGGCGTCGAGGTCGCGGATGCGAGCGCTCGAATACGTATCGGTGGTGAGCATGCCGATCTGATAGGCGTTCATGGACAGGGCGTCGAGGCCGAGGTCGCGCAGGGCCATGGCCAGCAGCGCGGCCGAAACCTGTTCGCCCGTGGCCATCAGCATGTCCATCTCGCGCTTGTAGCCGGCGCTGTTGCCGGACACGTCTGCGGCGAGGTCGATAAGGCGGTTGGTGGTCTTGCCCATGGCGGAGACGACGACGACCAGTCGTTCGCCGTTTTTGCAGCGCGCCGCGACTTTGGCAGCGACGGCGCGGATCTTGTCCGCGTCGGCCACGGACGAACCGCCGTATTTCAGCACCGCGGTGCGGACAATCTGTGCGGGAGCCGCCATTGCCTAAAGCTCCCTCAGGGCTTCGACGATGGCGGTCTTGCCCGCGGTACGGGCGTCCACGTTTTTAATCACGCGGGCGGGCGTTCCGGCCACGACTACGCCGGAAGGGACGTCTTCGGTGACGACCGCGCCCGCGGCGACGACGGATCCCGCGCCGACGAGCACGCCTTCGAGCACGACGGCGTTGGCGCCGACGAGCACGCCGTCTTCGATGACGACGGGCTGGGTGCTGGCGGGTTCGACCACTCCGGCAATCACCGCGCCCGCGCCGATGTGGCAGTTTTTGCCGACGACCGCGCGCCCGCCGAGCACGGCGTTCATGTCGATCATCGTGCCTTCGCCGACCGACGCGCCGATATTGATCACCGCGCCCATCATCACCACGGCGTTTCTGCCGATCTCCACCATGTCGCGGATCACCGCGCCGGGTTCGATGCGGGCCTCGTAACGGGCCAGATCGGCGAGCGGAACGGCGCTGTTGCGCGCGCAGATTTCCACCTCGCAGTCGTCGATGCGGTCGCCGTTGGCTTCAAGCACCTTGAGGATCTCGGGCAGGTCGCCTTTGACGGTGCCGAAGCTGGAACTGCCGACGAAATGCAGCGTGCCCCACTCGACGTCTTTGAGATCGCCGGCCACAAAGACGCGGGCGACGGTGCGCTTTTTCGACTCCTTGATGAGGCGGATCACTTCTTCTGTGTTCATCGCGAAAATTCCTCCGTAACGGCGCGCTCAGCCGCGCACCACGTCTTCGAATGTGAACAGGCCCTTTTCCTTCGTCAGCGCGAAGCGCGCGGCCCTGACCGCGCCGATGGCGAAGACGCTGCGGCTAATGGCGCGATGATGGACGCTGAGCGTCTCGCCCTCGTTGCCGAACAGGGCCTCGTGATCGCCCGGCAGGCCGCCGAGGCGGAAGGAGTGCATGGGCACGTCGCGTCCCAGCGCACGCCCCAGCATCAGCGCCGTGCCGGAAGGCGCGTCTTTCTTGTGGATATGGTGCGCTTCGGCGATCTCGGCGTCCCAGTCGGCCAGCAGCGGCGCGTAATCGCGCAGGATCATGGCCATGACGGCGATGCCGATGGAATAGTTGAAGCTCTGCACGACCGGAACTTCCTCGGCTAGGCCGCGTAGCGCGGCCATATGCCCATCGTTCAGCGCCGTGGTGCCCATGACCAGCGCGCTTTTGTGGCGGCGGCACAGCTCGACGGTGCGCGGCAGGACGGCGGCGGAGGAAAAGTCAAAAATGACGCGCGGCGAGCCCTCGCAGGTCTCGCCCTCGTCCCAGACGCAGAGGCAGGGCGTTCCGCCGGCGGCGGCCGCGATCTCGCGCCCCATGCGCCCGGTGGAGCCGATCACGCCGTAGGGGACGGAGAGTTCCATCAGTCGGCCTCCAGCGCGCCCAGCTCGAGCAGGTCGGCGCGCACCAGTTCGCGCGTTTTTTCGCCGGCGGGCACCAGCGGCAGACGCAGCTCGTCGCGGCACAGCCCCAGCTCGCCGGCGGCAAACTTGACGGGAATCGGGTTGGACTCGTTGAAGAGATCCTTCATCAGCGGCAGCAGCTTTTGATGCCAGCGGCGCGCCGCCGCCACGTCGCCGCCGAGCGCCGCGCCGATCATCGCCGCGGTTTGCGCGGGGAGCACGTTGGACAGCACGGAGATGACGCCGTCGCCGCCGCTGCAGACGAGGTGGAAGGCCTGGTCGTCGTTGCCCGACCAGACACGGAAGTCGGAACGCACGACCTGCAGCGAGCGGAGCAAGCTGTCGCACTGGTACTGGTCGCCGCTGGCTTCTTTGACGCCGACGATGTTCTCGATCTGCGCCAGGCGCAGCGTCGTCTCCGGCAGCAGGTTCACGCCCGTGCGGCCGGGCACGTTGTAGAGGATCACGGGGATGCGCACGGATTCGGCCACGGTGCGGAAGTGCCGGTACAGCCCTTCCTGGTTGGGTTTGTTGTAAAAGGGCGTCACCACCAGTACGCCGTCGGCGCCCAGCTCCTCGGCGCGGCGCGACAGATCGACGGTCGTCGCCGTGTTGTTCGTGCCCGTGCCGATGATGACGGGAATTCGCCCGTCCACGGCGCGCAGCGCGAAGGAAATCACCTCGTCGCGCTCGGCGGGCGTCAGCGTCGCCGCCTCGCCCGTGGTGCCGAGCACGATCAGCGCGTCGACGCCGTTTTCCACCTGAAAGTCCAAGAGCTCGCCCAGCGCGTCGAAGTCGACGGCTCCGTTGCGGAAGGGCGTGATCAGCGCGGTGCCTGTACCTCTGAACATGAAAATGCACTCCTTTGCGTTAAAGTCTTCTTGAAAGAAAGCAACCACGGAGAAACGACAGAGCGGAGAAAAGCAAAAACACCGGGGAAACATGACGGCTCGCCGCCGTCGGATGCGCGAAAAAAGGCAAACTCTTTCTTCGCCGCGAAAATCAAATGACGACAAACGCAGCAACTCCAAAGGGCGAAAAAGCGAAGCTCGAAAAATGTTCCACGTGGAACATTTTCCCATCAACGGCGAAACCGCTTCAGCGCACGCCGTTCAGCGCCGCGTGGCGGAGCAGGATGCGCACGGCGTTGGTGGCCGCCCCCACGCGCACGTTGTCGGCCACGTTCCACTGAAGGAAATGACGGTCGTCGAAGCTGCGCACGCGGCTGACGAACGTCGTGTCCGTTCCCGCGGCGTCGACCGCGGGCGTGACCACGGGAGCGTCGCTGACGGTGACGTGCTCCTGTTCGCGCATCACCTCAAGCAGATCCTCAATCGTGCCGAAGGGTTCGCGCGTCTCCGCGAAGACCGCTTCGCTGTGGCCGTACAGCACCGGCACGCGCACCGTCGTGGGCCAGCACATGATCGAACCGTCGCGCAGGATCTTGCGCGGCTCGTCGACCATCTTCATCTCTTCCTTGGTGAAGCCGTTGTCCAGAAACGCGTCGATCTGCGGCACCACGTTGCGGTGGATCGGCGCCGCGAACTTTTCGCAGACCGAGCCGCCGCGCTCCTGCTCCAGCAGTTCGTCGATGCCGCGCCGCCCGGCGCCGCTGACGGCCTGGTAGGTGCTGACCACTACCGTTTTCAGGCCGAAGCGCTCGTGCACCTTGTACAGCCCCAGCACCATCTGGATCGTCGAACAGTTGGGATTGGCGACGATGCCGCGGTAGCCCGCGAGCAGGTCGCCGTTGATCTCCGGCACGACCAGCAGCTTTTCCGGATCCATGCGCCAGCACGAGCTGTTGTCGATCACCACCGCGCCGCGCGACGCGGCGACGGGGGCGAACCGCTTCGACAGCTCCGAGCCCGCCGACATGATCACGTAATCGAACGTTCCGGCGGGAACCCATTCCCGCGTCAATTCCTCAACCGCCACGCGGCGGCCGGCGAACTCCAGTTCCGTCCCGGCGCTGCGAGGCGAGGCGAAAAAGCGGATCGTCTCGGGGCGGACGCCCCGCTCCTCCAGAACGCGGATCATCGTGCGCCCGACTTCGCCCGTCGCGCCGACAACAGCTATCTTCATTGTACCCGACTCCTCCCTGTGAAAAAAGCGTTTCAATTTTTCTGCGATTGAAATTTCGGCCAGAAAACGGCGCGTCTCCGTGCGCTCGAGATCGAACGCACAGGGACGCGCCGTTTGTCATACAGCACGCGGTACCACCCTGCTTGAGCGCGTCGCCCGCGCACGGCGTACCGTTCGGCTAAAAAAACTCGCCCCCACATCGTTCTGTAGGGACGAGCCATCACAGTCTCGCGGTACCACCCTGCTTGGACGCATTTCATGTCACGCCCCGCTTGGACCCTGGTCACGGAGGGTCAGTTCGGGAAATGTACTCCGGCTCGCGCCTTTCCATTCCGGCTCCCCGGGCCTTGCTCCTTGAAAAAATCGCGCTGAAAGCCCTTCCAGCCTGCGGGGCTTTCTCTCTGGCATGGCGACACGCTCTTCAAGGAGATCCGGTTCGACGCCTTTGTATCGGTCTTCAGTTATGGGTGAAATTATAGCCTCATTTTTCAAACTGTCAAGAGGAAAGATTTTCACGATTTCGAAAATATCACACCGCCGCATGCAGGTGCCCCGCCCGGGCGATGCTGCGCTTCATCCAGCCGCTGAAAAAATAGTAGAGCGCGAACAACGCCGCCGTCTGCGCCCAGCTGATCGGATAGCTCCAGGCCACGACGCGGATATCCCAGTGCGAAGGTACCACCAGCCACATCCAGGCCAGCCGGAACGCGCACACGCCGACGGCCATGATCGCCGTGGGAGCCAGCGAATCGCCCGTGCCGCGAATACCGCCGGAGATCGTCTCCACCGGCACGTAGGAAAAATACCACGGCACCATCAGCCGCATCAGCATGAGCCCCTGGCCGATGACCTGCGCATCGTCGGTAAAGATGCGAAACCAGAACTCCCCGCCCGACAGGAACGCCGTCACGATGATCCCCGTGGCGACGAAAGCCATCAGCGAGCAGACGCGGATGCTGCGGATCACGCGGTCGTACTGCCGCGCCCCGAAGTTCTGTCCCGAGAACGTCGACAGCGCCATGCCGAACGCCGACATCACCATCCAGTAGAGCGCGTCGATCTTGCCCAGCGTCGCCCAGGCCGCCACCACGTCCACGCCGAACTTGTTGGTGACCGCCTGAATGATGATGTTGGAAAACGAGTACATCGTCGCCTGGATCCCCGTCGGCAAACCGATGCGGATGATGTTCTGCAGCAGCAGCCAGTCGCAGCGCAGCTTGCGGAGTTCCAGCCGGAACGGCCCCGACTCGCGCGCCAGCAGCCACCACACGCCCGCGGCGCAAAATCCCTGCGAGAGGATCGTGGCGTAGGCCACGCCGTCCACGCCGCAGTCGTAGCGCACGATCAGCAGCAGATCGGCCGCCAGGTTGACGACCGTGCCGCCCGCCAGCAGATAGAACGGGCGCTTCGAATCGCCTTTGGCGCGCAGGATCCCCGAGCCCATGTTGTACAGCAGCGAGGGTACGATGCCCGCGAAGTAAATGCGCAGATACGACACCGCGTACGGCATCACGTCCGGCGGCGTCTGCATCTTCGCCAGCGTCCATTCCGCCAGCGCCACGCCCAGCGCCGTCATCGCCGCGCCGGCCGCCAGCGCCAGAGCCATCGCCGTGTGCACCGCGCGCGACGTGCGCTCCGGGTCGTCGGCGCCGTAAAACTGCGCGATCACCACCGTGGCGCCCGTCGACAGCCCGGCGAAAAATCCCACCAGCAGCGCAATCACCGTGCTCGTCGGGCCGCCCACGGCCGCCAGCGCCACCTTGCCCACGTAGCGCCCGACCACCACCGCGTCGACCGTGTTGTACAGCTGCTGAAAAAACGTGCCCAGCATGATCGGGAAGAAGAAGACCAGCAGCTGCTTCCAGATCACGCCCTCGACAATCCGATTGTTCCCGCGCTCCATAAAATTCACCCGATTCCATAGACAACGCTCGCATCCATAAAAACATAATTGATTATTCTATCACCGCGACGCCGCCGCACCGAAAGAGTTAAGTCGTCCAATATTTTTTATACGTTGCCAAGAGGAGGAAAACGACGACGACTCCCGCGCCGGACACATCACAAAGAACGCTCTCCCGCGGCACCTTCGGGAGAGCGTTTTCTCGTTCTCAATTCGCTGTCAGCGATTCTTTCCCCGCTCGAACCTACAGTTCGGCGCCTTCGCTCTTGGCGACCACCGTCGCCACGGCCGCGTCGCCGGTAATGTTCAGCGACGTGCGGATCATGTCGAGCACCGCGTCGATGCCGGCGATCATGGCCACGCCCTCGATGGGCAGGCCGGCCTGGGTGGTGACGAGCGTGAGCATGATCAGCCCGGCGCCGGGAACGCCCGCCGTGCCGATCGAACCGAGCGTGGCGGTGACGAGAATGCCGAACTGGGCCGTCAGACTCAGCGGGATGCCGAAGGCCTGGGCGATGAACAGCGCGCAGACGCCCTGATACAGCGCCGTGCCGTCCATGTTGATCGTCGCGCCCAGAGGCAGCACGAAGGACGCCACCTTGTCGGGAACGCCCATGTTATGGCAGCACTCCATCGTGACGGGCAGCGTGCCCGAGCTGGAGCGCGTGACGAAAGCGGTCAGGCTGGCTTCCTTGATGCCCTTGAAGAACCACAGCGGGCTCTTGCGCGCAAAAACGGCGACCATGCCGGAATAGACGAGCACGGCGTGCAGGATGCAGCCGATGTAGACAGCGGCAATGACCTTAGCGAATGGCAGCAGCACCGCGGCGCCGTACTTGGAGACCGTTACGGCGATCAGCGCGAAGACGCCGTAAGGAGCGAACTTCATGACGATCGCGGTCATCTTGTACATCGTCTCCGCCAGAGAGTTGAAGAAGTCGAGCGCGGGCTTGCCCTTTTCCCCGGCCAGCGTCATGGAAACGCCGAGGAACAGCGCGAAGACGATGATCTGCAGCATGTTGGCGTTGACCATGGAAGCGAAGGCGTTCTTCGGGAACATGTTCGTCAGCACCTGTCCCAGCGAGGGAGCGGCCTTGGCTTCCGTCGCCTTGGCAAGGGCGATGTCCATGCCGGCGCCCGGCTGCATGAGGTTGCCCAGCGCCAGACCGATGCCGATCGCGATAGCCGTGGTGATCAGATAGAGGGCGAGCGTCTTCACGCCGATGCGGCCCAGCGACTTGAGGTCGCCCAGCGACGCCACGCCGACGACGAGGCTCGACAGGACCAGCGGCACGATCAGCATGCTGAGCAAGGCCATGAAGATCTTGCCGAGGGGATCCACATACGCCACCGCGTCCGGCGCGGCCATTCTGCCGAACAGAATGCCGGCGACAAAACCAATGGTAATCTGCCAAATCAACGAAACTCCGCGTTTCTCTGCCATGAGAACCCCTCCTCAGATAAATAAAAAACAATAAATAAAAATCGCAGTTAAAAACTGCTTAAGTAAAATTATATAGCACGGAGCGGTTGATTCAATGCTGTCTTTTAATGAAAATTTCGACGGCATCCGCGAAATTTTCGTCGAAAAATATTGAGAATAGACCGTAAATTCAGAAAGCATCGCGGCGGTCTATCCGTGCGGCCGGCCGGAATATGGAAAGCCGAAAGTTTTCTTGCGCAGGAGAAAAAAGAGACGCTATAATAAAAGTCTCAAACATTCCGCGACCGGCACGGGCCCGCGGAAGCGGCGTCATTCTTCGAAGGGGGCGATGTTCCATGGACAAGAAAAAAATCGGCGAGATCGTCGAATCGCGCGGCGTCCGTTACGCCGAAGTCGCCGACGAAATCTGGGGCTACGCGGAGACGGCGTTTCGCGAGCACAAGTCGATGGCGGCGCAGATCCGTCTGCTCGAGGAAGAGGGGTTCAAAGTCGCGACGAACGTCGGCGGCGTGGAGACGGCGTTCTGCGGCGAATGGGGCGAAGGCCGCCCCGTGATCGCTTTCCTCGGCGAGTTCGACGCGCTGGCCGGACTGAGCCAGAAGGCCGGCCTCGACCGCAGGGAAGAGGAAGTACCCGGCGGCAACGGGCACGGCTGCGGGCACAACCTGCTCGGCGTCGCCTCCATCGCCGCTGCCGCGGCGCTGAAAACGATCATGCGGGAACAGGGTTTGAAAGGCATTGTGCGCTACTACGGCTGCCCCGGCGAAGAGGGCGGCAGCGGCAAGGCCTTCATGGCCCGCGAGGGCGTCTTCGCCGACGTGGACGCCGCCGTCACCTGGCATCCGTCCAACTGCACCTTCACCGCCGGTACCTCGTCGCTGGCCAACGCGCAGATCTATTACCGCTTCCGCGGCGTCAGCGCTCACGCGGCCGCCGCGCCCCACCTCGGCCGCAGCGCCCTCGACGCCGTCGAGCTGATGAACGTGGGCGTGCAGTTTTTGCGCGAGCACGTCATTCAGGAGGCGCGCCTGCACTACGCCATCACCGACGCCGGCGGCGTCTCGCCCAACGTCGTACAGCCCTACGCGGAGGTGCTCTATCTGCTGCGCGCCCCCAAGAGCGGCCAGGTGAAGGAAATCGTCGAGCGCGTCGACCGCATCGCCCAGGGCGCGGCGCTGATGACCGACACGACGGTGGAGAAGGATTTTGTCAAGTCCTGCGCCAACATCGTCAACAACGAGACGATGGAGCGCTGCCTGCAAAAGAATCTCGAGTTCTTCGGCGCGCCGGATTTCGACGCCGCCGACGAGGAGTTCGCACGCAAGATCTTCGAGACCACGCCCGAGCCGGGGCGCTTCGAAGATCTGGAAAAGCGCGTCAGGGGCGCCGGCAAAGCGGGGCGCGAGGCCCTCGCAGAAGCCAAAAAGGATCCGCTGCCGCGCCGCATCCTGCCCTACGTGCCCTCGGGCGTTCCCATGGGCGGCTCCACCGACGTGGGCGACGTGTCCTGGCAGACGCCCACGGCCCAGATCTACATGGGCACCTGGGCCAACAGCACGCCCGGTCATTCCTGGCAGGTCGTGACGGTCGGAAAATCGCCGCTGGCGCACAAGGGCATGCTCCAGGCCGGCAAGGTCATGGCCGCGGCCGGCTACGACCTGATGACCGATCCCGAACTGCTCAAGAAAGCCCAGGAGGAACTGAAAGAGCGCCTGCGGGGCGAGACCTACGTGCCTATCCCCAAGGGCGTCGCGCCGCGCGGCCTTTCCGGCGCCAAGAGCTGAACGCGCCCCGCCTTTTCCGTCCCGGCCGGCGGATTTTTCCCAAGGAGAGTCAGCCCGTGACGACCGTCGCGCTTTTTCACTGTGAAGACTACTCGCCCGCACGGCTCGATCCGATCGTGCGGGAATGTCTGTCGCTGCGCGCATTCCCGCGCGGCGGGTACGTGCTGGTCAAGCCCAACATGCTCGCCGCCCGCGTGCCCGACAAATGCGTGACCACCCACCCGGCGCTCGTCGATTCGGTCTGCCGCGCCCTGCTCGACCTGGGCTGCCGGCCGGTGATCGGCGACAGTCCGGGCATCGAACCGTTCGCGCGGGTGGCGAAGGCATCGGGCATCGGCGAGGTGGGAGCGCGCCTCGGCGTGCCGGTGCAGGAGCTGGGGCGCTCCACGCTCTGTCCGCCGGCGGCGGGACGCGTCAACAAACGGCTCGAGCTTTCGGCCGACGCGCTCGAGGCCGACGCCGTCGTCAGCCTGCCGAAAATGAAAACGCACTGCCAGATGCAGCTGTCGCTGGCGGTCAAAAATCTTTTCGGCACCGTCGTCGGCACGCGCAAGGCCCAATGGCACTATGCCGTGGGACTGGACCGCCGCCGTTTCGCCGATCTGCTGCTGGACATTTCGCTGTCGCTGCCGCCCCTGCTCTCGATCGTCGACGGCGTCATCGGCATGGAAGGGCGCGGCCCCGGCAACGGCCGGCCGCGCGCTTTCGGCCTGATCGGCGCGAGCGGCGATGCGCTGGCGCTCGACGCGGCGCTATCGGCCATGATGGGGCTGCCTCCGCAGGATTTCTTTCTGCTACAGGCGGCCCGTGCCCGCGGCTTCGCAGGCTGCGATCTGAGCGGCGTAAAGTGGCGCGGCGATTTCGATCCCTCCGGCCGCTTCCCTGACGTCGACATCCCGGCGCTGGACGCGCTCAGCCTGATGCCGCGCTTTATGGACCGCTTCGGGCGGCGCTTTCTCGCCTCGCGCCCCGAGCAGATCCGCAAGCGCTGCATCGCCTGCGGCCGCTGCGTCGCCGTCTGTCCCGCCGAGGCGCTGAGGCTGGAAAACGAAACGCTGTTTTTCGACTACGCCGCATGCATCCGCTGTTACTGCTGTCACGAGATGTGCCCCCGCGACGCCGTCGCTTTCCGCGAAGGGGCGCTGATGAAGCTGTTCGCTCTGCTGAGGAAAACGCGCCGCGCCGGGCGCGGGAAAATTTGAATCCGGCGCGAAAAACCGCGAGGGCGGGCGATTGGCCAAAATCCAATCGCCCGCCCTCGCGGTTTGTGATCTCCGTTCGTCTTTTCTACTCTTCCGCGTAGAGGGCTTCGAGGCAGGCACGCGAGAGACTGCGCAGACTGGAGATGCCCATTTCCGGCGGCAGCGAGCTGGCGTCGTAGGCGAGCGGCAGTTCCGTGCAGGCGGTAACGATCGGGGCGCGGCGGACGGCCCACAACTTGGCGGCGATCTCTTCCATGACCGCGCCGCCGGCTTTCAGTTCGCCGGCCTTGACGCGGACGATGGCTTGGGTCGCCAGTTCGCGGACTTCTTCGCTGGGGGCGAAGAAGCGGTAGCCGCGGCGCGCCGCTTCCTTCTCGTAGATGCCCGAATCCATCGTCGCGCCGGTGGCGATGATCCAGCAGCCGTCGGGCGCGGCTTTAATCGCGTCGGCGACGGTGGCTTCGACGATGTGGATCAGCGGCGAGCGCAGCTGGGCGCGGAACGGATCAATGAAGATGTGCGCCGTGTTGCAGGGCACGGCCAGCAGATCGGCGCCCCAGCCGCACAGCGTGTCCAGCCCCTGGCGCAGCGCGGCGGCGGGGCTTTCGCCGCGGCCGAAAAACGCCGCCGTGCGGTCGGGCGTCTGCGCGTTGGAGTAAACGTAGACGACGGGATGTTCCTGGTCGCGCTTCGCCGGGGCCATCGCCGCCAGCAGGCGCAGAAATTCGGCCGAGGCCGCCGGGCCCATGCCGCCGTAAACGCCGAGGATCTTTCGAGGGATCATGTCGTTCACCTGCGTTTCGCAAAATTTGCCGCTCACAGAGCGCGCCGATTATCTTATTCCCGTTTGCGGACGCTGTCAAACGGCCGCCGTTTGGGGGAACGGCGCGCGAGTGATAGAATAGGGGCGAAAAAAGCGCGCGGTTCGCCGGGCGCGGCAAATTCCGCACGACAAAGGGGAAAACTCACGTGAACGTCGATCTGAACGAAATCAACTCGCGCCTGACCGGCCCCGACGCGGCGGCGGTCAAGGCTTCGCTGGAACGCTGGAGCCTCGTCGCCAAGCCCTTGAAAAGCCTGGGCGCGCTCGAGGACCTGGTGACGCGGATCGCCGGGATCACGGGCGAGGCGCGCTTCGACATCGGCAAACGAGCGCTGGTGGTGATGTGCGCCGACAACGGCGTGATCGCGCAGGGCGTGACGCAGACGGACGAGTCGATCACGGCGCTGGTGGCCGCCGATCTGGCGAAGGGCTGTTCCTCCGCCAACCTGATGGCGCGCGTGGCGCGCGCGGACGTGATCCCCGTGGACGTGGGCGTGAAATATCCGCCCGACGCGCCGGGGCTGATCAGCCGCCGCATCGCCGCCGGCACGCGCGACTTCACTTCCGGGCCGGCGATGACGCGCGAACAGGCGCTGCGGGCGATCGGCGTCGGCATCGAAACGGCGCGCGAGTGCCGCGAAAAGGGCTACCGCCTGATCGCCACGGGCGAGATGGGCATCGGCAACACCACGACCAGCGCCGCCGTGGCCGCCGTACTGCTGGGCTGCGAGCCGCGCGGGATCACGGGGCGCGGGGCGGGGCTTTCGGACGAAGGGCTGAAGCGCAAGATCGCGGCGATCGAAAAGGGCATCGCCGTCAACCGCCCCGACGCGGACGACGCGCTGGACGTGCTCGCCAAGCTGGGGGGCTTCGACATCGCCGCCATGGCGGGGCTGTTCATCGGCGGCGCGCTGGAGCGCCTGCCCGTGGTGATCGACGGCGTGATCAGCGCCGTCGGCGCGCTCGCAGCGCGCCGGCTGTGTCCCGGCTGCGCCTTCGCCATGATTCCCAGCCACATGTCGGCGGAACCGGCGGCGCGCAGGATCTTCGGCGAGCTGGGGCTGGAGCCGGTGATCCGCGCCGGGATGCGCCTCGGCGAGGGCACGGGCGCGTTGTGCCTGTTCCCGCTGCTGGACATGGCCATGGCGCTCTACGACGGTCTCGTCTTCAGCGACATCGGCATGGAAGCCTACACGCCGCAGTCATAAAGTTTTTGAGAACAAAATCCACCACAAAAAAACGGAGAAAAAACGCCGCCGGCGGCTCGTGAAAACCCAAACCTTTCTCTCCGTTCGCCATCACAGACTTTGTTTCCCACACAGGAGGGGATCGCGTGAGCAGAAAAGACGTCATGAACAAAAAGCCGGAGGAATGCAAATATTCGTTCTTCAGCCACAAGGACTGCGAGTTCTTCCCGTGTCACAGGGGAGTCGCGCCGGAGGACTTCAACTGCCTGTTCTGTTATTGTCCGCTGTACTGCCTCGGGCGCGAGTGCGGCGGCAACTTCCGTTACCTCGAAAACGGCGTCAAGGACTGCTCGAACTGCCTGATCCCGCACCGGCGCGACAGCTACGGCTACATCGCCGCGCGCTTCACGAAGATCGTCAGGGCCATGCAGGAGCGCGAGCGGGCCGCCGCGAAGGACGAAGAATGAGAATGTTCCACGTGGAACATCTTCGCGCCCGAAGTCGCACGAGGCATGACGGATGCTGATTTTACTGACCGGCGCCAGCAACAGCGGGAAAAGCCGTTTTGCCGAAACGATCGCTTCGCGCTTTTCCGGCCCCAGGATTTACGCCGCGACGATGGTCCCCTGCGGGGCCGAGGGCGCGGCCCGCGTCGACAGGCACCGCCGCCAGCGCGCCGGGCAGGGGTTCGTCACCGCGGAGTGCCCGCGCGGGCTCGACGGGATTTCCGCCGGAACGGACGCGCTGGTACTGCTCGAGGACGTGTCCAACCTGCTCGCCAACGAGATGTTCGGCCGCGGCCGCCCCGATGCGGAGGACGAGGCGCTGCGCCAGATCGTTTCTCTCGCCGGGCGCGCCGCCGTGGTGATCGCCGTGACGATCGGCGGGGTGAGCGGCGAGGGCTGCGACGCGGCCACGAAGAATTACGCGGCGGCGCTGGCCCATCTCAACGAACGGCTCGCCGCCGCGGCCGACGCGGTGATCGAAATGCGCGGCGGCGCGCCGCGGCTGCTGAAGGGAGAATGTCCATGGATTGGCTGAAACCGTTTTGGATCGCGCTGTCCACGTATTCGGCGGTTCCCGTGCCGCAGTGCGGATGGGACGAAAAGTCGCTGGCCCGCTCGTTCTGCTTTTTGCCCGCGGTCGGCCTGCTGATCGGCGCGGCGCAGGGCGCGTGGCTGTGGCTGTGCTGGTTTGCCGGCTTCAATCTGCTGCTGCGCAGCGCCGTGGCCGTGGCCGTGCCGCTGCTGATCAGCGGCGGCATCCACATGGACGGCTTCTGCGACACCATGGACGCCCTTGCGTCCCATCAGCCGCCGCAGCGCTGTCTCGAGATCATGAAGGACTCGCGCGCCGGCGCGTTCGCGATCATTTACTGCGGCGTTTACCTCGTGCTCGACCTCGGCCTCGTCAGCGAGGCGGCGGGGCTGCCGGGAGTCTTCTGCCTGATCTTCACGATGTCGCGCGCCGTTTCCGTGCTGTCGGTGCTCAGCCGCAAAAACGCCCGCGGCGGCGGCATGCTGGCGCGTTTTCAGCAGCCGGCGCAGACGCTGCTGGTGCGCCGCTGCGCCTGGGGATGGATCGCCGCCTGCGCGGTCGCCATGGACTTCTGCGACCTGTACGCCGGCACCGGCGCGCTGCTGGGCGCCGTGGCGGCGTGGTTCGCCTATCACGCCATGGCGGAGAGGCGCTTCGGCGGCATCACCGGCGACACGTCGGGATTTTTCGTGCAGACGCTCGAGCTGGCCATGCTGGCCGGCATGGCGCTGGGGCAGGCCGCGGAGATCGCGAGGTTCGCGCTGTGCAGATCCTTCTGATCCGCCACGGCGCGACCGCCAGCAACCGGGCGCGTCTCTATCTGGGGCGCGCCGACGAACCGCTCTGCAAGGCCGGGATCGAACAGGCCCGCGCGCGCTTCGCCGACGGACTGCCGCCGGTGGAAAAGGTTTTCGTCAGCCCGCTGCGCCGCTGCCGCCAGACCGCCGCGATCCTCTTTCCGGACTTCGAACCGGTCGTGATCGAGGCGTTCGTCGAGATCGACTTCGGCCGCTTCGAGGGGCAGTCGCACGACCAGCTCATAAGCGGCGACCCTGCCTATGCCGCCTGGCTCGCCTCGCGCGGCGAAGGACCGATCCCCGGCGGCGAAGACATGGCAGCGCTGCGAAGGCGCTGCCGCCAAGGATTTCTGGACATGACCGCGCAGTCGCGCGGCTGCGGCCGCATCGCCGCGGTCGCTCACGGCGGCACGATCATGGCCGTCCTCAGCAAGTTCTGCGAGCCGCCGCGCGCCTTTTACGACGGCTTCGTGAAAAACTGCGGCGTCGTGCGCTGCGTCTGGGACGGCGCGCGGCTGCGCCTCGAAGGCGGCCTGTCGTGAGCGCCGTCGCGTCGCTGGCGGCGCTCACGATCGGTTTCGCGCTCGATCTGCTGTGCGGCGATCCGCACGGATTTCCTCACATCGTCGTCTTCGCCGGCAAGCTGATCGCCTGGGGCGAGAGAATCCTGCGCCCGCTGCTCCCCTCCACGAAACGGGGCGAGCGCGCCGCGGGGGCGCTGCTGGTCCTCGTCGTCGCCGCCGTCTGCACGGCGCTGCCCGCGCTGCTGCTGCGCGTTCTGTACGCGCGTTCGTTCTGGGGCGGGCTGGCGGCGGAAAGCTTTTTCTGTTACCAGCTTTTGGCGGCGCGTTCCCTCCGCGACGAAAGCCGCAAGGTCGCCGCGGCGCTGAAAAACGGCGACCTGGGGAGCGCGCGTTACTGGCTGTCGATGATCGTCGGGCGCGACACCGAGTTTCTCGACGAGACCGGCGTCGTCAAGGCCGCCGTCGAGACCGTGGCCGAAAACACCGCCGACGGCGTAGTCGCGCCGCTGCTCTGGATCGGTCTTTTCGGCGTGCCCGGCGGCTGCTTCTGCAAGGCCGTCAACACCATGGACTCGATGATCGGCTACGAAAACGATCGTTACCGCTGGTTCGGCACGGCCGCCGCGCGGCTCGACGACCTCGTCAACTTCGTCCCCGCCCGCCTGGCCGGGCTGTTGATGGTCGCCGCCGCCGGACTGTGCCGCTTCGACATGGCCAACGCGTGGCGCATCCTGCGCCGCGACCGCCTCAGGCACGCCAGCCCCAATTCCGCCCACGCCGAAGCCGCCTGCGCGGGCGCGCTGCGCGTCCAGCTGGCCGGCCCCGCCAGCTACGGCGGACAGGTCGAGGCAAAACCGTTCCTCGGCGATCCGCTGCGCCCCGTGGAGACCGCCGACATCGCCCGCGCCCACAAACTTCTTTTCGCGACCGCCGCGCTCTCCTTCTTCCTCGCGCTGGCGCTGCGTTCCCTTCTTGTCGCTGTGCGGTGAACGGGGCTCCATAAAAAATCGGACGCGAGGCAAACGCAGTCGTTTGTCTCGCGTCCGATTTTTTTTTGCGTTTTTTCCACGCACTCATTGGGTGCGGTCGTTCATCGTCCACCTGAGCAGGCGCTTCTTGATCCGCTCGAAAAACTGCATCACCACGACCAGCACCAGCACCATGAACAGGAATCCGGCCCAGGTGTAGTCGTACAGCCCGAACTCCGCGTACTTCTTCACGAAAAAGCCCATGCCGTACTGCGCGCCGTACATCTCCGAATAGACCAGCATCACGAAGGTGCTGCGCAGCGAGTTGACGAAGCCGGCGAGGATCGAAGGGCTGGCCGCCGGCAGGATGACCTTGACGAGGCGCTTGAAGCCTTTCAGTTCCAGCGTCGCCGCCTTGTCGAGATAGCGCTTGTCGATAGTCATGATGCCCGTGACGGCCGCGAACAGCGTCGACCAGATCGTGCCGTAAACGATCAGGAACACCGAGGCGCTCCAGAAATCCGGCGCCAGCAGCAGCGCGAACGGCGACAACAAAATCGACGGCACGACGCTGAACATGTAGATCACCGGGTAGAGCGCGTCGCGCAGCCGCTCGTTCATGCCCAGGACCGTGCCAACGAACAGCGCCACGCCCAGCGAGACGGCGATCGACGGGACCATCAGCTTCATCGACGCCAGCAGGTTCACGAACATCGTGCGCCCTTCGCCGGCGAAGACTTTGCGGATGGCCTCGACGCGCGGGAACAGATAAGGATTGGCGCGCCCCGTCTCGGTCATGTAAACGTACAGCGCGATGAGCGAGGCGCAGATGCAGAAGGTCAGCCAGTACTTGCCGAAAAAGTATCTCAGCCTGCCCATCGCGAAGTCCGTTCCCGCCGCTTAGTTGTTTTCCGCGAAGAAGGCGCGCTGACGTTCGTAGAAGGTGGGATCTTCGCTGCCGTGGGCGGCGGTGGCGTCTTCAAGCGCCTGCCGGTACAGTTCGGTGTCGATGTGGTCCTCGATCTTGATGTTCTTGGCGTTTTCGCTCAGGAAGCCCGTCTTGTCGAGGATGCCCCAGGCGCGGACGACCGACTTGCTGAGCGGGTCGGCGTTGACGACGTAGTGAGCGGTGTCGAGCATGTAGGCGGCCACGT
The DNA here is from genome assembly GCF_009695745.1 of Pyramidobacter porci. Taxonomy (NCBI): domain Bacteria; kingdom Thermotogati; phylum Synergistota; class Synergistia; order Synergistales; family Dethiosulfovibrionaceae; genus Pyramidobacter; species Pyramidobacter porci. The sequence goes on from NZ_VUNH01000010.1 coordinate 30,457, forward strand.
ACTCGTCGGAAGCGCCGATCTTCTTGGCCAGCATGGAGACCGCTTCGTCGCGGTGGCTCTCGTAGTAGCTCTGCGCCCGCAGCAGCGCGCGCAAAACGGCCTTGATCGTCTCGGGATTCTTCCTGACGTACTCCGTCTGCGCCTCCATGCGGCAGCAGGAATAGTTGGGCATCACTTCGCTCTGGTAGGTGACGATCTGGACATCCTTCATCTTCTTGACGTTGAAGTTCTGGCCCGTGCCCATCAGCGCGTAATCGACCTCGCCGCGCACGACGGCGGCCAGCGCTTCGTTGTAGCCGGAATAGGTCACCCAGTTGACGGCCTTGAGCGGCTCCTTGTAGCCCAGATCCATGACCGCGCCGGTGAAGGCGAAGTACGAGGGGTTGCAGGCGAACTTTTTGCCGATCAGCGACTGCACGCCCTTCCACTCCGCGCCGGCGCGGGCGACGACGGGCATGCAGCCGGTCACCATGTGGCCGCCGAAGATGGTCAGGTCGATGCCGGCGGCGATCTGCTGCAGCGGCGCGGCCGTGCCGGAGTTGGAAACCACGTCCACCTTGCCGGTGGCCAGCAGCGTCATGGCGTCGGCGTTGGCGTTGGCGAGGACCGGTTCAATCGTCAGCCCTTCGTCCTTGAAGTAGCCCTTGTTCTCGGCGATCGTCACCAGCACGTTGCCGCTCGTGCCGTAGTTCCAGCGCACGACGCTCTGCTCGGGGGCGGCGGAAGCGACGGCCGAAGCGGCCAGCGCCAGACTCATAGAGGCGAACAGACGGACAGCATTTTTCTTCACAGACATATTTAAAGAACGCTCCTTTTATAGGAATGATGTGGTGCTTACAACCTGATTCACTTGGCGCCGCGCGCGAACAGACCGTCGCGCGACAGGCGCTCGGCCACGTCGCGGTTGATGTGGCGGATCAGCGTCTCGCGCAGGCGGACGAATTCCGTGCTTTCAAAGCGGGCGCTGCGCGAAGCGCCCCCCGCCGCGGGGACGCGGCAGTCAAAGATCACGCCGCCGGGCGACTGCCCCAGCACGACGACGCGGCTGCCCAGCAGCAGCGCTTCGTCCACGTCGTGCGTGACGAAAAAGACGGTCTTTTTCGGCTCGTGCTTCGCCCACAGCTCCGAGACCAGATCCTGAAGCATGGCGCGCGTCACCGCGTCGAGCGCGCCGAACGGCTCGTCCATCAGCAGCACCGGCGGATCGACGGCGAACGCCTGCGCGATCGCCACGCGCTGCTGCATGCCGCCGGACAGCTCGCGCGGCAGCTTGCGGAAGACCGCGCCGTCGAAGCCGACCCCGCGCAGTTTTTCCAGCGCGACAGACTTCAGTTCGTCCACGCTGCGCCCGGGGAAACGCTGCTTCAGCGCCAGCATGACGTTTTCACCCGCCGTCATCCACGGGAACAGGCCGTAATCCTGAAAGACCACGCCGCGGTCCAGCCCCGCGCCCTCGATCGGACGGCTGTCGATCGAGATCTCGCCGCGGGTGGGGCGCTCCAGCCCCGCCAGCAGGCGCAGGAACGTGCTTTTGCCGCAGCCCGACTGCCCCAGCAGGCAGACGAACTCCCCCGCCGCGACGGAGAGGTCGATATCTTTCAGTATCAGCTTGTCCTTCACATACGCGAAGGAAAGATCCTTGACGGCGATATTCTGCACGACGGGCGCGTCCTCTCTGAATTTGTCATCATCTGAATTCATTCTCATCTGTTATAATGATAATATCATTGCATCACATCCGTTGCATTGTGTTATTGCGCGGACTTTTGGTCGATTCCGCAGTCTTTTGTGCGTCATTAACGATGATATTTCGAAGACAAAAGTCCGGCGGCGGAAACGATTTCGTCCCCGATGGAAGTCGATCCCGGCGTTTTCAAAGCGGTTCGCCGGTGACAAGACCCTGTGCCGGTGCTATAATCTTCTCCATTATATTCTATATGATTGTCAATCATAATTGACTGTAAAAACAGACGGGAGCTGCCACATGCTTGAGATCAGTCATCTGAAAAAGAGCTACAACGGCCAGCCGGTGCTGCGGGACGTGAACCTGACGCTGGCGCAGGGCGAGGTCATGGCGATCATCGGCCCGTCGGGAACGGGCAAGTCCACGCTGCTGCGCTGCGTCAACTTTTTGGAGCGCCCCGAGAGCGGAACGATCGCTCTCGACGAACTGACGGTCGACGCCGCCCGCGCCACGCAGGCTCAGATCCACGCGCTGCGGCGCAGGACGGCCATGGTCTTTCAAAATTACAATTTGCTGCGCAATCTGACGGCTCTGGAGAACGTCATGGAACCGATGGTCACGGTCCAGCGTCTGCCGCGCCTTCAGGCCCGCAGACGGGCCTTGGAACTTCTGGACAAGGTGGGCCTGGCCGACAAGGCGGATTTTTATCCGCGCAGGATGTCGGGCGGCCAGCAGCAACGCGTGGGAATCGCCCGCGCCATGGGCGGCGACGCCAAGGTGATTTTGCTCGACGAGCCCACGTCGTCGCTGGATCCCGAGCTGATCGGCGAGGTTCTGGCGGTGATCCGGCAGCTGGCGGAAGAGCACACGACCATGGTGATTGTCACGCACGAGATGAAGTTCGCCCGCGAGGTCGCCGACAAGATGATCTTCCTCGAGGATGGCGTCGCCGCCGGCGAAGGCACGCCGGAAGAGATCTTCGAACGCTGCGGGAACGAGCGCATCCGCCGTTTCGTGCGCCGCGTCATGGATCAGTAGGGAGGCGCGGAAAAATGCTTTTCGACTTCAAAAGCTTTAGCGAGCTGTTTCCGTTGGTCTTGTCCTCGCTGGGGCTGACGGCGGAGATCGCCGCCCTCTCGCTGGCCGGCACGCTGCTCCTTTCCACCGCCATCGCCATCGTGCGCTATTACAAAGTCCCCCTGCTGACGCAGTTTTTCGACGCGTTCGTGACCGTGTTCCGCGCCACGCCGCTGGTGGTGGCGCTGTTCATGATTTTCTTCGCGCTGCCCTGCCTGATTCCGGCGCTCAAGGCGATGACGCCGCTCCAAGCCACGGTCATCAGCCTGATCTGCAACACGTCGGCCTTCATGGCGGAAAGTTTCCGCGCCGCGCTGGAGTCGGTGGACACGGGGCAGATCGAAGCCTGCTACTCGATGGGCATGACGCGGGCCCAGGCGATGCGGCGCGCCATCCTGCCCCAGGCCTTCGTCGTCGCCGCGCCTTCGATCGGCAACCATTTCATCGGTATCATCAAGGGCACGGCGCTGGGCTTCACCGTCGGGCTGGCCGACGTAATGGGCACGGCCAAGACGGAAGCGGCGCTGAGCCTGCGCTTTTTCGAGGCTTACCTGTGCGTGACTATCGTCTACGTGGCGATCGTGCTGATCGTCGAGTTTTTCCTGCGCCGGATCGAACGGCGGCTGCAGAACCTCTATTAGCGCCGTTCTTTTCGAAAAATCATACATTCTTTAAGGAAGGTGTTCTTTTCATGAATCTGAAACGTATCTGCGCTCTTTCCCTTGCCGCTGCGGCGCTGACCGCCGGCGCGGCGTGCGCCGCCGGCGCGCTCAAGGAAATTACCGTCGCCTCCGGCAACAGTTCCGTCCCCAACTCCTACGTCTCCAAGGGGCAGCACCTCGGCACCGAGCCCGACATCTGGGCCGCCATCGCCGCCAGGACCGGATTGAAAGTCAACTTCGTCACCGGCGAATTCAACACGCTCTTCGGCTATCTCGATTCGGGACGCGCCGACACGGTGGGCAACACGATCACCGTCAACCAGAAACGCATCGACAAGTACAGATTCTCCGAGCCGTACGCCTACATCCCCGAAAAGCTCGTCGTTCACGAAGAGCGCACGGACCTGAAGCGTCTTAAAGACATCGACGGCCTGAAATGCGGCTACAGCGCCGGATCGAACGGCGGCAACCTGTTCAAGCAGATCGCCGAGAAGGAAGGCATCAAGGTCGAACTGGCCGTTTTCGACAGCAGCGACCTGCTCAACGAAGCTTTCCGCCAGGGCAAAGTGGACGTGATGATCTTCGCCGGCAGCGAGGCGGCTTTCAAGATCAAAAACGGTTTCCTCAAAGCCCGCACGGTCGAGGAGAACATCGCCGTCGGCGAGAAGGCGTTTCCGTTCCGCACCGACGAAAAGTCGCTGGCGCTGCGCGCCGTCGTCACCAAGGCCATTCAGGAGATGAAAGCCGACGGCACGCTGACCGCCATCTATCAGAAATGGTTTAACGACGATTTCAGTCAGCCGCCCGCCGGTTACGTCTCGCCCTGGAAGCTTGACTGATCTCTTTTCGACAGGCTGAGAGCCGCCGTCCGCACGGCGGCTTTTATTTTTATCGGCGCTGTGTTAGTATGACGGCAGTTCGCCCCTGCCCGGCCTGGCGTCTTTCCGAAAGCGGGGGCCAGTAGGGAGGCTTCGCTTTGAATAAATTCGACCATGGCGGAGACGTTTATTCCCGCAACGTTGCTCTCGATTTCTCTGTCAACCTCAATCCGCTGGGCATGCCGCCGGCGGTGCGCGAAGCGCTGCTTGCGGGCGTCGACTCCTGCGCCAGCTATCCCGATCCGCACTGCCGCGCGCTGCGGGCGGCGCTGGCCCGCGCGCTCGGCGTCGAGCCGTGGCAGCTGCTCTGCGGCAACGGCGCCGCCGATCTGATCATCCGCCTCTGCCTGGCCCGAAAGCCCGAAAGAGTGCTGCTCTGCGCGCCGACCTTTTCGGAATACGAGAAAGCCGCGCTGCTCTCCGGCGCTCGGGTGAAGAAGTTCATCCTGCGCGAGGAGGACGACTTCGCGCTCGGCGGCGGGATTCTCGGCGAATTGACGGGTTCCGCCGCGCCGGACCTATTCTTCCTCTGCAATCCCAACAATCCCACGGGGCAGCTGACCTGTCCCGCGCTGATCGGCCAGATCGCCGCCGTCTGCGAGAAGCGGGGCACGCTGTTCGTTCTCGATGAGTGCTTTCTTCCCTTCACCGAAGCGCCGTCGGCGCGCCCGCTGCTGAACGCGCATCCGCACCTGGTCATCGTCGACGCGTTCACCAAGCTCTACGCCATGGCCGGCCTGCGGCTGGGCTTCATGATTTCGTCCGACCGCCGGCTGGTCGAAAGGGTCGCCGACTTCGGCCAGAGTTGGAGTGTCTCCGTCCCGGCGCAGACGGCCGGCCTCGCGGCGCTGTCCGGCGGCGGAGAATGGAGCGCCCGCACCCGCGTCGTCGTCGCGGCAGAACTCGCCTTCGTCCGCGCCGGGCTGCGCGAACTGGGCTTCAAAGTCTACGACGGCAGCGCCAACTACGTGCTCTTCCGCAGCGAAAAGCCCCTCAGCGAGGCAATGCTGGCGCAGGGCATCCTGATCCGTTCCTGCGCCAATTACACGGGGCTTGACGAACGCTATTACCGCGTCGGCGTCAAACGCCGCGCCGAAAACGAACGGCTGCTCGCCGCCCTGCGCCGCGCGCTGGCGTGAGAAACGAAGAAAGAAGGAATGAACGTGAAACTGCTTTTGACCGGCTTCGAGCCCTTCGGCGGCGAGACGATCAACCCCGCGCAGGAGGCGCTGGCGCTGGTGTCCGATCGGATCGGCGCGCTGGAAATCATCAAGCGGATCCTGCCTGTCGCCTTCGGCACGTCCATCGCCGAGGTCCGCGCCGCGCTGCGCGAACATCGGCCCGACGCCGTGCTCTGCGTCGGCCAGGCGGGCGGCCGCATGGAAGTCACGCCGGAGCGCGTGGCGCTGAACCTGAACGACGCGCGCATCCCCGACAACAAGGGCAACCAACCCGTGGACGAGCCGGTCTTCGCCGACGGCCCCGCAGCCTATTTCACCACGCTGCCTCTCAGGGAAATGGTCGCCGCCATCCATGCCGCCGGGCTGCCGGCGCGCGTGTCCAACACAGCAGGTCTGTTCGTCTGCAACCACGTGATGTACGGCGTGCTTTACCATCTCGCCCACGAACTGCCCGGCGCCATCGGCGGTTTCATGCACGTGCCTTACGCGCCCGAACAGGCCGTCCGCCAGTCTGCGCCCCAGCCTTCCATGTCCAAAAACGACATCGCCCGGGCCATCGCCGCCGCCATCAGCGCCATCGAGCGTCATCTCACGGCGCGACGGTAAATCCCGAACAATGGACGGAAGCATCCATTCCGCACCAGCGTTGACCGCACAACGCAAACACCGACACAAAAAGGGCGCCGCTTTCCCGATGCGAAAGCGGCGCCCTTTTTATCGAAGCGGCAATCTTATTATTTCTCAATTAAAAAGCCCAACGGAAGGGCACTGCGAGGGAGATCCCCAAAGCGAGCTGCGCAGCAGTCGGGATAGTTCCGAGCGACGGAATTTCCTCGCAGCGCCCGGCAAACTGTGCTCGCCTTGCCGCGGGGGCGTCCGAAAATCTGCGCACGACGCGGCGTCCTCTGATGCATTCGGGAACTTTCATATATTTCCACTCCTTGCGTTGTGGACGATTTCATCGCCCAACCCCGAGCCGCCGCCGGACGACCGCTGTGAATGTTCCACGTGGAACATTCTTTCTGATCAACGCCAGGTAATCCAGGAGGCACCGTGCGCCGGGCGTCCCTCGGATCTCCCCCCACGAAAGACTCCCAACGCTATTTGCCGATGCAGAAGCGGCCGAAAATCTCGTGCAGCAAATCTTCGTCGCGGTCGCCGCCGAGGATGCGGGAGAGCGAACGGCGGGCGTCGCCGACGCAGCCGGAGACGAGCGCCTGATCGAGACCGTCGCCGAGAGCTTTCAGTCCCGTGCCGACGCTGGCGATGGCGCCGCGCAGCTCCTCCACCTGACGCGAGCTGGCGTTCAGTCCCGTGTCGAGCGCGCCGGTGCCGGAGACGAGGCCGACGAGGGATTCTTTCAGCTCGTCGAGGCGCAGTCCCTCGGCCGCAGAGACGGAGATCACCGTACTGGCGGGGATCAGGGCCGTCAGCGAGGCTTCGCTGATCTGCTGCGGCAGGTCGGCCTTGTTGAGGACGACGAGGTGCGGCGTGTCGGCCAGCTCGTGGACGCGGTCCACGTCCTCCTGATGAAGCGGTTCGCTGCCGTCGATCACCCAGACGCAGACGTCGGCCTCTTTCATGGCGGCGCGGGCGCGCTCGACGCCGATGGCTTCCACTTCGTCGTGATAGTTCTCGGTGATGCCGGCGGTGTCGACGAGGCGCAGCGGGATACCGCGGTAGGTGAGCACGGCTTCGATGACGTCGCGCGTGGTACCGGGGATGGCGGTGACGATGGCGCGTGATTCCTTGAGCAGGGCGTTGAGCAGCGACGATTTGCCGGCGTTGGGGCGGCCGACGATGGCGACGCGGATGCCCTCGCGCAGGATGACGCCGGAAGAGCAGCGCTCGAGCAGATCCGCCAGCGACTGACGCACCACCTCGAGGCGGTCGGCCAGCGACTCGTCGGCGATGTAGGGCACGTCTTCCTCGGGAAAGTCGAGGCCGACTTCGATCTCCGCGCCGAGGGCGGTCAGTTCCTCGTAAATCTCGCCGACGGCGCGCGTCAGCTCGCCGTCCAGCGTGCGGTTGGCGGCGCGCAGGGCCTCGTTGCTGCGGGCCTGGATCAGCGCGCCGACGGCTTCGGCCTGCGAGAGGTCGAGGCGGCCGTTTTCGAAGGCGCGGCGGGTGTACTCGCCGGGCAGGGCCATGCGCGCGCCGCCGGAGATCAGCAGTTCGAGGCAGCGCTGCGCCGCCAGGCTGCCGCCGTGGCAGTGCAGCTCTACCAGATCCTCGCCGGTATAGCTGTGAGGAGCGCGAAACGGCAGCACGAGAATGTGGTCGATCACTTCCCCCGCCTCGTCGAGCAGCACGGCGTTACGCGCGAAACGCGGTTTCAGCGGCGCCCCGGTCTGAAGACGCACCTGACGCTGCGCGATCGCCCAAGCGTCGGGCCCCGAAAGCCGCACAATGGCAATGCCGCTGTTTCCCCAAGCCGTTGAAATTGCCGCGATCGTGTCTCCAAACACAACGGTCACCTCCCCGAAAGAGTCGCCTTGCTTTCCCGTCCGTGATTTCTCGATTTTATTATAGCAGCGCGCAAATTCATTATGACGATTCCTATTTAAAAATTCAAGAGGGAGGCGGATTCTTTCGCCGCGCCACCGGATCGGCGCCCCTTTCGGGGACGCAAGGATTCTCTTGACAACGGCGGCTCTTCGTGCTATAAAATGCGCCAAGCAATTCCCAATCTTTTGCAAAGGCGTGAACTTTCATGATCTCGGCAACCATCCATATCCATAACAGTTTTGACAACGGCATGTGGTGGCGCAGCGTGGGGACTCTCTTCGACGAGGACCGACGCGCTGTCGTGCTGCGGTCTGAATAAATCCGTCCGGATACGAAGAGCCGGTTCCCATTCATGCGGGAACCGGCTCTTTTTCGTTTATCTTCCGTTCGGCGTCTGGAAAGGGGGAATGTCCATGGAGCCCCGGTTGGCGGCTCAAACAAGACGAACATCGCAGCGTGCGGAATTCGGCGGCCGTCGTCGGCCGGACTTCACGGATCCTCGCGGGATCCCGTTCATCTCAGGGAGGTTTTTGTCATGCAGTTCACTCAGCTTCAGTCGATTCTCGTCGTTCTCGGCTTCTTCACCGTCGGCGATCTGATCGCCTCGCGCACCCGGGCGCTCGTTTCCATGCGCTTCGTCTCCTCGGGCATGATTCTCGCCGCTTTCTGGCTGGGGATGCCCGCGGACTTGTTCAAGACCACGGGGCTGATGAGTCTGGCGATGACGTTCATTCCCGTGCTGATGGTGCACATGGGCACGATGATCGACGGCCGGGCCATGCTGGCGCAGTACCGCACCGTGCTGATCGCGCTGGCGACCATGTGCGCCGCTTCGGCCGCCGTGATTCTGATCGGAAGTCCGCTGATCGGCATGAACTTCGCCCTCACCGCCACCGGTCCCATTTCCGGCGGTAACGTGGCCATGCTGATCATGAGCGAAGCCGCCCAGGCCAAAGGGCTGAACGACATCCTTGTGTTCATCACGATGCTCTTGATTCTGCAGGGTTTCATCGGCGTGCCCATCGCCAGTCTCTGCCTGCGCCGCGAAGCGCGCCGCCTCAAGGCCGCCTTCGCCGCCGGCGGGCAGGCTGCGGAAACCGAAGCTGAAAAGAGCGAGCGCAGAAAGCCGATCCCCGCGCTGCCCAAAAAACTGCGCACGCCGTTCGTGCTGCTGTGCAAGAGCTTTCTCGTCGCCGCCCTGGCCGTCGCCGCCGCGCAGGCGACCGGCAACCGCGTCCATCCCTTCGTGATGGCGCTCGTCTTCGGCGTCGCCTCCTACGAGCTGGGCTTTCTCGAAGGGCGCATCCTCGACATCGCCGCCTCCAGCGGCCTCTCCATGTTCATCATGCTTCTGCCCACGTACGTCAACCTCAGCAGGGCCACGCCGCAGATGGTGCTGTCGCTCTTCTACCCGATCGCCGTGTCCTTCGCCGCCGCCGTGATCGGCCTGGTTGCCTCGGCGTACCTGATCAGCCGCTTCGCGAAAAGCTCGTTCGACATGACGCTGGCCATCGGCGCCTGCTGCCTGATCGGCTTCCCCGGCACCTACATCGTCGCCGACGAAGTGTCGCGCAGCTTCGGCGACACGCCCGCGGAAAAGGAGTTCATCGAAAGCCGCATCATGCCGCAGATGCTCGTTTCCGGCTTCACGACCGTTACAATAGCTTCGGTGTTCCTGGCCGGCTTTCTGGTCAACTTCATGTGATCTCGAGAAAGGGAGAATAAAGTCATGGACAAAACGAAGATCCTCGCGCTGGCCGCTCAGGCCGAAGACGAAATGACCGCGCTCCGTCACGAGCTTCATCGTCACCCCGAATTGGGCTGGCAGGAAGTGCGCACCACCGACGCGATCGAACGCGAGCTGAGAAAGATCGGCTGCGCCATCCTCCGCCGCGGCTTCGCCGGCACGCGCTGCGGCATCGTCTGCGACGTCAATCCCGACTCGCCCGGCCCCTGCGTGGCCGTTCGCGCCGATATCGACGCGCTGGCCGTGGCGCGCGAGGACAACGATCTGGAATACGCCTCCGCCGCCCCCGGCGTCATGCACGCCTGCGGACACGACGCCCACGCCGCTTCGCTGCTGGGCGCGGCCAAGATCTTCAAGGCGCTCGAAAAAGAGCTGCCCGGCCGCGTGCGCCTCATGTTCCAGCCCTCGGAAGAGCAGGCCACCGCGCCCGGCGCCAAAGCCCTCATCGAAGAGGGCATGCTCGACGGCGTCGACGCCGTCATCGGCTATCACGTGCGCGCCGGCGCGCCCGAAGGCGAAATCCAGTTCACGCCCGGGGCCGCCACCACTTCCGGCGACATCTGGGAACTCGACGTCGTCGGCAAAGGGGGCCACGGCAGCCGCCCGCAGGACGCCGTCGATCCCACCGTCGCCGCCGCGCAGATCATCTGCGCCCTGCAGACCGTCGTCAGCCGCGAGATCCCGCCCGGCGAGCGCGTCGTCATCAGCATCGGTACGCTCAAAAGCGGCAGCGCCGTCAACGTCATCCCCGAAAAGTGCGAGATCACCGGCAACATCCGCACCACCAACCCCGATATCCGCGCCACGCTGCCCGAACGCATCGAGCGCATCGCCCAGGGCGTCGGCCTGGCCATGCGCTGCCGCACCGACTTCCGTTTCATCCCCGTCTATCCCAGCGTCGTCAACGACGAAGCCATGGGGCTGCTGCTCGAAGAGGCGGCCGGAGAACTGTTCGGCGCCGAAAAAGTGAAGCGCGTCCCCATCTCCTCCGGCTCCGACGATTTCAACTTTTACTCCGCCGAACGCCCGTCCATTTATTTCAACGTCGGCATGGGCGGCCTCGGCACGCCCTACGCCGCCGCCCACCACTCGCCCCAGTTCCGCACCAACGACGCCATCCTCAAAACCTGCGCCGCCGCCGTCGTCGCCACGGCGTGCAAATTTTTGGAAGCGAAAACGAAATAAAAGCGCCGATACGGCCGAGGCCGCCTTTTTCCCGCTCTCAAGCGGGTCAAAAGACGGCCTCGCGCCGTGCGTTCCGTAGTGTTATCTGCCTTTTCGTGAGGAAACGGCCATCTGCAAAGTGCCTTTTCGTGAGAAAATTTTACCAGGAAGGGCATCCCATCTGTTTTTGACTCGCTTCTTGTCTGGAAGGCGCTATTTTATTTCCGGCGCGGCTTTATGACCAGCGCGCGGATCTTTTCCTCGATGATCTCCCAGAAGATCCACAGCGGGATCGAAAGGACCATCAGCGCCGTGAACAGGACCTTCACGCCCACCGTCGGCCCCGAGGTCAGCTCGGCCCCCAGGAGCGACAGCACCGCCATGCCGGGAGCGCGCCCCAGCAGGCAGACCAGCGACAGCGGCAGCAGTCTCAGTTTCGTCATGCCGGCGATGAAGCACACCGCGTCGTCGGGCAGCGCCGGCAACAGGAAGATCATGAAGAACATCGTGTAGCCGCCTTTCGTCAGCAGCGAGTCGAAACGCTTCATCACGCCGTCGGGCACGAGGCGGCGCACGAATCTCTCTCCCAGCAGACGCGCCAGCAGCATGGCGAGCAGACTGCCCAGCGCCAGTCCCAGCGTCGTCAGCGCCCAGCCTTTCCAGAAGCCGAACACGAAACCGCCGGCCAGCGCCACTGCCTGCCCGGGAATCGGCGCGAACAACACCTGCAGCACCTGAACGCCCACAAAGAACCACGGCGCCGACGCGCCCTTGCGCAGCAGCAGGTCGCGAAAGCTCCGCGGGTCGGCGAAAAACTGCCCGACGAACGACTGCCATCGTCCGGCAACATCCTTGGGCAGCAGCCACAACGCCGCCTCATACACGGCGAACATCGCCGCCGCGATCGCGCAAGCGGCCACGACGACCGCCGCCAGCCCCGCCGCCTTGCGCCGCAGCAGGGCGAAAAACTCACTTTTGTTCACCGGGGCATCCTCCGTTCAGATATGCGCCATCCCCTCGCTGCGGGCGGCGGCAAACCGCCCCTGCGCCGGCGAAAGGATTCTTTTTCGCTCCATTTTACGCTACAATAGAGGCTGTTTCCCCAGCCTCCTCCAAAGGAGTGGTTTCCTTGATGCGTCTTGGACTTCTCGGCGGCATCGTCGGCCTGCTCTTCGTTCTCTGGCTGATTCCCACGCTCGTGAACGGATTTTTCGGCCTCGTCTGGTTCCTGATCAAGCTGCCGTTCCGCCTGCTTTATCTGATCGTCGTCGACGGGCTCTTCGGCCTGCTCGGACTCGCCTGGAAGCTCTGCAGCGGCTTTTTCGCCCTTTTCGGCGTCGTCGGCACCGCCGTCATGTGGCTGCTCATCGCCGCCGCCGGCGTTTGGGGCGGCGTCTCCCTGCTCAGCGTGTGCGCCGGCACTTCGCCGTCCCGCAGAAGCGGCCGCGTCTCCTCAGCGCCGCGCACGCCCGCAGAAAAAGTCTCCGCCGGGGCGCCGCGCTTCGCTTCTCGCCGGTGGGCGCTGGGGATTTTCGGCCTCGGCAGCGACGCTTCGCAAAACGACATCAAACGGCGCTATCGCGAGCTCGTCGCCGCGGAGCATGCCGACCGTCCCGCCTCCGACCGAGCCGGCGAACGGCGTCTGGCGCAGATCGACCAAGCTTACGAAATCCTCACCCACTGAATTATAAATCGTCGCGACAGCGCCGGCAAATCATTTTCCGGCGCTGTCGCGACGATGTCGGCCGCTCACAAGATCGCCGCGCTTCTCAAAGATTCAGCACGCCCTGTTCGGCAGGGCGTTCCGCTCGAAATCGGCCTTCATCGCGGCGCGCAGATCCGGCGACTGGAACACGTCGAGGCCGGTCATGGACAGCCCCTTGGCGGCCAGCAGCACCACCTCGTCGGCGCGGCGAGACACGGCGGCTTCGCGCAGCTCGGGCGTGTGGCCGCCGACGCCAGGCGCGTGCAGCGACAAATAGGGATGAATCGACGGCGTGCGCACCGACACGTTGCCGATGTCCGACGAGCCGCTCATGCGGTCGGGCTCGGGCCATGACATGGGCTCGCCCAGCTCTTCCATGTTGGCCTTGAAGGCCTCGTCCAGCGGCCGGTTCGGATAGCGCTCGGAGCAGAAAGGCGTATGGGCGATCTTCAGCTCCGCTCCGGTCATGGCCGCAGCGGCCCGCGCCAGACGCTCGAGATCGGCGTACATCGGCCTGAGCTGATTCAGCTTTTCGGCGCGCATGGAAAACGCGCAGGCGCTGAACTCGGGGATGATATTCGGGGCCGTGCCGCCGGCGGTGACGATGCCGTTGATTTTGCTCTTGTTGGGCCAGAGGTGGAGCTGAGCGTTGACGGCCGCAAACAGGTGCAGCGTCGAAGTCAGCGCGTTGACGCCGAGAGCGGGGCGCGAGGAATGGGCCGACGTGCCGTGAAACTCGACGAACACGTCGGTGACGGCCAAGCTGCCGGCGCCGACGAGATTTTCGCTGGGATTGGGATGGAACATCATGGCGCAGTCGAGCCCGTCGAACGCCCCGGCATCGGCCATGGCGATCTTGCCGCCGCTCGTCTCCTCGGCCGGCGTGCCGAAGAGGACGACCGCGCCCTCCCGGCCTTCCAGCGTTTCGGCCAGCGCGATGGCCGCGCCGCAGGACGCCGCGCAGATCATGTTGTGTCCGCAGGCGTGGCCAAGGCCGTTGAGCGCGTCGTATTCGGACAGAAAGCCGATCTGCGGCCCTTTGCCCAACGTGCCCTTAACGGCGCGGTACGCCGTGTCGAGCCCGCAGCAGGGATTTTCGACGACGAAGCCGTATTTTTCCAGCAGCGTCTTCTGCCAGGCCACGGCCTGGCGCTCCTGCATGCCCAGCTCGGGATGAGCGTGCACCTCGTGGCTCAGCGCGATCAGCTCGGGCGCAAGACGTTCCACCGCAGCGGCAATTTTCTGCTTCGGATCCATCATCCAACCTCCTTGAAATAAACTCTTAAAGATTATCCGATCGTATTTAAATTTTTGTTTCGATCCAGTGTCGTTATTCTACACGCTCCCGCCCAGTTCCGCAATCGAAAAGGCCATGACGACGCCGAGGTCTTCACCGGCGGCAGAGACACGTTCCGCCACGCAAAAAAACCGCGCCCCGAAAAATAAAATTTCGGAGCGCGGTTTTGTCGTTCTCGTCGCGGGCGACACCCGATCCGCCTCGGCAAACTCCCGATGCGGAATGTTATGGTGTGGGCAGCCTTTTTCAGGCGTGCCCCTGCGAACTCTCGGGAGAAGCCCTTCCGGTCCCATTCCCTGCGCCGCCCGCGGGCGCCCATTCGTAATAGGCCCGCTCGTCGGCTCCGACGCCGAAACGCACCACGCTTTTCCTGCCGGCGCAGCGGAAGCCCAGCTTTTCGCACAGCTTCACGGCGGGCACGTTGCCCGACCACACGTCGAATCTCACGGCGCGGCAGCGCATGCGGGAAGCCGTCTCCATGACGAAGTGCATCATCTGCGTGCCCAGCCCTTCGCGAAAGCGCAACGGCGAAACGCACAGCGCCCGCACGACAAGGACCGACCGCGGCGGAGCGCGGAACTTCCAGTTCACGCGGGCGTAGTCCTCGGGCTGCTCCCGGCTGATCGCCAGAGCCGCGTAAATTTTTTTGCCCTTGCCCTTTTCGTCCCACAGCGCGTACATTTCCTGCTTGGCGATGGCGCGGCGGATCGTCGTGCGGTTGGGGTAGACCCCCGACACCCATTTGGAGTACGCCTCGTGACGGCGCTCCCAGGCGAACAGTTCCATGTAGATCTGCTGCACCGCGTCGATGTCGTGTCCCGTCGCTCTTCGTATCATGCGGAGCTCGCCCCCTTTCGCAGACTGCGCCCAGTTTAGCACGAAAGGAGGCGGAAGGGAACCGGACGTGCTTCACCCCATGCCGGCGTCATTCTTCTTTTCCGTTTGGCGTAATAGCGCCGTTTGGAGGAAAGACTGCTACAATGAAGCGGGAAAAAAGGAGGCGAGGTGCATGAACGAAAAGGATTGGACACTGCTGACGGCGCTGGCGGCGGAAAAAAATCTCACGCGCGCGGCGCAGAGGCTGTACGTCACCCAGCCGGCCGTGACGCGGCGCATCCAACAGATCGAGCAGGAGTTGAACTGCGCCATCGTCGTCCGCGGAGCGCGCGGTGTCGAGCTGAGCGCCGAAGGCGAAGCGCTGGCCCGTTACGCCGCCGAAGAACTGCAGCGTTTGCAGGCGCTGCGCGAATACATCGACAACCGCGGCGCCGACGTGCGCGGCACGATTCGCCTGGCCTGCGCCAACGCCTACGCGCGCGCCTGCCTGCCGGGGATTCTCAAAGAATTCTCCGCCCGCTGCCGCGGCGCGGACGTCCACGTCGTCACCGGACACAGCGCCGCTCAGTCGCGCCGCCTGAGCGCGGGTGAAGTCCACGTGGCCATCGTGCGCGGACCGTTCGATTGGGGGGAAGAAAGTTTGCCCCTCGGCGCCGATCCTTACTATTACGTCGTCAGCGCCGCGCCCGTCGAGCTGGAGCGTCTGCCCGAACTGCCGCAGATCCGTATCACCACCGACGCGCCTCTGGAAGCGGAACTGCACCGCTGGTGGATGGAGCGCTACCGCCGGCCGCCGCGCGTTTCCACCGTCGTCGACCGTTCCGACATCTGCGTGGAGATGGTGCGGCGCGGACTGGGCTACAGCCTGCTTTCCGGGCTCGACGTACAGGGCTGCCCGGATCTGTTCCGCGAGCGTCTTCTCTTCGCTTCCGGCAAGCGCGAACTGCGCCGCGACACGCGGGCTTACTGCCGCGCCGTCTCGCTGCAGCTTCGCGCCGTCAGAGCCTTCTGGGATTTTCTGCGCGAACGGAGCCAGCGGAGCGAAGATTGATTCTCCCGTCCAGCCGTAATATTCTGAAATCGCCGCGGTATCTTCGCGCGGAAAAACGTCATATCATTCGAGAGGAGAAATCCGTTCATGTTGCTGCTGAAAAACGCAAAGGTCGTCACCGTCACGGGGAAAACGTACGAAAAAGGCATGGTCCTCATCGACGGGGACAGGATCAAGTCCGTCGGCGCAAGCGTGCGCGTGCCGGCAGGGACGAAGACGCTCGATCTGGCGGGCAAATGGGTCACGCCCGGATTCATCGACGCTCACACGCACATCTCCACGTTCAACGAACCGGCGACCATGCCGTCCGTCCTCGACGGCAACGAAAAGACCGATCCCGTCACCGCGCAGGTGCGCGCCATCGACGCGCTGAATCCGTTCGATACAGGCATCGAAGCCGCCCGCCGCGCCGGCTTCACCGTCTGCTACACCGGCCCCGGTTCGGCCAACGTCTGCGGCGGCATCGGCGTCAGCTTCAAAACGAAAAAAGGCGCCACCGTGTACGACATCGCCATTCCCGGCAGCGAACACATGAAGTTCGCCATGGGCGAAAATCCCAAGCGCGTCTACGGCGTGGAACAGCACCGCGCCCCGATGACCCGCATGGGACTGGCCTCGGTGATGCGCAAAGCGCTGTACGAAGCGCTCGATTACTCCGAAGAGCTGAAACGCGGCGAGAAGGATCCCCGCAGGAAGCCGAAGCGCAACTTCACGCTCGACGAACTGGTGCCGGTCGTCCGGGGCGAGCGCAAGTGCCGCATCCACGCGCACCGCGCCGACGACATCGTCACCGCCGTGCGCATCGCCGAGGAGTTCCATCTCGACTACTCCATCGAGCACTGCACCGAAGGCTACAAGATCCTCGACTTTCTGAAAGAGCACCATGTCGACTGCGTGATCGGCCCGCTGGCGATGGGGCCGTCGAAAATGGAGATCTGGGGCCGCCGCCTCACCACCCCCGCCGTGTTCGAGGCCGCCGGCGTCAACTTCTGCCTGACGCAGGACACATCCTCGGGGACGAAATACCTGCCCGTCTACGTGGGCATGTGCATCGCCCGAGGCTTGAGCGAAAAAACGGCCTTCGAGGCCGTGACCATCCGTCCGGCCCGTCTGCTCGGACTCGCCGACCGCATGGGCAGCGTCGAACCCGGCAAGGACGCCGACCTCGCCGTGTGGAGCGGCAACCCCTTCAGCAATCTGACGCTGTGCGAAAAGACCATCATCGACGGCGAAGTGTACGACAACCTCGAAAACGGTTTGGACTAAAGCCGCTCCGCCGGCGCCCGCGCACGCAGCTTCGAACAAAGACAGCCGCGGCGAAGCGGAGAAAAGCGCAAGCGTCATTAAAGAAAGCACGGCGGCCTGACGGTCGCCGTGCTTTCTTCGTTATAAGTCGTATCGTGTTTTTCCCGCTGCCTCCGCGGCTTTCGCGGCGGACTTTGTTCAAACTTCCGCTCCGTCGCTTCTCCGCGGCGGCTCCCGCTGCGCTTTCGGGCTTGCGTTGTCCGCTACTTCGCTTCGGGCGCGGGCGGCTCCGGTTTGTTCACCTTCACCGTGGGCAGCTCGGCGAACTTAGGCTTGCGCTTGTTCATCTCCTTCATCACGGCGCCGGTCGCGTCGAGCTTCGCGTCCGCGCCGAGCAACAGCTGACGGGCGAGCACCGCGTGGAACTTCGGATTCCTCTTCAGCCACGCCTCCACAGCCGCCGTCAACTCCGACTGCAGCGCCGCCGCTCGCTCCACCTCCATCTGACGTTCCAGCGCCGCTCGCCCTTACGCGATCGAGTTCCGCGCCTCGGGCGTGTTTTCCGTGCGCGGTACAGAGCCAGCAGCTCGTCGAATCCCTTCTGGAGCACCTTCTGCACCTCTTCCAGATGAGCCTGTCCCAGCTTGCCGGGTTCGGACTGACTGAAGAGCTTCTCCGTGTCCACCACGGCGATCTCCGTGGCGAATGCCGTTCCGGCCGCAGCCGCGAGCGTCACGAAGAAAACTATCGATTTCATCACGCGCTTCATTTTCATCACACGTTTCACTGAAAAACCTCCTTGGATCCATAGAAAATTCAAATGAAAAAACGCGAGAGAGGGCGGACTGAAAAAACATCCGCCCTCTCTCTTTTTTTCGCGCCGGCGCGGGACGAACGTCCCGGCGCCATGGCGCCGCTTTGTTCCGCTTATACCGTTCGCGTTGTTTGTGCTGCTCGTACGCGCTCGTACCGCTTGCGCTACTTCCGCTTCGACGCCCGCAGCAGACGCTTCATCTCTTCCATGCCGGCTTTCAGCTCCGCGATCTCCTGCGCCTGCGAAGCCATCTCCTGCGCCTGCGAAGCCACCCGCGCCTGCAGCTCGGCGTTCTCCTTCTGCATCACGTAGACGCTGCTGAGCGGGCCTCTGCGGTAGCGCTCGGGAACGGCGTCTTTGGCCGCCTTGCCGCCGATCTTCCACGTCAGTCCGGCGTTGGCCATCGACTCGCCGTGGTGGGTGACGGACACGCCGGCGTGGACCATGAAGTCTTCCTTCACGTAGTGCGCAAAGCCAAGCGCCAGCGCGTACTCGCCCTTGTAGGCACCGAATCCGGCCATCAGCTGGCTGGGTTCGAGGGGGTCGTACTGCATGGGTTTCAGGGCGCTCAAGGCCGAGCCGAGGGCGCCGGCGCTCTTGAGGTCGCGGCGCAGTTCGCCCATCTGGCTGGAGACGTCGCCGAATTTGCCGTAGATGCTGCCGAACTCGCGGTCAACGGCGTCGAGGGCGTCGCCGACGCTGTGGTAATCGCCGCCGCCGCCGATGGTCTTGAAGGTGTAGGAAGGGGCGGAGACGCTGCCGTCGGCCTGGGCCTGGGAACCGCCGCCGAGGTGCGCCGCGGTGCTGCTGGCGAGGTTCCATATCTGCTCGCCGTTGACGGCGTCGCTGCTGCCGGCGCTGATGCTGCCGGCGGCGACGTTCTCGATTTTGTGGTTCTTGGCGTCGAAGCCGTTGGCGCTGACTTTGCCGGCGAAGTCGGGGGCGTCTTTGACGGAGATCTTGACGGCTCCGCCTTCGTTGGCGAGGACGATGTTGCTGCCGGTTTTGAAGTTGAGGATGCTGTCGGTCTTGCTGACGGTTTTCACTTTCACGCCGTCGATCTGGGCGTCCCAGCCGGTCATGGCGACGCCGCCGAGCGCGGCGACCTTGTCGTCCACGGCTTTGACCTGGTCTTCGGTGGCGGCCTGTCCGGGGGTGATGTTCTCGGGGTCCCATGCGGTGTTGCTCAGGCCGTTGACGGTGCCTTTGCCGTCTTTGTTGATGGTGAGCTGGCCGGTGACGGCGCCGCTGTTGGGGTCTTTGACCTCGAAAGTGAGTTCGTTCCTGAGGCCGACGACGAATTTCGTCTCGCCGGTGGCGCTGTCGGTGACGACTTTGGTCTCGGTGTTGACGCCGTCGCCGGCGATGTTGAGGGTCTGGCCGAGTTTTTTGTTGACGCTGGCGCCGTCGTCGGCTTTGAAGTTCAGGCCGCTGTTCACCGCGGCGGCGGTGGCGTCGAGTCCGTTTTTCACGGCTTTGAGCTGGCCTTCGGTGGCGGCCTGTCCGGCTCTCGCGTTTTCGCCCCAGCCGGAGTCGAGGGCGGTGTTGCTCAGGCCGGTGATGGTGTTGGTTCCGGCGGAGCCGTTGATGTTGATGGCGCCGAAAGTTGCCCAGCCGTCGTAGATATGGGTCTTGGCGCCGACGAACACTTCGGTGAAGTGAGGGGTTGGGCTGAGGGAGATCTTGACGGCTCCGCCATCGTTGGCGAGGACGACGTTGCCGCCGGCTTTGAAGTTGAGGGTGCTGTCGGCCTTGGTGACGGTCTTCACGGCGGTTCCGTTGATCTGGGCCGTCCAGCTCTGCAGGGCGTTGCTGCCCGTGGCCGCGAATTCTTTCAGCTGCGCGACGTTCACCGCGTCGGTGTCTTCGGTGCCGGCGGCGACGCCGGTGATCTGGCGGGTGACGTTCGCGGCCGCGTTGCCCACGGCGACGGCCGCTCTTGTGGCTTTCCATGCCGGCGCGTTTGCTTGCCCGGCGGGGGCCAAATATCCGACCTTCCCGGCCCCGGTATTGGCCACCGCGCCGCTGCCGAGGGCGATGGAATGGGCCTGTGCGGCGACCGCGCCCGCGCCGACGGCGAAGGAATTGGCCGCGCCGACTTCAACGACGCCGCCCGCCGCCGCCAGGGAGTTTTCGCCCTTCGCCTGCGAAGAAAATCCCATCGCGGTGGAATATGTGCCGCTGGCTTGGCTCTGGTATCCCATCGCGGTGGAACGCTCGCCGCTGGCAACGGTCTCCCTCCCTATGGCAACGGCGTTTGTAGCTTGGGCTTTGGTGCGATCCCCCAGCGCCATTGAGTGAAAGCCGCTGGCTTCCGCAAGGAGTCCGATCGCCACGGAAGCGTCGGCGGAGGCTTTGGTATTTCTTCCGATCGCAATGGCGCTGTCACCGAGGGCTTGAGCTCCGAGGCTTATCGCGATGGACTGGGGGCCGTCGGCCTTAGCGTTCATCCCTATCGTGCCGGCGGCGAGGAAGTGTATTGACGAGCCCCCGCCGATTTGCAGCTGATCTCCGGTAACGACGCTGCCGAAAGCGCTCCCTACGTTACATCCCAGCGCCAACGTCAGCGCCAGGAGCAGCGCCGCCGCCTTCCGTCCGGCGGGCGACTCCCGCCGTTGCACAAGCTTCACTTTCATCTTCACGACCTCCTCGAATATGCGGCGCGCACGCGGCGCGCCGTTTCTCTTTTCCGCCCGTTCCGCAGCGGCACGGACGTTTCTGCCGACATACAGCGCGACATCATAAGAATGTTTACAAACATACCATACCCCCCCCCCGTGTAAAGATTACAGTCTGTATGTATCGCCGTCACCCCGCGGCGCCACGCTCCGTCCCGGAGGGGTGCGGCAGCTGGCAGATGCTGCGCCGGGGGGCTGTGCGCGCCGCGGGAAACGGCTTGAATCGCAGATTATTTTCAGAACTAATTTATCGAAAAACATCGTTGAAAATCAAAAACTTCATGAAAAATGTCGGGGTTCCGCGCAAAAAAAGAGTCTGTTTTCCATGCCTCCGGGAGCGGAGAAAGGGGAAACAGACTCTTTTTATTCACGTTTTGCCGGCCGGACCGGCCGGAGCTTCGCGGAAGGGACCCGCAAGCGGCGTCAGCGCTCCGCTCCGGCTGCCGAGGGGCGGCGCATGGGCAGCGTCGAACCCGGCAAGGACGCCGACCTCGCCGTGTGGAGCGGCAACCCCTTCAGCAATCTGACGCTGTGCGAAAAGACCATCGTCGACGGCGAAGTGTACGACAACCTCGAAAACGGTTTGGACTAAAAAAAGCGCCGTCCCCGGCCGGCATCGGGAACGGCGGACAAACAGGCGCGCGCCGCTTCGAACGAAGCGGCGCGCGCCTGTTTGTTTTTGCTCAACGGGGAAGTCGCTCAATTATTTTTCTCGTCGCGGTACGCGTTCATCAGGCAGCCGGCGAGGAGCATGTCCCGTTCGCCGCGCGTGACGCCGGGCAGCGACAGCGTCACGGGGAGGCGCGTGCAGCCGTCGAGCAGTTCGGCTTCGATCTCCGTGCCGTCGCCGTCCACGAACGCCCTCACGCCGGGGATGAAGAGCCAGGCTCCGGTTTTGAACCTGGCGCGGTCTGCGTCGCCGACGATCCACGGGGCCATGCCCCAGTTGACGAGGTTGCTGCGGTAGCGTTTGGTGGCGTACTCGCGGGCCACGTTGGCCTGGCCGCCCAGCATTTTCTGGCTGCTGGCGGCCTGCTCGCGCGCCGAGCCGTCGCCGGGTTTGACGGCGCAGACGAGGCTGCCGAGGCCGACGCGTCCGGCGGCGATCCCGGCGAGCTCGAGCAGTTTTTTCAGCTCCGCGGGCATCCCGCCGCCGTCTTTCACCGCCGCGGCGCGCGCTTCTTCGAGCGCTTTCGCCCGCTTGGCCGCGGGCACGTAATTTGGATCTTTGCGCTGCAGCGTGAACTCGGCCAGCTTGAGCGGGTTGCTGCGCAGCGACGAGGTCTCGCCGGAGGGGATCAGCTCGTCGGTGGTGGTGACGGGGTCGTCGATCACCGAGGCGACCAGCAGCAGCTGATTCTCCGGCAGCGGGGCGATCCCGGGCCAGGGCTTGATGTTGGGGCCGTAGCGGAGCTCCGTTTCCGGATGCGGACGGCCGAAGCCGTTGTAGACGCGCTTGGCGTAAATCTCGGCGTCGAAGACGTACGGCTCGTGCTCCGCGAGGCGGTCGGCGAACTCGAAAGCGCTGGTGAGCGCGCCGCCGTTGGCCGCCGTGGCGGCGATGCTGCGCGCGTCCATGAGCGCCACGGCCGACCATTGGCCGGCGTTGGGCTTGGAGCCTTCGCGGTTGGGGAAGTTGCGCGTCGTATGTCTGACGCTGAAGCCCTGGTTGCAGGGCGTCTCGCCGGCACCGAAGCAGGGGCCGCAGAAGGCCGGATAGTTGACCGCTCCGGCGCTGATCAGTTTCTGCATCCAGCCGCCGTTCATCAGCGCCTCGCCGACGGGCATGCTGGACGGGTAGACGCTGAGGCCGAAAGCGCCGCGGCCGGTGCTGCCGCCGTCGAGGATCTGCGCCGCGGCGACGAGGTTCTCGAAGTTGCCGCCGGCGCAGCCGCAGATCACGCCCTGTTCGACGTGGAACGTTCCGCCGCGCAGCTTGCCGGTCAGGTCGACGTCCAGCTCGGGGTTGTCCATCAGTTCGCGCGCGTCCCGCTCGGCCTGACGCAGGATGTCGCCGGCGTTGGCATTGAAGTCGGCGATGGTAAAGGCGTTGCTGGGATGGAACGGAACGGCGATCATCGGCTCGACGGCGCTCAGGTCGACGACGAGCGCGCCGTCGTAACGGGCCGCCGCGTCGGGCTCGAGCGGGGCGTAGTCCTGAGGGCGGCCGTGGACGCGGAAAAATTCGGCGATTTTTTCGTCGGTGCGCCAAATCGAACTCCAGCAGGCCGTTTCCGTCGTCATCACGTCGATCCCGAGGCGGAACTCGGCACTCAAGCTGGAGACGCCGGGACCGACGAACTCCATGACCTTGTTCTTGACGAAGCCGCTTGCGAACACCGCGCCGATGACGGCCAGCGCCACATCGTGAGGCCCGACGCCGGGACGGGGCGTGCCGGTCAGATAGACGGCGATCACGCCCGGCCAGGCGAAATCGTAGGTACGGCCGAGAAGCTGCTTGACCATTTCCGGGCCGCCTTCGCCGACGGCCAGCGTGCCCAGCGCGCCGTAGCGGGTGTGGCTGTCGGTGCCGAGGATCATGCCGCCGCTTTTGGCCGTCGTTTCGCGCATATACTGATGGATCACGGCCAAATGACGGGGCACGAAAATGCCGCCGAACTTCCGCGCCGCCGTGAGGCCGAACATGTGATCGTCCTCGTTGATCGTGCCGCCGACGGCGCAGAGGCTGTTGTGGCAGTTGGTGAGCACGTAGGGCACGGGGAACTTCTCCAGCCCGCAGGCGACGGCCGTTTGCAGCGCCGCCACATAGGTGATGTCGTGCGAAGTCAGCGCGTCGAACTTCAGGTGCAGCAGCCCGTCGCCACGATAGGAATCGTGCGCGGCGACGATGCGGCGGGCCATGGTGCCCTCGCCCGACTGAACGGGCAAAGATCCCTCATAATGCTCCCCTTCTTCAGCCAATCTCGCTTTCAGTTCGTCGTCTGAGAGCTTTTCAGGCTCAGCAACCAGAACTTTTCCGTTAAAGAGAGTGACGGACTTATCGATCAACGTAATCATAAAAAATTCCCCGCTTTCTTTTTTATGAGAGTTCGTTTCTCTTTATTACTTGATGGCACTATATCAATACCTTACAATAAAATCAAATGAACATTCTATATGAAAGTCCATACGTTTTTTGCATA
The DNA here is from genome assembly GCF_009695745.1 of Pyramidobacter porci. NCBI lineage: Bacteria > Thermotogati > Synergistota > Synergistia > Synergistales > Dethiosulfovibrionaceae > Pyramidobacter > Pyramidobacter porci. The sequence continues at coordinate 54,128 of NZ_VUNH01000010.1, forward strand.
GCACCTAAAAAATTCAATCATTTTATATTATAAATATATAATGATTTCTTTAGTAAGAACGCTCCTTGTCATAAAAGCCACTATGAATTTTTGTCTCTTCGATCAACGATCTTACGAAAGACTGGGCAATTTCTCTAACGTTTCGATTTTGAGAATTTCAGCCATCAGTTTTTGAGCTTTTCCCAATGAAAAACTCTCAACTGACAAGCCTATAAATTTGCCCTGTTCCTGTTCGGGCGACATCGGAGCCGCCTTGCTTCCCGACATATCGTCAATTTGCTGCGTCAAGACGCGGCCGTCTTTCAATGTAACCGTCACGCGGCTGCCCCAGCGTTTGGGGTACCGTTCTGTAAACAGCTTATCGGGAATGACCTTTGTGTTCTCGGCAATCCGCTTAATTTGCGGATCTTCGAGCAATTCGCTCCGAAACTCGGCCTGCGTAACCCTACCGCGCGCAAAGGCCGCCGCGCAGGTATAAGCAATGCTGAATTTGGCTTCGACATAGCTTGAGGGATAATGGGCAAAGCCGCATTGCAGAACGCCCACGTCATAGGTTTCAACCAAAGCGGACGCAATCTGTTCCGGGGCGATACGATATTTTTCGCGGAGCATCAGCGCGGCGTCAATCGCGTGATGCGTTGAGCGACAGCACGGATAGGGCTTTTTGTCGATGTTCAAAATCTCGTAGCGCATTCCAAGTTCGGCATCGACTTTTGACATATCAAAGCGATCCGTCACGGCCGCGTAAAAACCACCGTCTTCCGCATCAAGAATGTGCTCCGGCCCCGTCATGCCACCCTGCGCCAGCAACGCGGAAGTCAGGCCGTTTACAGCGGCGCGGGCGGGACTCAGCTTTTTACACGTAGCGCCCTCGGCCAAGAACGCCCAAAGGCCGGCCGACTGGCTTCCCCCCATTCCCAAAGCGCTCACCGTTTGATCTTCACTAAGTTTTAACAGGCGGGCAGCAGCTGCAGCAGCGCCAAACGTTCCGATTAGCCCCGTCGTATGCCAGCCGCGTTTGCGGTTGCTGACAACATCCATGCCAAGCCCGATCCGGGCCATCGTTTCATAACCGACGATAACCGCTTCAAGGAATTCTTTTCCGCCGATTCCGAGAGCGTCGGCAAGAGTCCACGCTGTTGTCACAATAACCGCGCCGACGTGGGATTTTGACCCTGTGTGGACATCGTCAAGCTCCAGCGCGTGAGCCATAATCCCGTTCAGCAGCAACGCCGCCGTCGGCGTCATTTTTTCGCCGTGCCCCCACACGGAAGCGGTAACGGGGGCGGAAGTTCCGAACCATTTTTTAAAACGCTCGCACTCGCCGGGAATTTCTCCGTAATGAACCGCGCCGAGAGCCGCACCCATGGAATCAAGAACGCAGTAACGCGCCGCGTTTACCACTGCTTCAGGCACGTTCTCAAGGCGGAAGCTCAGAATAAAGCGCGCCAGATTCCTCAGCTCGTTCATGATTAAGCTCCTGAACGGATCGGATTAGATATCAAGTGAATTATATTTTTCGATATAATTCAGCAGGCCGTCCTCACTGACAATCTTGATTTCCTTGTCTGAAAGAGTAAACGGCATTTTAAAACTCGGATCGTTCGGCTTCAGGATCACGCGGTTGGCGATGTCGACAAAAAGTTCCTCGCCGTCGGAGATTTTATCCGTATCGCACTCGATCAGGATCATGCCGTTATTGATCGCGTTGCGGTAAAAAATGCGGCCGAACGACTTTGCCAGCACGGCGCCGACTCCGGCTTCCTTAATAATCAGCGGGGCGATCTCGCGGCTGGAACCGCAGCCAAAGTTTTTATCGGCCACGATAAAATCGTCTTTTTTCACGTTTTTAATAAACTCGGGGCGCGAATCTTCGAGCAGGTGCTTCGCATACTCGGGCGGATTCGCTCTTAATGAAATCAAACGCCCGGGAGCGATCGAATCCGTGCTGACATTGCTGCCAAACTTCCACGCCTTGCCTTGAATGTGCTCACGAATCATTTTTATATTCTTCCTTTCGATCGGCTAGTCCATAACTTCGCGGGGATCGGTGATATGTCCGGTAAGGGCGGTCGCCGCTGCGGTCGCAGGGCTGGAAAGATAAATCCTCGCCGTGGGATTGCCCATTCTGCCCTTAAAGTTTCTGTTCTGAGTCGCCACGACCACTTCGCCGTCGCTCGGAATTCCCTGATGAACGCCCATGCACGGTCCGCAATTCGGCGCCTCGATCATAGCGCCCGCCTCGGCAAGGGTCAAAAGCGTGCCGTCACGCAGGCATTCATGATAAACATAGCGCGAGTTGGGGATCACAAGAAGGCGCACGCCTTTGGCGACCTTTTTGCCGCGAAGGATATCGGCGGCGATGTGCATATCTTCAATGCGCCCGTTCGTGCAGCTGCCGAGGTAAATCAGATTGACCTTCTCGTCCTCGCAGTTTTTCGCAAGATCGACGTTTTCAACATAATGCGGCTTGGAAACCAGCGGCTCAAGCTTCGTCGCGTCAATGTCGATCACGCGCTCGTAATTCGCGTCATCATCGGCAACGATTTCGCGGTAATCTTCCTCACGGCCCATCTGGCGCAAAAATTCGCGCGTATGGTCATCTGTTTCCATGATCGCGTTTTTCGCGCCAAGGTCAACGCCCATGCTCGTGATCGTAAGGCGCGCTTCCTGCGAAAGAGAGTGGATCGTATCGCCGCGGAACTCCAGCGATTTATAAATCGCCTGATCAGATTTAATGATGCTTGCGAGCTTCAGCATAATGTCTTTGGAATAAACGCCCTTGGGAAGTTTTCCCGTCACGTTGATGCGGAACGTCGCCGGAACCCTGATCCACGTTTTGCCGAAACGAGTCACCGCAACCATATCCGTTGAACCGCAGCCCGTCGCAAAGCAGCCGAACGCGCCGTGAACCGTCGTATGCGAATCGCCGATAATGCATACTGTGCCGCACTTCAGGTACGATTCATACACGTGAGCGTGAACGTGTCCCGTAGCCCCCTCTTCCCAGAAGCAATGATGAGAATTCGCGTATTCACGGCACAGCGCGTGCTCGTTTGCAACTTCGCGCGTCGACTCAGGGCCAAACTCGTTCGCAAAAAGAACTTTTTTTGGATCGAAAACCGGGTCTTTATCGTATCCTCTCTCCTTCATCAGACGGACAAGCAGAGGCCCCGAGCCGTCATGAAGCGCGGCAAAGTTTACGTTTACAACAACGGTTTCGCCCGCTTTAACGGATCTGCCCACATTTTCGCTTAAAATCTTTTCAACAAGAGTCTGTCCCATGTTCTCCTCCGTAAATTAGACTAAACTTTTTATTCCGACTGCGAACTCACAAAACACCGAATAAGTTCTTCCGCATTTGAAAGCTTATCGAAATCTTTAATTTTATTGACTAATGTCTGAATCTCATTTTTGGTGTAAAATGGAGTTACGTTACTATTGAATTTAGCAATAACATTCTCAATTCTTATAGGATTTTGTAGCGTCCCCAATTCATACCGCTGATCCTTGATATATTCATGCCCGTCTTTTGTCACGACCTTGAGCCAGCCGGGGAACCGACCGGGATTACGCTTGCTCTCATCAGCCACGCACTGAATCCGCGACATCAGATCGAGAACTGCGGGGGCTTTTGCGTACTTCATATCGACCTCCCACGGGCCGATCGCGCCTTTGATCGCCGCGATCGCCACGACGTACGGCAGGCTGAAGCGCATCATATAATCGCTCTGCGGATGAATCTTCGCCTCGCGCGGATCGCACACGATCTCGTAGCAGCGTTTTTCAATGCGGCACTCGGCTGACTGAATATCATCGGCCGTAAATCCGTATTCCTTCTGAAGAGCAAGCATACAATCGATAAACGAATGGGTCATGTGGCACACGGGGTACATCTTAAACGCGATCTCGGGCGTATGCCAAACTTTTCCGATGTCGCTAAATTCTTCCTGAAGGCCGTCGATGCCGCCCACGTGTGTTTTCCACATTCCGAACTTGCCTTCAAAAACCTTTTTCGGGCCGACATACCCGTGCTTGGCCATCAGCAACGCATAAATTGCGCTGTGAGCCCCCCAGCCCGGATGGATCTTTTTCGTCCACGAACCGTCGTTCAAAAACTCCTGAAGAGCCGCCGACTGGCTTCCACAAATGCCCAGCGCGTTGACCAGAGTTTCTTTGGAAAGCCCCATCAGCTTTGCTGCAACGCACACTGCGGCAAACGGCGCGACGATCCCCGTTCCGTGATAGCCGACATCGTGGAATCTCCCTTTTGCAGCCAAACCGAGGCGAACAATAATCTCCCAGCCCGCTACAATTGCCGTCATCATATCGCGCCCGGAGGCGTTCACATACTCGCCCACGGTCACTGCCGTGCTCGTCACGGCGGCGCTCGGGTGCACAATAGCGGCCACATGCGTATCGTCGTAATCCGCGCCGTGAATCAGTGAAGAGTTATACAGAGCCGCGTCGGCAAGCGAAGCCTTGTCCCTTCCGCCCCACAAAGTACAGCCAGCCGGGGACTTCAGCTCAAACAGAGCGTTCTTCACCGCCTCGGCATGAGGCAGTTTTTGGCACGACATCGCGACTCCGAATGTATCCATCAGGAGCATTTTTCCATAATCAATCACATTCAGGGGAATCTGCTCATACGTAAGACTCAAAGCAAATTCCGCCATTTGTTCTGATATTGTCAAATTTTCTGCCATCATAAGACTCCTTTTTCAACACATCAAGAATCATTTAACGTTCACGGCAAGGAGGAAACGTTCCGTCTCGGCAGAGGCGGAACAGGACACATGGAGCTTAACCTGCGCGAAATCAATTACGTTCTCTCGATCAAAAGCGAAGGCAGCGTCACCAAGGCGGCCCGCGCTCTGCACATTGCGCAGCCCTCGCTCACTCAATCGTTGAAAAAAATCGAAAAACGCCTCGGCGCGCCTTTATTTGACCGCTCTTCCGGCTCCATGCGCCTCACCTATGCGGGCGAACGCTTCGTCGCCGCCGGGCTCAAAATCCTTCAGATCTCGCGAGACCTTGAGAACGAAATCCACGACATCTTAAAAAACGACGCAGGGCGCATCCTCTTAGGAATCACGCTGTACCTCGGATCGTACATGTTTACCCGCATCAAAAAGATTTACTCGCAACTTCACCCCAACGTCGAACTTCAAGTTCTTGAAAGAACCTCGGCCGAACTTGAACGCCTCGTTTTATCGGGTGAACTCGACACGGCCATTCTTCCCTTTACGGGAACCGCCATTCAGGGACTCGCCTACGAACCTCTTTTTAAAGGGCAGGTCCTTCTCATGATGCAGAAAGGGCATCATCTTGAAAAATTCTTCTACAGAAAAGACGGCGCCCCCCTGCCGTACATCGACATCAAACTTTTAGGAAAGGAACCTTTCATTGAAAGCGCCGAAGGCCAGCGAATGAATCAGGTCGCGGAAAAAATCTTTGAAGCCGCCGGGATCAACCCGCCGATAGTCTTCAAATCCCGCAGCATCGAAACTATCAAACGCATGGCATCCGCCGGAATAGGTCTTGCCTTTCTGCCCGACTATTACCGAAATTTTATTGATAATCACACAAAGGCTTCTTATTGCCTGCTGGACAAACACTACATCCCGGACTGGCATGTTTGCGTCGTTTATCAGGATAAGAAGCCTCTTTCTCCAATCCTCAAGGAATTCACAAAAATCCTGAAAGCGGAATTTTTACACTTTCCGGAAAACTATTCTCCCATTAGGATTGAATAACGTCACGCTGCAACGGCTTTCTTACTCAGAGTCTTTTCAACAAAATACAGGAAAACTCCGATTACAAGGCCAATCACCGAGCTGATAGTTTCAGGCGCAATCAGCATTGCACCGGCAACAATCCAAATGACGCGGCGTAAAACTGACACGCGAGAGAGGAAATATCCCTGAAGGCCGACCGTCATGCAGAATACGCCGGCAACGCAGAAAAAGACAGCAAGTCCAATCTCCCACAAAGAGCCGATCATTACGAGCGCAGGCTGGAAAACCATGCAGAATGCGATTAAGAACGCAGGCAGCCCCATCCACCATGCGGCGTACCCAATGCGCGCCGACGAAGCTCTTGCAATCGGAGCGGCAGCAAATGCGGCCATAGCCACAGGTGGAGTAATCGCCGACATCGATCCAAAGAACAGAACGAACAAATGCGCCGCAACGGGAGGCACGCCTAAAGAGACAATAGCAGGCGCTCCGAGGATCGCTAAGATAATGTAGCAAGCTGACGCGGGAAGGCCCATACCCATAATGATGGAACACAGCATAACAAGGATCAGCAAAAGCCACAGTCTCCCGCCCGCAAGAGCAACAAGAATATTCGCGAGTTTGAGAATTAAGCCCGAGGTCTGAAGCGCAAGCAGAATCAATCCGGCACAAGAGCACGCCATAATTACCGTCATAGAACTGCGAGCTGTTTTTACAAGGATTGTAAGCCAATCTTCAGCAAGAACTTTCCGCAGTTCTTTCTTTGTAAGAGACAAAACGATCAGCAAACAGCAACAGTAGAAACAAGCCTTATCAGCCGGATACTGAAGAACTCCCAATACATAAACCAAAAGGACAAGCGGCGTAATGTAAATGAAACCGCTTTTTTTTATAACATCCTTAAACTTGGGGATCTCATTCTCAGGCAGCCCATGCATATTCAGCGACGCTGCGCGAAAATCCACACAGAGATAAAGCGCCAGATAATAGAGAATCGCGGGAATTGCAGCCGCTTTACAGACATCCCAATAAGGAATTCCCAGAATATCGGCCATAATGAACGCAGCTGCGCCCATAACAGGAGGCATGATAAGGCCGCCAGTTGAAGCCACTGCAGAGACGGCTCCTGCAAAAACGGGAGTATATCCGACTTCCTGCATCAAGGGAATCGTTATCGTTCCGGTTGCAACGACGTTAGCCACGGCGCTGCCGCTGATAGATCCAAATAAAGCGCTGCCGAAAATGGAAACTTTCGCGGGACCACCTCTCACTCTGCCAAATCCGCTATTCGCCAAGTCGAGGAAGAATGCTCCTCCGCCTAAAGAGTCAAGCAGTTGCCCAAACAGAAGGAAAATAAAAACCTGATTTGTAGAAACTCCTAAAATGCTGCTGAAAATTCCTTCCGTTCCCATATATCCCATCGAAATTAACTGAGAAAACCTTACACCAGGATGACGGAACATAGCGATGGGAACGTACTTTCCAAAATAGGCATAGGCAAGGAAAAAGATCGCTATTAATGGCATCGCAACCCCTGTGACCTTACGGGTTCCAAAGAGAACTAACAAAATAAGCGTCGTTCCAAAAACAAAGTCTTCCGTCTCAGGGAAAGTTAAACGCATTGGCTCCGCCATATCAAGCCACTGCCACGTTACGTTAAAACACACTGCAAGAGACACAACAGCAAGAATTATCCCAAGCAATAAAACTAAATTTTGATACTCGGGTTTCTTTGCCTTCGATTTTACAAGAAAAACAAGAGCCAGTCCCAAGCCAAGATGAATGCTTCTTTGCTGCATACCAGGAAAGGGCATTGTAGCAGCCGTATAAATCTGGAATAGAGTTAGAACCGCACCTACAAGGAGAATCAGTTTATCGCTCAATTTCTTTAATGACATGTCACTCGCCTCCTTGTTTCCTTATTCATCTTTTACGATTGACATAAAAGCGAGCAAAAACGATCGCTGCCGTTTTATTAAAACAACTTTTCTGCCCGCTCAACTACATTTTCTTCTGCGCCTTTACGCCGCCTTGCGCTGTTTGAAGAACTCTCTCGTCCTCTGCACAAGCGGCCAGATCAGGAAAATCGCGGAGAGGATTAGCAGGATCAGACTGATCGGGCGCTCAACGAACACTGCCAGCGAACCGTCAGCATAAACCATGCTCGACATCCAGTTGTTCTCCATCATGCCCCCGAGGATCGTTGAAAGGATCAGCGGCGCTTGGGGCAGGCCGAACTTCCAGAACAGATAACCGATCACGCCAAAGAAGATCATGACGCCGATATGGAACGGGTTGTTCTGATACGCAAATGCTCCCGTGACGCACAGAACAAGGACGCCGGCGGCAAGAATCTGCGGATTCAGCTTTAACACCTTCGTCGCAACGTGTTTGCAGAACTGAAGGCTCATCGGCAGCATAATAAGATTGGCAAGAATGAAGCCCACGATGATCATGTAGCCCATATCGGCGTGTTCGCCAAAAAGCTCTGGCCCCGTTTGAAGACCCTGAATCGTTAAAGCGCCAAGGAACAGCGCTGAGGTTCCGTTGCCGGGAATTCCCAGCGAAAGTAGGGGCACCATCGAGCTGGCCACGACGGCGTTGTTCGCCGATTCAGGAGCCGCGACGCCTTCGGGCACGCCCGTGCCGAACGGAAGGTCGGGACGCGATTTTTTCGCCTGATCGTAGGCAAGGAAAATCGCCATCGTCATTCCGGCCCCGGGAATGACGCCGAGGATATTCCCGATCGCGCTTGACCTGAGCCACGTGGGAAACAGGTGTTTGCACATTGCCCACGAAGGAACCGCGATTTTATCGTCTGTCACCGATTTTGCGGCTTCCAAAGCAATCGCCGCTTCGGACTTTCCTTTGCCGACGGCATCGCAGATCTTCAGGATCGAGAAAATCCCAAACAGCCCGATCATTCTGGGGATCAGAGGAATCCCGTCAAGCAGTGACGCATAGCCGAACGTATATCGGTCAAGCCCTGTCATGGGGCTCATGCCGATGCAGGCAAGCCAAAGGCCCAACGTCATCGATAGGAAGTTTTTCGCGATGTCTTTGCCTGCCATGCCGATAACGGTACTCATACCGAGAATGGCCAGCATAAAATATTCGGGAGGGCCAAAACGCAGCGCGAACGAGGCGAGGATCGGGGCAAAAAGCAGAAGGACAATGGCGGAGCTGATCCCGCCAAAGAACGAGCTGAACATGCAAAGGCTCAAAGCCCGTTTGCTGTATCCCTTCAGCGTCATCGGATACCCGTCCCATGCCGTTACCATTGCGGAAGCTGTGCCGGGAATCTCAAGCAGAACGGCGGGGATTGAACCACCGCAGGCCGAAGCCGTGTAAATGCCGACCAAAAGCGACAGGGCGACATGAGGATCCATTCCGAACGTTATCGGGATCAACACGGCGATGGTAATGCTGTCGTTTAATCCCGGCAGAGCGCCGACAACCAATCCGAGCGCAGTTCCTCCGATAAGAGCGAGGAGCACAAGCGGATTAAAAAACTGCTCTAACCCGAGCATTATATTTTCCATAAAATTTCTCCCTTACAGTTCAAACCGCGCTGAGATGCGCGTTAAGAGAAGGTTTCGGGCGCAAGGCCCGAAACCTCTTTTGTTAAAATTCAAAGAAAAGCATTGGCAGCGGAACGTTCAAAAGCACCTTGAACACGAAGAAGACCACTGCAGTAATGCTCACGGCCGAGATGAGGACAACGCCCCATCTTCTGTAGCCCAGCGTCACCATCGTGTAAATCGCGAGCACTGTCGTATCGATCACATAGCCTATTTTTTTAAGCATGAACACATAAAGCGACATGACCGCGACGGCTTCGATAACCTTCCACACGTTGCTGTTTTTGAATTTATTCACATGCTCAGATTTCGTAAGATCGAAATAAAGCTGAAACAGCGCAACACTTAACTGAAAGCCGCCCACCATCAAAGGGAACGTTCCTTCTTCAGAACCCATCTGATAAGCAGTAACTACGATCCAAATGCTGAAGATCACAAAAAAAACAGGCATTATGAGGTTGATTGCTTTTTCCTTGCTCAAAAAAAATTCCCCCTCTGACAGTCAGCTTTCGGTTTTACTGTTTCTTGGTCAGCACGGGCTTTAAAGCTTTGATCCCGTCGGCCGTAAAGTCGATATAAGCCTGATACTCAGCGGGGCTCTGAACGCCGGAAACCATTCCCGCTTTATCCATCATATCAACGTACTCCTGCGAAGAAGCGACTTTACGGAACTCTTCAACAAGATACTGATAAATGTCATCAGGAACGTCTTTTCTGCACGCGATGCCTCTGTTAGCGCCGTCGATCCAGCCCTTATAGCCCTGCTCAAGGAATGTGGGGACATCGGAAATCGACTTTTCGCGCTCAGCGGCCATAACGCCGATTCCGCGAACCTTGCCGCTGCGGATGGCGCTGGCAGCTTCGGAAACCGTCATATACGACACGTCGCAATGGCCGCCCATGAGCTGAGCCATCTGCATGGCCGCGCTGTTGCTGTGAATATAGGCGAACTTAAGATTCATCAGGCGAGCCATATTCAGTGCGCGAACGTGATGCCCCGAAGAATGGCCGGGCGTGGCGACTTTAATGGTTTGGGTCTTCGCGGCCTCAAGAAGCTCATTCAGGTTGTGATAGGGCGAATCCACGGGGACGGCAAGGAGCTCGGCGTCAGGATTGCAGCCGATGATCGGCTTAAAATCCTCATACGAATACTTCACGTTTTTCAGCAGAGAATTGTTAATACAGGAACTCGTATACAACATTACGGTGTAACCGTCAGGCTCGGCCGTTTTAGCCACATAGGTTTGGCCAATAACGCCGCCGCCGCCCCCCATGTTCTCAACGATCAGCGAACGCCCGTCAAAATACTTTTTACCGGCGGCCGTCGAAAGAATGCGGGCCATGGTGTCGGTTCCGCCGCCGGCCGAGAACGGAACAACGATTCTGATGTCCTTTTGGGGGAACCCAGAGGACGTGGCAGCCACGGCGGCTGTCGCGACAAGGGCGCCAAGAAGCATTCCGAACAACGGTTTCACAGCAAACTTTTTCATAACAAAAGCCTCCCTATAAAATGTTAACGGAACAGTTTTTGATACTCAACGTAAACCTGGTCCAGCCCTTTTTCAAGAGTAATGCGAGGGCAGCCAAAGTTCAGGCGCACAAATTTTTTGCCCTCGGGTCCGAATGAATCGCCGCGGTTAATGGCAACCTTGCAGCGGTTAATGAAGAAATCCGCCAGCGCATCGCCCTCCATGCCCGTTTCAGAGCAATCAAGCCAGGCAAGATACGTTGCCTCGGGATGTACCATTCTGATTTTGGGCATTTTTTCTTTTAAGAATTCCTCAATGTACAACACGTTGCCTTCGAGGTAAGCCAAGAGCTGTTCGAGGTAATCATCGCACTCGGTGTAAGCCGCAATGTACGCCGGAAGGGCAAAAATGTTCTGCTGGATCGCGCGGTTTCTCTTAAACTGCTTTTCCAGCTTAGCGCGAATTTCAGGATTGGGAACGACGATCCCCGAGCCTCTTAATCCGGCGGTGTTAAAGGTTTTTGACGGCGCATAGCATGTAACCGTCATTTCCTCATAGCGCTTATCGAGAGAAGCCAGAGGTGTATGCTTATGCCCGAACAGGATAAGGTCAGAATGAATTTCGTCGCTGACAAGGATAATGTGATGTTTGAGGCAAATTTCAGCGACTTTTTTCAGTTCTTCGACGGTCCACACGCGCCCTGCTGGATTATGAGGGTTGCAGAAGAACATGAGTTTTGCCTTGGGGCTTGACGCGCGGCGCTCCAGATCGTCAAAATTAATCTCATAGCGGCCGTTCTTATACAGGAGCCCGTTATCGCTGATGACGCGGCCCGTATCGCGCACGGCGTTTGCAAACTGCGGATACACCGGCTGCTGAATGACGATTTCATCGCCCGGCTCGGAATAAATCTGCGCCATCGTATTCATCACGGGCACAACGCCGGTGGCAAACATAAGCCATTCGGGCTGAATCTCCCAGCCGTGGCGCCTTTTAACCCAGTCTACGGTAACTTTCTGGAACTCGGGAACTACGAACGTGTAGCCATAAATGGGATGCTGAGCGCGCTTCGCGACCGCGTCGACAACAGGCTGCGGAGTCTGAAAATCCGTATCCGCCACCCACATGGGCAGCGCGTCCGGATTTCCCACGCGGGGGCCGACGTTATCCCATTTGGAACTCTGCGTTCCCCTGCGCTCGATCACTTTGTCAAAATCATATTTCATGTGCAGAAATCCGCTCCTCTTGATTTTTTTACAGAAAAACTGTCCCTTCTTAAAAGAACGGGAAGCTCTTTAAATATAGCCTTTTTCTCTAAAATAACGCTCTGTTCCGGGGTGAAGCGGCGCAATCTGCGTGTCAATCGTATTACGCGCCGTAGCGCCTTTTACGCCGGCGAAAATCGTCGTCCATTCGTTATAATTCTCATCCAACGTTTTTGCGATTTCATAAGCAACTTCTTCCGGGAAATCTTCGGTAACGAGCAGTGCATACGGGCTGCCGATGCTGTGATAATCTTCCGTCTGGCCAATATAAGTTCCTGCAGGACGAACGGCAGGCGAAAGGTATGAATGAGTTTTCAGGAAAAGTTCTTTTTGTTCCTGACTGAATTCAATAAAGCGAGCGCCGCCGCGCATGGCAAAAATTTCCGTCACAGCGACGTGCGGATCGCACGCGCAAATCCAAAGGGAGTCAATATTGCCTGTTTTTAAAGCATCCATGCTCTCGGAAGGGGTCAAATATTGGAGATTGTAATATCCGTTATCGCGCCCCATCGCTTTAAGCAGATCGGCAACCAAAAGCTGACCTGAATTGCCTTTATTGCAGATAGAGACTTTTTTGCCTTTCAGGTCCTCAATCGTTTTATAGGGCGATCCGGCAGCGACGATAACGCTTAATGTGCTGTTGGGAGAACCATATAATGTACGCAGTTGAGGGCAAGGCTTGATTTTTCCTGAGCCATGATAGTACTTATCAATGTATGCCGCTGATGCAACGCCAACCGGCAATTCTCCGGCTGCAACGCGAACCAGATTTTCGCCGCCGCCCGTAGTAATCTGCGGCGTCACGTTGATATTGGGATTTTTATCGCTGATCAATTTTGCGGCTGACGACACGTACATGTACGTCCATCCGCCGGTAGTTGTCGCCCCCATCATGATTTCGGCAACGCCATTAACCACGGGAATATTCTTCGATCCTTTAAATTCCATTGCGTTCGCCGAAGAAGCGGCGATAGACGCGATGCCTAAGACTGCGACCATTTCCTTGAAGAATTTCATTTTTCTCCCCCCTTATTCTTTCAATAATGCCTTACTTCAGCAAACCCTTCTCTTTAGCATATTTCACAACGCCGGAGTGAAGCGGTGCATAGGCATTCTTAACAGTCGCTTCAAGAGTGGAACCTTTTACGTTAGCAGCGATATTAACCCATTCGTCATAGTTCTCATCAAGGACTTTCGCGATCTGATAAGCAAGATCCTCGGGAAAATCTTTGTTAACGACAAGCACATACGGGCTGCCCACGCTGTGAAGATCTTTTGTCTGACCTTTGTACGTTCCGGCAGGGCGAACTGCGGGCTTCAGATACGGAATCTCCTTTAAAAGGGTATCAATGACTTCGGGTTCAAAATCAAGGAAACGGGCTCCGCCGGGCATGTTGAAAACTTCAGTCATAGCGGTATGAGGATCGGAAGTATTTGTGAAGAATCCGTCAATATTATGCGTTCTCATCGCGTCAAGGCTCTCGTTCATCGTCAGGAACTGGAGCTTATAATAATTGCCGTCCTTTCCCAAGGCTTTCAAGAACGCAGAGATAGAATCATACGCCGAACCACCTTTGTTTCCGATAGAAACCTTCTTGCCTTTAAGATCATTGATTGACTGATACGGAGAATCTTTATGCACAATCGCGCTGAAAATCGTCGACTTTGAGACCCAGATAGTTCTTAAGTTTTTATGAGCTTTAATTTTAGTTCCTGAAATGCCATCATAGAAAGATTGGATAATATTGCTTCCAACAACGCCCATTGGCATTTCTCCGGCAACAATGCGGATAATGTTCTCGTTTCCACCCGTAGTAATTTGTGCGGTTATATTTACAGAAGGAACATATTTGTTAATGATCTGCGCTGCGGCGGCTCCCCAGATATACGTGAATCCGCCGGTCGTCGCGGTTCCCATCATGAGTTCCCGTTTTTCCGCCGCTCCTGCATTTCCTCCAAAAGAGAACACCGAAGCAGCCATCAGGCACGCAGCAAACAGACACTTTCTCATTTTCTTCATCGTTTTCTCCTCCTGTTATTCTGTTATTAAATAAGCAACGCAATTTTCCCATACTTAATTTTTAGCGTTAAAATACAGTTTTTAGGTTTGATTGTCCAATACTAAAAAGATAATATAGAAGATAGAGAAAAACTATCTTCGATTAGGCCTTGTTAAAAAACGTCAAAGTTGCCCCAATCGATCCAATCATTTAAACTTTCCCCATGGAAACGATAAAGATATGAACTAACCTCCAGCGAGTGGAATCGAATCAAGAGAATGTTGCCGCCAGAACACCCGAAATCAGGTCAACGCGGACGCACGGCAAAATACGATAACCGTAGGATAAGCAGTGGAATTCTGTGGCTTACCGGAAGTGGAGCTCTATGGAGAGAACTTCCGGAGCGTTACGGCAAATGACAGGTAGTCTCCGCACATTTCAGGCTGTGGAAACAGCGGGGAATATTCGAGGCAATCTTTGCTGCGTTAAGTGCCAATGCCGATATGGAAAATCTCTCTATCGACTCGACGTCCTGCAAAGTACATCAAAGTGCCAACGACAAGGGGGAAACCCTCGGAAGGGGAAAGAAGGGGCTCAAGCGATCAGCATGTTCAGGGGCGGCAGGAATACGAAAATTCACGCAACAGGAGATGGTTGAGGCAATCCGCGCTAACACTCCTGCCCAGTCCAGGCAATGACCATGATTCCCGTCATGCCGTGTCCTTGCTCGGGCAAACGGAAATCAGAGTGAACAACATCATAACATCGTCGGCGATAAAGCTTACGGTTCGCAAGCCATCAGAGAGTACATTACTTCTCGGGAAGGGCTTGTTTGTAAGGAACGACACCTGGTCGAATGTTTCTTTCAGAAACTCAAATGGTTCTGTAGAATTTTCACCTGTTATGACGAACGTGACGCTTCGTTCTTCGCCTTTGTTCTTGTTGCTGCCAGTGTTATTTTATTGAAGCAGTATAAGTTAAAATATTTTTTAACAACTGCCCTAGCTCGGCTAAACAAATCTTTGTTGCTCTTTATACTATTTCTCAATTAAAATGCCGAACACAGAGGCGCTGCGAGGGAGATTCACAAAGTGAGCTGCGCAGACTACGCAGCAGTCGAGTATGTCCGAGCGACTAAACTTCCTCGCAGCGCCTTGCAAATCATGTTAGTGCTTTTTATCAAGAAATAGCATTACATAAAAAATTATGTCGCTTGTTATGCTTAGCATAACAAGCGACGCGTTTTTATCCAAATATTTTGAATCAAAGAAGATGGGGGTCTTTTGAGTTTTACAAGCCTCTCCAGAACTCGTCAACGCAATCATGCATTAGGGCGGTATCAATCGCGTGCTGTGAAAGTTCCTGACCGATTCCGGGAATATTAGGAATTCCATAGCGACCGTTCTTCGGTTGATAATCATATTCACACAGAACGGTCAGCGCCGGCTGTGTACTGCGAAAATGATGTTCGTGAATGCAGAAATTTGGGATCGCTGCTTCAAGTTGAAGCGCCGCCGCTGTAGAAATGGGAGAACCTGCGCAGTGGGCCTGAACCGTTGCGTCAAAAACCGCCGCCATATCGCAGATCTTCTTTCCTTCCGTTAAGCCGCCGCAGTTGCAGATATCAGGCTGAATAAGCTGAACAGCATCCTGCTTAAAGAAATTGTAAAATCCCCATGTGCCAAAAATACGCTCACCTGATGCAATCGGTGTATGGATTTTATTACGGATTACCTTGTGCATATCAGGATTCAGCGGAATTGCGGGTTCTTCATAAGCCATCACTTTGTATTTATCGCAAAGCTCTCCGAGCATAACGCCGCTGATCGCATCGGTGCGGCAATGATTCTCAACAATAATATCAAAGTCATAGCCAAGTTCCTTACGAATGGCACCCATGCGCTCGTCAATCATGTTAATAAACGGACGCGTAAGGATTCCCTCTGCAACCGTCGTCGGAAGGCGTTTCGCGTCGCGGTCAAACTGCGTAAAGTCAATTTTTACGCAATCGTACCCCTGAGACAGAGCGTATTCGACAATTTTTACATAATCTTCTGTTTTGCCCCAAGGTCCGATTTTATCGTACCAGCCAAACTGGAGCTGCGAGGCATAGCAGCGTACGTCATCGCGGCATTTTCCGCCTAGGAGCTGGTAGACAGGCACGCCCAGAGCTTTTCCTTTAATATCCCAAAGAGCGATATCAAGAGCGCTGATTCCCGCAAAAACAACCGGGCCGCCGCCCATTCCCCAGAAAGAACTCTTGAACAAACGGTGCCAGATTTGCTCCGTATTCATCGGATCCATTCCGATGATCAGCCTTGCAAGATCTTTAACCATTCCATAAGCTGCAGGAGCCCCCGTTCCTAAGGCAATGCCGGCTTCTCCATCGCCATAAAGCCCCTCATCGGTATGAACGCGGGTAATGATGGGACGGCGACTGGCTCTCTGAACTGTGGCATCGAGCATATAGACGTCAACTTTTGTGATCTTCATAAAAACACTTCCTTGGAAATTTCTTCAGAAACTACGCCTTTTCTCTTCTTTTGCGCAAGGCGCGGCAAATCGGCATGAGAAGGAATATAACGGTCAGGATAAGCAGAACGTCGCAAATGGGACGACTAAAGATCAGCATGATATTTGAGCGGAACATGACCATTGTCCCTATGTAATAACTTTCTACCATGCTTCCAAGAACAACTGAAAGAATGAGCGGGCCAAACGGAATTTCATACTTCTTCAGAATAAATCCGATTATCCCGAAAACAATGGCAATCATGATGAACTGATAATTGTTCCCGGTCGTAAAGGCTCCGGTAACGCATAAAATCAGAATTAATCCGTTCAGAACTTCACGTTTTAATGACAAGACATACGTTGCGCAGTAATTGACGAAAAGGTGCATAACGGGAATCAATAGAATACTCGCGAGCAGGAACGCGGCGATTAAGGTGTATGCAACGCTTGCGCTGTGAACAAAGAAATTTGGGCCGGTGCGAAGCCCCTGAATAAGCAAGGCCCCCAAGAAAAGCGCCGAGGCCGCGTTTCCCGGAACGCCAAGCGCCAGCAGAGGAATCATCGACGAACCGACGACTGAATTATTGGCGCACTCAACCGCCGCGATCCCTTCAGGAACGCCCGTTCCAAACTTCAAATCAGGACGATAGCGTTTTACCTGATCATAAGCCATAAAAATAGCAACGGTCATGCCTGCTCCAGGGATAGCACCAACGATATTGCCGACCACGGTTGATTGCATCCAGATGGGAAGAAAACTGCAAATCATTTTTTTATCAGGATAGGCCATACGAACGCGCTTTGCGGTTTCTTTTAAAATAAAAGCGGCATTTCCCGCTCTTTGCAAAGGCTTCATATTCGCGATAACGCCCAAAAGGGCGCTGATTCCAAACAAACCAATCAGCATCGGAACCAGAGGAACGCCTTCCAGCAGAACATTGAAACCAAACGTAAAACGTTTGATGCCGCCCTGAGGGCTAATTCCTATAATGCTGATCAACAGTCCGAGCAAAATTGCCATAATATTTTTTGATATGCGCCCTGTGCTCATGCCGATAACAGAGGCAAAACCCATTAGACACAGCGCAAAATACTCAGGCGAAGCAAACTTTAGCGCTTGTTCGGCAATAAACGGAGCTCCAAAGCATAAGACCACCGCCGCGATAACGCCGCCGACAGCGGAACTGACCGCCGTAATGCCAAGCGCTAAACCTCCCTCGCCGCGCTGCTGCATTTTATAGCCGTCGAAAGCTGTTACAACGGCCGCGCCCGTTCCTGGAATTTCCAGAAGGATAGCGGAAATGCTGCCTCCACACGTAGAACCCGTATAGATTCCCGCAAGAAGACACAGAGCAGCGCCGGGATCCATCCCGTAGGTAATGGGGATCAACACTGCCATAGTAATGGAACTGTTCAGACCGGGCAGAGCACCTACTAACACGCCAAGGGCCGTGCCGCTGACCAAAAGGAAAATATCAAACGGAGCGGTAAAAATATTGCCAATGCCGGAAAAAAGATTTAACAGAGCATCCATAAATACGGCCCCCTTAAACACCCAATAAAGTCGGCAGCGGAACTTTCAGCAAAATCTTAAAAATAACAAACGTGACTCCAACAAGAGAGGCAGGCCACAAAATAGCGCCTATCCAGCTTTTATAACCAAGCCCTCTTATGATGCAAAACCCCAACAAAAAGGTTGACGCCACGTAGCCGATCCTTGGGAAAAGAAAGACATATGCGACCATTGCTGCAATCGATAGGAGGATACCCTTCCAATTAATCTCGGAAAAAACAATCGGCTTTCCTTTTCCCACTAGCTCCTCTATGATCATCCAAACTGACACGATAAAAACTAAACACCCCAGAAGCATGGGGAAATATTTATCGTTTCCACGGTATGCATGCCCTTCAATAAAAATATACACCGAGAAAAAAGCTAGAAATAGAGGCAATAAGATATTTGAAAGTTTTTCTTTTTTTTTCATGGATGGTTTGCTCCTCCTTAAAAAGGTGTCTCTCAATCGAATTGACGACTTTTGAGACACCTTCCTAAAAGTACAGCCTTTATCTTTGACTATTTCTCAACTTCTTTTGAGAGCTTCTCCGTCATTGACTTCACCGTGTTATATGTGTCGTCCATGTACTTCTTATATTCTCCGGGCGTCTGATACGCCGGGATTGCATTAATCTGGTACATTTGCCGAACAAAGAAGTCCGTTTCGATAACTTTTTTGAATTCGTCAACAAGATACTGATAAATCTCAGGATCAACGCCTTCACGGATGCAAATGCCGCGATTTGCGCCGTCTACTAGATTGACGCCCTGCTCAACGAACGTCGGAATTTCGGGGCAGTCCGCCATTCTTTCTTTGGTCGCAATCGCCAGAATCTTTACCTTTCCGTCTTTATAAGCGTTTTTCGTTGCTCCCCAAGTGTTCATACTGAAGTCAGCATGATTTCCAACAACTTGAAGAAGTTGTTCCGACGCGCTGTTAAAATGGATATACTGAAAGTTAAATCCATTATCTTCGGCAATATTCATCATTCTCAGATGGTGCCCCGTCGTATGTCCCGGAGTAACGCCAACAACATATTCAGCTTTTTTGCAATAGTCATAAAAATCTTTCAGAGTATTACAAAGGGAATTGGCTGGCACATAAAGGACTTCAGGGTCAGGATTATATCCGGCGATTGGAAGGAAGCTGTCATATTTATAGCTCGTATTATTGAAAAGCGCGTTGTTGATGAGCGAAGAAGTATACAGCATCAGCGTATATCCGTCGGGTTTTGCCCTGTATCCGGCGGTCTGACCGATAACGGCCCCGCCTCCGCCAATGTTTTCCACGTACATATTTACGCCTTTAAAAAATTTTCCGTGATTCGCGGCAGCGACAAGCGCTCTCATAGAAAGATCCGCGTTCCCCCCCGCATTAAAGGGGACGATCACTCGAATATCCCTCTTGGGATAATCAAGATCTTTTGCAAGAGAACTCTCGTTCATTCCCAGGCTGCTGAAGGTTACGGCGGTCAGCGCGCAAGCAAGCAAAATTTTTTTCATCATAATCCCTCCTAAAAAATATAGATACCATCAACTAACTAAAATAACGTTGATGTTTAGAATATATCGATCTATACTACTATAAGTCAAATATGGCCTTTCTATAAAAAAAATAAGTTTTTCCTATAAATTGGAGACAGCAAAGAATGATCAATTTAAGCGTTAAAGATGCGGAATATATTCTGACAATTGTTAAAGAAGGTAATCTAAGTACAGCAGCGCAAAAATTGTGTATTAGTCAGCCGTCATTAACCCAACTGATCCAACGCTTAAAAGGACAGACAGGATCAAATTTGTTTTATCGAAATGGGCACAATTTTGTGCCGACAAAAGAAGGCGAGCTGCTTGCTGGGGCCTGCCAAAAAATTTACATGCTCAGCCGCGATTTAGAAAAACAGCTCGACAATATTTCAAAGAAACGAAAAGGAACCGTAATTGTAGGAGCCCCTTTCAATATCGGAGCATATCTTTTTCCACGCCTGTTTAAAATCTATCAGGAGAAAAAAGCTTCCGCCAAATTTCAGCCTTATGAAGCCCGCTCGCCGCAATTAGAAGAATCTCTTTTAAAAAATGAAATTGACTTGGCGGTCATGTCGAAAAAGCAGAAGGTATTAAATCCTCAACTGGAACGTATCCTTCTTATGCAGGAGCGACTTCTTTTATCGGTTCCGCAGGGGCATCCCTTGAACAGGGCCGCAAAGAGAATTCGCGGTAAGAGACATCCTTTTATTGACATCAGGCTTACCGATGGCGCCGACTACATTCTGAGCGCACCAGGACAGCGGCTTTACGATGTCTGCAATGAGATCTTTAAAAAAGCGAATATAACGCCTCACCCGGTGCTTGTATCGCGCAGTTTTGAGGTGAAAGAACGTATGTCGGCGGCAGGGCTGGGAGTGACAATTTTCCCGGAGCATTATGTTGAGTTTTATCAATCAAAACTTGATGCCAATTATTATTATCTTCTTCCTCCATATAATTTTTTATGGGATATTTCTCTTTATTACCGCAAAGACGATCTACGGCTTTCGGCCATAGCGGAGTGCATTCATATTCTGAAAAGATTATTTCAGGAAGAACCCATCGCAGTTCCTCCCGAAAAAGAAGACTTCACGCTGTTATAAAATTCCCGTAGCTTATGAGAGGTTTTTAGAGGCACCCTAAAGAGTGGCGGCGCTTCATCCGATGCAGAAACGCCGCCGCTTTTCCGCCTCGAAGGCGGGATCGTTTTTCGATTCCCCAATTTCGATTCCCCAAAGAAATTCTTTTTTCCGTCAACTTTCCTTTGAAAAAAAACTCTCTGAATTGTACAATGGAGAAACGATCTGTTTCACCAACATCATATCCAAAGAACGGAGTGATCGTTTTATGAAGAAACTGTTTGCTGTTCTCGCTTTCGTCGCTGTGGCGGGCTGTGCCGGCGCGGCCGCGGCCGCTTATCCCGAAAAACCGGTGCACGTGATTGTCCCCTCAGAGGCGGGCGGCGGCACCGACACGATGGCCCGTCTGCTGGCCAAGTTCGGCGAGAAGTATCTGGGCGCGCCCATGGTGATCGACAACCTGCCTGGCGCCGGCGGACAGATCGGATTCCAGGCCATCGCCAACGCCAAGAAGGACGGCTACACGTTCGGCTGTCTCTACACGCCGCACCTGACGGCCCACGTCTCCGCCAAGCGCGCGCAGTACACGCTGGCAAGCTTCGACTATGTCGGCAACCTCGTCACCGATCCGGGCGCGATCGTCGTCCCCGGCAACAGTCCGATCATGGATCTGAAAGGGCTGGCCGAATTCGTCAAGAACAACGAAAACTGCACGGCGTCCACCTCCGGTCCCGGCGGCGACGACGATTTCGCCCGCCTGGCCGCGGAGGCCGATCTCGGCATCAAGCTGCGTCCCGTGCCTTCCAAGGGATCGTCCGCAGCCAAGGCCAACGTCATGGGCGGACACGTCACGGTTGGTTTCATGAACGTTTCCCAAGTCGAGGCGCAGGTCCGTTCCGGCGAGATGCGCTGCCTGGCCGTGATGGCTGGCAAGCGCAGCGACATGATGCCCGACGTGCCCTGCACGGCCGAGCTCGGCTATCCCAAGATGGTCTCCGACTCTTCGCGTGGCTTCGCGGCTCCCGCCGGTATGGACGCCGAGGCGCTCGCCAAGATCCGCGAGATGTTCACCAAGACGATCGCCGATCCCGAGTTCCAGGCAGCCGCCAAGGGCGTGCTGCTGATCAACGAGATGAACGGCGACGAGTACAAGGCGTACCTCGAAGCGCTGCAGGCGGCAACCGACAAAGCCTACGAAGTCGCGCCCTGGTAAATTTTCGCCGCAGACGTTCACATTCCGATGAACAAAAAAACGGTCAGCATTCTTTCCGGCGCCGCGGGGATCGTCCTCGCCGGCGCCATCTATTCCGAAGTTCTCAAATTTCCGGCCTACGCCGTGCATGCTTCGCAGTACGTCAAATTCCTGCTGGCGGTGATGGCGATCCTCTGCGCTCTGCTGATCGCCGCGTCACTGCGCGGCGTGGATCCCGGCAAACCGCAGTGGGTGAAGGCTCCCGGGGCGTTTACCGCCACGGTGGCGCTGACGCTCGTTTATGTGTTGTCGCTCAAATACGTCGGATTTTATGCGGCCAGCGCCGTTTACATGCTCGTCCTCGCGCTCCTGCTGGGGCTGCGCCGGCCGCTGCTGCTGATCGTCAGCACGGCCGCGCTGCTGGCGCTGGTGTACGGGGTGTTCGTGCGCTTCCTCGGCGTGCCGGTGCCGCTGGGGATCTTCGAAGAATTCACGTTTGCCGACGTGCCCGGCTCGCTCGCCAAGGCCAAAGCGGCCCTGGCGCTTCTGTAAAGGAGGCGGAATGATGATGGAAATGATCACTGAGGCGGCGTTGAGCCTGTTCGCTCCCGCGCCGCTGATTGCCATCGTCGCGGGCACGCTGGGCGGCGTCATCATCGGCGCCATTCCCGGCCTGACGGCGACAATGGCCGTGGCGCTGCTGATCCCCGTCACGTTCGGCATGAATCCCGTCGTCGGTCTGGCGCTGATGGGCGGCGTCTATTCCGGCGGCATGTTCGGCGGCGCGATCTCGTCGATTTTGCTGTCCACGCCCGGCACCCCAGCCGCCGCGGCGACGGCGCTCGACGGCTATCCGATGACCCGCAAGGGCAAAGGCGGCGTGGCGATCACGATCGCCACGGTAGCCAGCTTCTGGGGCGGCATCATCTCCACGTTCGCGCTGCTGCTGGTGGCTCCGGTGCTGGCCAAGTTCTCGCTGCGCTTCGGCCCGCCGGAGAATTTTCTGCTCGCCGTCATGGGGCTGACCAGCATCGTCACCCTGACCAGCGGCAATCTGATCAAGGGGCTGATCTCGGGCGTGATCGGTCTGCTGCTGGCCGCCGTCGGCATGGACCCGATGGACGCCTATCCGCGCTTCGCCGGCAGCGTGCCGGAGCTGTTCGACGGCATCAAGGACATCCCCGCGCTGATCGGCCTGTTCTCGGTCAGCCAGCTGCTCGATCTGACCGGCGAGGCCAGCATCGTGCAGGAACTGGCGGCCGACGTCTCGACGCTGAAGGACAACAAGATGCCCAAGGGACTTTATCCCACAATCTGTCGCGGCGGCGTCATCGGCACGATCGTCGGCATGCTGCCCGGCGCGGGCGCGACGATCTCGGCCTTCATCTCCTACAACACGGCCAAGTCGCTCGACAGGGAACCGGAGACGTTCGGTCACGGCAACCCGAAGGGCGTGGCCGCGTCGGAGAGCGCCAACAACGGCTGCGTCGGCGGCTCGCTGGTGCCGATGCTGACGCTGGGCATTCCCGGCAACTCGGTGGCGGCCTGCCTGATGGGCGGCCTGACGATCAACAACCTGATCCCCGGGCCGGAGCTGTTCACCAAATACGGCACGATCACCTACGGCTTCATCCTCTCGCTGTTCCTCGCCAATATCGTCTTTCTGTTCCTCGGCATCTATCTGGCGCCGTTTTTCGCGCGCATCTCCACGGCTCCCAACTCGCTGCTGGTGCCGGCGATCGCCGTGCTCTCGGTGGTGGGCAGCTTCGCGATGCGCAACATGATGTTCGACGTCTGGACGATGCTGGCTTTCGGCGTCGGCGGCTACTTCCTGCACCGTATGGGGTTCGATCTCGGCGCGGTGGTGCTGGGGCTGATCCTCGGGCGCATCACGGAAGAGGGCTTCGGCGGCGCGCTGGCGATCTCCAACGGCTCGCCGGCGATCTTCTTCACGCGCCCGCTCTGCCTCGTGCTGTGGGCGTTGATCGCCCTGCTTCTGCTGCCGGCGCTGCGCAAGAAAAAGAAGACGGCGTAGCCTTCCGTTCCGCCCCCAAAATCATTCCGCCGCGGCGGAATGATTTTGGGGGCGGAATTTTTTTTGGAACCGCGACGCCGGAGTCATCGCCGCAACCGCGCTATGCTATAATTTAAAT
Organism: Pyramidobacter porci; assembly: GCF_009695745.1. Classification (NCBI taxonomy): domain Bacteria; kingdom Thermotogati; phylum Synergistota; class Synergistia; order Synergistales; family Dethiosulfovibrionaceae; genus Pyramidobacter; species Pyramidobacter porci. The sequence goes on from NZ_VUNH01000010.1 coordinate 78,198, forward strand.
CGATGTGTTTTTGCAGACGAAATCAAACGAAAAGAACGCCGCAAAGCGGTTTTTTTCCGCTGCGGCGCAGGAGCGTGAGATCATGAAAATAGTGGTCGTGGGCGCGGGCAACGTGGGCTGCACGGTGGCACGCACTCTATCCGCCGAGGGACGGGACGTGGTGATCATCGAACGCGACGCCGAGACCGCCGCCCGCCTCGAAGAGGAACAGGACGTCAGCGTCGTCCGCGGCAACGGCGCGCGTCCCGCCGTGCTGGAAAAGGCCGGCGTCGTCAAAGGCGGCAATGTGGATGTGCTGATCGCCTGCACCGATCGCGACGAGACGAATCTGATGGCCTGCTGGCTGAGCAAACGCGCCGGCGTGCGGCAGGTGCTGGCCCGCGTCAGGGATCTGGAATTCACCGACACGCCCGACTGGGCCGAGGACCTCGGCATCGACGTGCTGGCCTCGCCGGAGCGTTCGCTGTCGCGCGAGATCGCTTCGCTGCTGCGCTTCAACGCCGCCGTCCATTCGTCGGAGCTGTTCAACGGCCGCGCCGGCAGCTTCGCGTTCCGCGTCGAGGCCGATTCGCCGATCTGCGGCATGAGCCTGCGCGAGCTGGGCGTCAAGTATCCGGGACTGGGAGCCATCATCGTCTACGTGGAACGCGGCGACGACGGCTTTGTGCCCTCCGGCGACTGGACGGCGCGCGAGGGCGACCTGTGCTTCGCCGTCACGCTGCACGAGCGCGTCCCGGCGCTGATGCGGCTGTTCGACGTCGAACATCACAAACGGCTGTCGCGCGTCATCATCGTCGGCGGCGGCAAACTGGGCGCCAATCTGGCGCACCGGCTCAGCTCCAACGTGCCGCGCGTGGAGACGACGCTGGTCGAAAAAGATCTGGAAAAATGCGCGCGGCTGGCCCGCGAGTTCCCCGACGTGAAGGTCATCAACGGCGACGGCATGGACAAGGATCTGATGCTCCAGCTCGGCGTGGACAAAGCCAACGGGGTCGTGGCCGCCACGTCCAACGACGAGATGAACGTGATCATCGCCGCGCTGGCCAACGTGCAGGAAGACGTGAAGACGATCGCCGTCGTGCGCAAGGACGTGTACGAAGATCTGGAGGGCAAGCTGCCCGTGGACGTGCTCGTCAATCCCAACAAGACGCTGGCGTCCACGTTCCTGCGCTACATCCGCTATCCCAATTCGGCCGGCATGCTCTCGCTGATCGACCGCATCGGCGCGGAGATGCTCGAGTTCCTGCTGCGTCCCGGCAATCCCGCCGTCGGCAAGCGCATCATGGATCTGAATCTGCGCAAGGGGATCCTGATCGCCATCATCAAGCGCGGCGGCAAGTACCTCGTCCCCGGCGGCGCGGAAACGCTGCTGGAAGGCGACGTGATCTCCGTCTTCGCCATGGCCGAGATGATGCCCGAGGCGATGCGTTTCTTCAAGGTCGATCAGGCATGAACTTCCGCGTCGTTCTCTTCGTGCTCTCGCTGATCGGTTCGATCGTCTCCGGCAGCATGTTCCTGCCCGCCGCCTGGGCGTGGTTCGACGGCACGCCCGACGCCGCCGTACTGCTGCGCTGCGCGCTCTTCTCGCTGGCCGCCTGCGTCGCGCTCGCGCTGGTCACGCGCCCTTCGCGCAAAAGCGCTCCCGGCCACAGCGACATCGGCGTGCGCGAGGCGTTCGCCATCGTCTCCTTCTCGTGGGTCGTGGCCTCCGCCATCGGCGCGCTGCCTTACGCGCTCTACGGCACGACGGCGAACTTCACCGACGCGTTCTTCGAGGCCATGTCGGGCTTCACCACCACGGGAGCGTCCATCCTTTCCAACATCGAAGAAAATCCCCGCGGCATCCTGCTCTGGCGCGCGCTCACGCATTGGCTCGGCGGCATGGGCATCATCGTCCTCAGCCTCACCATTCTGCCTTTCATCGGCGGAGGCGGCATGCAGCTTTTCAAGGCCGAGTCGCCGGGGCCGCTGCCGGAAAAACTCACGCCCCGCCTGCAGCAGACCGCCGCGATCCTGTGGGAGATCTACATCTTCCTCACCGCGCTGGAAGTCGTCGCGCTGATGCTGTGCGGCGCCTCGTTCTACGAGGGCGTCACCCACGCCTTCGCTACCGTCGCCACCGGCGGGTTCTCCATCTACAACGACAGCATCGCCCACTTCCGCAGTCCCGCCGTCGAGTGGGTCGTCGCTGCGTTCACGTTTCTGGCCGGCGTCAACTTTTCGCTGCACTATCTGTTCCTGCGCGGCAGCTTCGGCGCGTATTTCAAAGACGACGAGTTCCGCTGGTACGTCCGCATCATCCTGATCGTCGCCGCGGCCGTCGCCTGCTCGGCGCTGTGGAGCAGGCCGGACATGCCGTTCGGTCAGGCGCTGCGCCATGCCGCCTTTCAGACGGTGACGCTGATGACCACGACCGGATTCATGGTCACCGACACGCTGCAGTGGCCGTATTTCGCCCAGATGGCGCTGCTGGCGATCATGCTCGTCGGCGGCTGCGCCGGCTCCACTTCGGGCGGCGTCAAGGTGGTGCGCTTCATGATCGCCGCGCGCCACGCCAAAAACGACATGATCCGCACGCTCCAGCCTCACCGCGTGCTCTGTGTGCGCGTCAACGGCAAGCCGCAGGAAAGCCGTCTGATCAGTTCGGTGCTCTCGTTCTTCGTCTGCTACATCGTCATCCTCATCGCCGTCAGCCTGTTTTTGGCGGCGCTGGGCATCGACCTGCTCTCGTCCTTTTCGGGCGCTCTGGCCTGCGTCAGCAACGTCGGCCCCGGGCTGGGCGCCTTCGGCCCCGCCAGCAACTACGCCTCCGTCCCCGCCGCCGGCAAATGGGCTCTGGCTTTCGCCATGCTCGTCGGCCGCCTGGAGCTCACCACCGTGCTGCTGCTGTTCGTCCCCGACACGTGGAGGAGGTAAGGCGCGGCCGGCAAGATTCTGATCGATTTTGCAGCGCGAAGGTGCTGCAAAACGGTCAGGGGTTGCAATCCCGAAGGAACGACAAAGCCGGATAAGACACGGGCTGAAACTCCCGCGGCTTATCCGGCTTTTTTTGATTGGGGATGTCTGAACGATGAAAATAATACTATTTCTCGATAAAAAGCATTAACAGAGTTTGCTGGGCGCTGCGGGGAAGATTCGCAAGGCGAACTGCGCAGACTGCGCAGCAATCAAGATGGTTCTGAGCGACTGAACTTCCTCGCAGCGCCCTTGTGTTCGGCCTTTTATACTGAGAATAGCATAAATCGGAATTTTACGCGCAGAGCTTTTGCTCTAGGACGCTTCCCACTTCTTGAAACCTTCGCCGACGACTTCGGAGACGTCGCTGAGGATCAGGAACGCGCCCGGGTCGATGGAGCGCACGAAGCGCTTCAGTTCCACGGCCTGACGGCGCGTGAGGATGACCATGATCATTTCCATGGGGGCGCGGCGATACGCTCCTTTGGCGGCCACGAGCGTGGCTGTGCGCTCCAGCGAGTCCATGATGAAACGGGTGATCTCGCCGGTCTTGGCGCTGATGACCATGACCTGCGTGCGGCGGTCGAACGATTTGATCACCCAGTCGATGACGACGGATTCCACGTAGAGGCTGAAAGCTCCCATGAGGACGCGCTCGAAATCGACGGCCACGAAGGACAGCACGAGGATGCCGACGTTGACGAAGAACGACGCCGAGCCGACGTCCACGCCCCAGCGTTTTTTCGCCACGGCCGCCGCCACGTCCATGCCGCCGGACGAAGCGCCTTCGCGAAAGAGGATGCCCATGCCGAGGCCGCCGACGACGCCGCCGAACAGCGCGGCCAGGATCGTGTTGCTGATCAGCGGATAACGGAACATCTCGAACAGCGGCAGCGCCAGGGTGGTAAGCAGGGTGTTGTACAGCGTCCAGAGCGCGAAGCGCGGCGACAGGGCTTTCCAACCCCAGGCAAGCAGCAGCGCGTTGCCGCCGGTGAGCACCCAGACGGGCGAAATCCCCCAGAGGTAGTTGGTGATCAGGCCGACGCCGGTCACGCCGGTGCTGGCGAACTGGTAGGGTTCGATCAGCGCGGCGATGCAGAGGCAGATGAGCAGCGTGCCGACGGTGACGTTCAAAAACGTCGCCAGTTCCCGCCGGCAGGCCGCCCGAAGCGCCAGTCCGCCGATTTTCAACCGTTTATCCATGGACATGCCCCCTTGCAGAGCGAATTCAATTTTAACAAGCCAACTGGAATATGATAACATAAAAACCACGCGTCGAGAATTTTTTTTAACCGCGTCCGACGCGCCGGTTCATTTTCCGCAAAAGAATGCAAAAACGGCTTGCCCTGCGGCCGAATCCTTTTATAATGGAAGCATCGTCGGCGCTGCCGCAAAAAAATTTTCGGAGGTGAGCCCATGCCCTGTGAAAAATTCATCGCCAATTTACGCCGCAACCGTTTTCAGGCCGTCTATTTCGCCGCCGCCGCAGCGGCCGCCGACTATCTGGCTTCCCGCGTGCGCGGCAAAACGGTGGGCTTCGGCGACTCGCACACGCTGCTGGAGATGGGGCTGGTCGAACGCCTGCGCGAGCGCAACGTCGTTTACGATCCCACGCCGCTTTCCGGCGCGGAGTTCAAGGCCGCGGCGGACCGGGCCATGACGGCGGACGTCTTCATGCTGTCGGTCAACGCCGCCGCGGAAACGGGTGAACTGGTCAACATCGACAGTTCAGGCAACCGCGTCGCCGGCTCACTGTGGGGGCACGAAAAAGTCTATTTCGTCTTCAGCGCCAACAAGATCGAGCCGACGCTGGAGGCGGCGATTTTCCGCGCCCGCAACACGGCGGCGGTGATCAACGCCTCGCGCTTCGGCTTCAAGACGCCGTGCGCCGCCAGAGGAGACAGATGTTACGACTGCTCGTCGCCCGACCGCATCTGCAACACGCTGGTCGTGTACATGAAAAAGGAGAAGTCGATGGACATGGAGGCGGTGATCGTCGGCGAAAAATTGGGGTACTGAATTCGAGACAAGACCCGCCGCGGAGAAGCAGCGAAGCGGAGAAAACCCAAAGAATACGATCCGATGAAAGACAAAAGCGCGGGGAGAGATGAACGGACCGTCACCGTTCACTTCTCCCCGCGCTTTCGTTTTTGGAACCGACGTTCAACGTTACGATCCTGCTTCGCCTCGCCGTTTCTCCGCAGGAGCTGCCGTTCAAAAGCGTAATGACTACTTGACGGCCACGACCTCGATCTCGACCTTGCCGTCCTTGGGCAGCTTGGCGATCTGCACGGCGCTGCGGGCGGGGAACGGCTCCTTGAAGTACTGGGCGTAGATGCCGTTCATGACGGCGAAGTCGTTCATGTCCTTGAGGAAGACGGTGGTCTTGACGACCTTGTCCATCGAGCTGCCGGCAGCTTCGAGCACAGCCTTGACGTTCTCGAGCGACTGCATGGTCTGTTCCTCGATCGTCTCGGGCAGTTTGCCGTCGGGCGTCAGGCCGAGCTGGCCGGAGGTATAGACCATGGAATCGGTGGCGATGCCCTGCGAATAGGGGCCGATGGCGCCGGGAGCCTTTGTCGTTGCAACTGCGCTTTTCATTGTGATGTTGCCTCCTTGGAATGATCGATATGAACTTCACGGGAAAACCCCGGGATCTTTTTTGATTATACCCATCTGCGCGCGTTAAGGCAAATTCCAAACGGACGCTTTCGCGGACGCCGTCTGTGCTAGAATAGATTTTAAGATTTTTTTGCCTTAAGGAGGAATCACCGTGAACAAAACGTTCCGCCGCGCCCTGGCCGCCGCGTTCGCCATGCTTCTGAGCGCCGCTTCGGCTTTTGCCATGACGATCGGCACGTTCAACATCGAATTCTTCACCATGAGCGGTTCCAGCGAAGACCGTTCCCAGCCCTACACGCCCGCGGACATGCGCGAGCTGGCGGATTCGATCCGCCGCAGCGGCGCCGACGTGCTGGCGCTGCAGGAGATCGAGGGCAACGCCACGATGCGCTTTTTCACCGCCACGGCGCTGCCGGGCTGGAAATATTTCGGCAACGACACCGACGGCACGCAGGACCTGTTTTTCCTCTGGAACCCGTCCAAGGTCACGCTGGTCGGGACTCCGCAGCTGTATTACGCCAATCGGACGGGACGCTTCGAGGGGCGCAAGTTCAAGCTCTTCGACCGCCCGCCGCTGGTGGCCCGCTTCAAGGACAACGCCTCGGGCAATATTTACACGCTGGCAAACGTCCATCTCAAGAGCATGACCACGATCGGCAAGAGCGACGCCGAGTACGCGGCGCGTTACAACCTGGCCAAGCGCGCCGCGCAGACGAAAAAGCTCGACGAGCTGGCGCAGCGTCTGGAGAAGCCGGCGTTCATCCTCGGCGACTACAACAGTCCCGACCCGCAAAAGGAAGTGAACTTCCCGCTGCTGGGTCTGCGATACGGCTACAGCTTCGACAACTGGAACAACAATCTCGACTACATCGGCTATGTCGGCATCGGCCGCGACAAGCTAGGTGAGGTGAAGGAGACGGAGACGCGCATCCGCCACCGCTCCACGAGGCGCAAGGACCATCCCGACCACGATATCGTCGCCGTCGAGATCCGGGATTAGGTCATGAACGCCCGCCGTTTTCCCTTCGCGTGGTTTCTCTCGCTGCTTGGCGCGCTTTGCCTCGGCGGCGCGGTGCAGGCGGCAGGAAGCGCGCCGCGGCGCGAGCGCATCCTCCGCTTCGACGTCGGCGCCACGGTCAACGAAGACGCTTCGCTGACCGTGCGCGAAGACCTCGAGTTCGTCGCCATGGGAATCAAGATCAGCCGCGGCATCGTTCGCGGCATCCCCGTCCGCTATCGCGACGAGAACGGCCGTCCCGTCGCCGTGGGGCTGAAGGTGCTGTCCACCTCCGTCGATGGGATCGAACTGCCGTGGAAAGAGTCGAACGAAGGGCGCGGCCGTTTTATCCGCATCGGCGATCCCGCTCGGACGCTTTCACCCGGCGTCCACCGTCTGTCGCTGACCTACCGCACCACCAAGCAGCTGGGGTTTTTCGCCGACCACGACGAGCTGTACTGGAACGTGACCGGCAACGACTGGGATCTCCCCATTCAAAGCGTCTCGTTCCGCCTCGCCCTGCCGGGCAAGGCCGCGGGCGATGGATTCAACCGCGTCGCATGGTACGCGGGACACTACGGCAGCACGTCGAGCGACGGCGCGCGCCTCGACGATTCCCGCGCCGTTCTCACGACGCGCCCTCTGCAGCCCGGCGAAGGACTGACCGTCGTGTATTCGTGGCCGAAAGGCGTCGTCGCGGCGCCGCAGCCTTCCTTCGGCGAGCGCTTCGAGGATTTCGTCTCCGCCCACGGCGACGCCATCGCCAGAGGGCTGATGTGGGCCGGCGCGGCGCTGGCCGCATCCTGCCTCACTTGGGGCGCGCTGCGCGCCCGCGGCGAGCACAGCGGCGAAATCACCGTGATCCCGCTCTTTCACGCGCCCAGGGGCATGACGCCCTCGCTGGCGCGGCGCCTCACGCGCGGGACCGACGACTTTGCCAGCCTCAGCGCCGAGCTGATCGCCCTAGCGGTAAACGGCGCGCTGAAAATCAGCGGCGACCGGCGCGGCGGCTACCGCCTCGAAAAGGCCGGCGGCGCGCCGTCCGACGGATTGCCCGCCGCGCTGATGGGCGCGCTCTTCCCTTCTTCCTCCCAGGAAGCGCTGAACGTGACCAACGCCCATCGCAAACGTTTCGAAAAGTCGCTCGAACTGATCAAAGGCGACGCCCAAAAACGCGCCGAAGGCAACTTTCTTGACCGGCGTGCGCCGCTGCGCCGCGCTTATTCAGCTTTGCTGGCCGGCGCGGCGGCAACGGGGGCGTTGTTCCTGCTGACCGAGGCCGTCTCCGCCGAGTGGGGAGCCGTCAGCCTGCTCCTGGGCGCGCTGGCGCTCCTGTCGCTGCGGTATGCGCGGCGAGAGCCCACGCTCGCGCCGCGAAGCTTCGCGCGCTCGCTGCGGAACGGCTTCAGCCTGAAGGGCTTCTTTGCGGCGCAGGCAGGCGTCTTCGTTGCGGCATTGCTGGCGACGGCCGCGGCGCACAGCAGCGACCGTCCCCTGGTCTTCGCGGGCGCGGTGCTGGCGCTGCTGGGACTGCCGCTGGGTAAAAAGCTGATCTTCTGGACGGACAAAGGACGGAAACAGTTCGAGCAGGCGCTGGGACTGAAAATGTTCATCACCGCCGCGGAAAAAGACCGCCTGGAGATGCTGAACGCCCCCGACGATACGCCGCAGCTCTTCGAGGAACTGCTCCCCTACGCCGTCGCCATGAACTGCGCCGCAACGTGGGCCAACCGCTTCGAAAAAGTCCTCGCCGCGGCCGCCTGGCAGCCGGTGTGGAACGACAGCCCCGCCTGGCGCTCGAGCACCGCGCACGCCCTTTGGAGAAGCGACGGCATCGCCCACGGGCTGAGCGACTTCTCCAAAGGCTTCTCTTCCAGCCTCGGCGCCGCCGCGCGCGCCCCCGGTTCGTCTTCGGGGAGCAGAGGCGGCTCCGGCGGCGGATTTTCCGGAGGCGGCGGGGGTGGAGGCGGCGGACGCGGGTGGTAGCTCAGATCGGACAAAAAACGCGAAAGCACCGCTCTCATCTGCGCTAAGTCCCTCAGATGAACAGCCTGGCGAAAATAGACCCATACTATTTCTCAATTAAAAGACTGAACACAAGGGCGCTGCGAGGAAGATTCACAAAGCGAACTGCGCAGCAGTCGAGGTAGTTCTGAGCGACTGAACTTCCTTGCCGCTCCCTGCAAACTATGCCAATGCTTTTTACCAAGAAAGAGTACCAGCTGCGATACACCGCTCCGCCGCCGTCAGCCCGTACAGAATTCAAGAGCACCTCTCACCGAGTTTGAGAAGTGCTCTTGAAAATGATCATGCTGCCGATCGATTAGATTCTGCGCACCACCATGGCCACGCCCTGGCCGCCGCCGATGCAGGCGGAAGCGATGCCGAGCTCCTTGCCCTGCTGCCCGAGCGCGTTGATCAGCGTAGTCGCGATCTTGGCGCCGGTCGCGCCGATGGGATGCCCAAGGGCGATCGCGCCGCCGTGGACGTTCAGCTTTTCCATGTCGAACGGCATTTCGCGGTGACAGGCGATGACCTGGGCTGCAAACGCTTCGTTGATCTCGATCAGATCCATGTCGCTCAGTTTCAGTCCGGCTTTGGACAGCGCCTTGGGCATGGCGACAACGGGGCCAAGCGGGAAACGCTCGGCGTCAAGCGCCGCGACGCTGTAGCCAAGGATCTCGGCCAGCGGTTCGAGGCCGCGTTCTTTCGCCCATTCGCGGTCGGCTACGATGACGATCGCGCCGTTGTCGCACAGGGCCGAACTGCTGCCGGCGGTGATCGTGCCGCCGTCCTTTTTGTAGATGGGAGGGAGTTTGGCGAGTTTCTCCAGCGAGGTATCGGCGCGGAAGATCTCGTCGGTGTCGCAGACGATCTCGCCCATCTTTTTGTCCTTGACGGCGACGGGAACGATCTCGTCCTTGAAAAGTCCGGCTGCCGCAGCGGCGGCGGCCTTTTGATGAGAAGCGAGCGCGAATTCGTCCTGTTCCCGGCGCGAGATTTTGTACTCGGCGGCGATCTCTTCGCACAGTTCCCCCATCAGGTGCTGAGCGACGGGGCAGAAGAAGCCGTCTTTGTGCAGAGCGTCGAGAACTTTCTGTTCGCCCATGCGATAGCCCCAGCGCGCCTTGGGCAGAAGATAGGGGACGTTCGAGGCGCTCTCCATGCCGCCGGCGACGATGACTTTGGCGTCCCCGAGGCGGATGCGGTCGGCCGCCAGCATGATGGTGCGCAGGCCGGAGCCGCAACGGATGTTCACGGTGAACGCGGGAACGGAGCTGGAGATGCCGGCGCCGTACATGGCGATACGGGCGGGGTTGGCGCCGACGCCGGCCTGCCAGCCGGTGCCGAGGATCACTTCGTCAATGTCCTCGCCTCTGACGCCGGCACGCTGAACTGCCGCTTTGAGTGCGATGGCACCCAATTCTGGGCCGCTCATCTTGGAAAGCGCGCCGCCGAACTTTCCCCCGGCCGTACGCGCTGCGCTGATAATAACGGGGTTGCTCATTTTATTTCACCGCCTCCGTTTCTGACACTTCCGTGCCTTTCATCTGCGTGATGCTTTCAGCCTCGGCATAGTCCGCTTCGGTGTGAGCGCGGACGTCTTCCTTGGTCACTTCGGGCGCGATTTCCAGCAGGGTCATTCTGCCGTCTTTAATGGAGAACACGGCGAACTCTGTGACGATCAGGGAAACCACGCCTACCGCCGTCAGGGGCAGGCGGCACTTTTTGAGGATTTTGGAATGTCCTTTTTTATCGCAGTGGGTGGTGGCGACGATGACGCGTTTGGCGCCGACGACGAGATCCATCGCTCCGCCCATGCCGGGCAGCAGTTTGCCGGGGATGATCCAGTTGGCGAGGTCGCCTTCCTGATCGACTTCCAGCGTGCCGAGAACGGTGGCGTCGACATGTCCGCCGCGGATCAGGCCGAAGCTCATGTCGCTGCCGAAGAACGAGCAGCCGGGCAGCGGCGTGAGGAAGCGTCCGCCGGCGCCGATAAAGCGGTAATCTTTATGCTCGGGCTCAGGGCCAGCGCCGAGACAGCCGTTTTCAGTCTGAATGATGAGACGGCGTCCTTCGGGCACAAAGTTGGAGACCAGCGTGGGGATGCCGATGCCGAGATTGACCACGTCGCCGTCTTCAAACTCCAGAGCGATGCGTTTGGCAATACGATTGCGGACGACGTCTTCGTTAAGTACGGGCAGCATAATAGTTGTCTCCCTTCACGACCAGGATGTCCACCAGAATGCCGGGGGTCACGATGTTGTCGGGGTCAAGCTCGCCCACGTCGACAATCGAATCGACTTCGGCAATCACCAGATCGGCCGCGGTGGCCATGGTGGGATTGAAGTTGCGGTTCGTGCCGAAATAGGTCAGGTTGCCCATGCGATCGGCCGTGTGAGCTCGGATCAACGCCACGTCGGCGCGCAGCGGCAGTTCGAGCAGATATTTTTTGCCGTTCACTTCGATGACTTGCTTGCCCTCCTCCACTTTGGTGCCGACGCCGGTAGGCGTCAGGAATCCGCCCAGACCGAAGCCGCCGGCGCGGATGCGCTCGACGAAAGTTCCCTGAGGAACGAGTTCCAGTTCGAGCGTGCCGGCGTTGTACTGCTCACCGGTCTTCTTGTTGATGCCGATATGCGAGGCGATGACCTTTTTGATCTGTCCCGCGGCCACAAGCCGGCCGTGCCCGACGTCAGCGTAACTCGTGTCGTTGGAGATCATGGTCAGTCCGTTGGTGCCGGCTTTCTCGAGCGCTTCGACGAGCGTGTAGGGAACGCCGCCGAAGTTGAATCCCCCGATCATGACGGACATGCCGCCTTTGACGTTTTTTACGGCTTCATCGGCCGACATGACCGGCTTGATTATCTTTTGTGCCATTTCTCTTCCTCCTTCGTCCGATCTTTGCGAACCCCTTATTTCTCCCCTGCGAGATTTACACGCTGACGGTACTTCTGCCACAGAAAGAGCGTCGCGATAATGGCGCAGCCTACGACATTGCTGGTCAGCGTGGGATAGATGACAAAAAACGGCACGGAGACAAGGGCCATTCGTTCCAAAACGTTCAGATCGTCAACCAAAAAACCTTGGACGCCCGCTGAAAGTCCTATGATGCCAACCAAGGCGGTACCGCAACCAATAATGATGTGCCAGATATCGCCCTGAAGCAGTAAATAGGGATTGTAGACAAACATATAGGGGACCAAAAAGCCTGCCACCGCAGTCATCAAAGCTGTATAGCCCGTCTTCATGGGGTTTGACTTCGCTATGCCGGCTGCCGCATAGGTTGCAAGCGCCACAGGAGGCGACACATCGGCCAAAACGCCAAAATAGAGACAGAACAAGTGGGCCGATATCATCGGAACTCCCATCTCGTAGAGCGCCGGAGCTGCCAAAGTAGAAGTAATGATATACTGCGCCGTGGTTGGAATGCCCATGCCCAATATAATGGAGCCTATCATGGTGAGGAATAGCGCCAGCGGCAGGATACCGCGGGAAAGACTCAGCACGTAGGATGAAAAAGCCAGTCCCACGCCCGTAATGGAGATCACGCCGATGACAATGCCGGAACACGCGCAGGCCGCCGCCACCTCGATGGCGCCGAGACCTCCCGCAATGAGAGCCTGAAGTATCCGGGCAGGCGTCAGACGGTGTTCAGGCTTGCCGAACCAGGATACGACAATGAGCATCACGATGGACCAGAACACGGCCTTGACAGGCGAGAATCCCTTGCCAAGAAACGTGACCAGTACGATGATAGGCGCCAGCAGAAACCATCCGTCCCGAAGGGGTTTCAGGATACTGGGCACTTCGTCGGCATTAAGGCTTGCCATACGTTGTTTGCCGGCACGAAAGTGTACCATGGCAATGATGGAGATGAAGTAAAGCGTAGCGGGAATGGCTGCCGCCACCACGATATCCCAATAAGCAATCCCCAAAAACTGAGCCATGATGAAGGCAGCCGCGCCCATGACCGGCGGCATGACTTGCCCTCCCGTGGAGGCCGCCGCTACGATAGCCCCTGCGAAATTGGACTTATAGCCCGACTGTTTCATCAAAGGGATGGTAAAAGCGCCGGTGGTCACTGTATTGGCGCAAGAACTCCCCGATACCATGCCCATAAGGCCGGAGGCAATTACCGCGGCCTTGCCGGAACCGCCACGACTGCGTCCCGCTACCGCTACGGCCAAATCGATGAAGAATTGCCCGGCTCCGGACAAGTTCAAAAACGCTCCGAAAAGCACGAACAGAAAGATGAACGAGGCCGATACGCCTAAGGGAGTGCCAAAAATCCCATCGGTTCTCAGATAGAGAAAGGGGGCTATTTCCTCTAGGGGAAACCCCCCGTGGGCCAGCATACCCGGGAAATAAGGGCCCCAAAATGCATAGGCCAAAGCCACAGCAGCCATGATGGGCAGAGGCCAGCCCATGGAACGCCGAGCTCCCTCAAGCACCAACAGCGTCATGATTGTGCCTATCCAGATATCCGAAGGAATCGCCATTCCCTCGCGCATGGCGATATCCTCAAAATTGAGGAGGATATTGAGGCACCCTGCGATGGAAAGGGCGATCAGCACCCAATCCCAAAGGTCGACCTTGTTCTTGGGGCGGTTCTTCGTACAGGGGTAGCGCAGAAAGAGCATGGCGCTGATGAACATCCAGTGCCATGCTCGTTGATACATGGCCGAAAGCTGGCCGAAATAAGCCGTATAAAGGTGAAAGCAGGACGCACAAAGAGCCAAGCCGCACAGCAAATAGTTTTGCCAGCCCGACAGAATTCGAAACTTGGCTTCCTCGGGGTTGTCTATTTTTACCCTCTCGGTTTTCGGAGGACCGACTTGAGACTCCCTCTCCTGCAAACGCGGTTCTACCATGAAATGCCTCCTTAAAAAATTAAGAGGGGGCCGGGAGAGTTTTCCAGCCCCCTTCCGGGACACCGAATCCTGTTCTCTTGCGAAGGCTGGCACGTTTTATTTGAGAGTGTCGAACCCCTGTTCTTTGAAATACTTTACGGCGCCGGAAGCGAAGCGAATGATACCTACGCTGGCCTCTTTGGGATTGAAGTGCTCCGCCTGGGTCGTTACCTTTTTAAAAGCCTCGCGGTTTTCCACGATGGTCTTGACGAGACGATAGGAGAGGTCTTCCTTCATTTTGCCGTTGACCACCAGGAAGTTGCCATCTGCTACGGTTAGGCAGTCTTCTGCCTGGTTATATACATTCTTGTCAATAGTGTAAGAAAACAGGAAAGGATTCGCCTCGCATACTTTCTTGACCACGTCCTCAGGAATCGGGATCAATACTACGTCGCGCACCGCGGCCACTTCGAGCACCGCCGAACCGGGAGCCGCGAAGTTCCAGAATACCGCATCGATGTTGCCATCTACCAAAGCGGTAGCGCCCTCAGGCTGAGTCAGCTGCTCCCGCTTGATATCTTTCTCTGGATCCCATCCAGCCGCTGCAAGGATGAGGTTGGTCAACACCTGATCTCCGCCGCCGGGGGCACCTACGGAGACCCTCTTGCCCCTCAGGTCTTCGAAGGTCTTGATGCCCGTCCTGCCGGTAGTAACAATATGCTGGGGGGCCGCGTACATATTCATGAGGATGTAGAGATCCAGCTTGCCATCCTTTTCGAAGGCTTCAGTGCCCGTATAGGCCTGCCACAGCGTGGAACCCATCACCATGCCTATCTGTACGGCGTCGCGAGCCAGCAGGCGGCAGTTTTCGCGAGAGGCCGAGGTGGCGCGGGAAGTCGCTTTTACGTCAATCTTGGCGTTGTTCAGGATCTCCGCCATGGAACCGCCCAGCGGATAATACGTGCCGCCCACGCCGCCGGAGCCAATGGTGACGAAGTCAAGAGCGAGGGCGGAATTGACGATGGCGAAAACCAATGCACACGCCATCAACGTGATCTTCGTTTTTCTCATGGATAGTATGCCTCCTTCAAAAATGGAATAATGGATGATACGCTCGAACTCGTGGAACCATCAGGCGCGAAAAAACGCCTTTTCCTCTTGTGCATAAGACGCCTTCCCCGATTCCTTTCGGCGCTGGGAAAGATTTCAGCTATGCCAGCTTCGCCGCGGCGGCCGCAAGTCCCAATTCAAGTTTTTCAAGCAGTTCGTCGATCTGCTCCGATGTGGTGATCAGCGGCGGAGCGACCAGGAAATTGTCGCCGTCAATGGAGTCGACCATCCCGCCGCCGGGGTAGATGACCAGCCCGCGAGCGAGACATTCTTTCATTGCCACGTTAGCAGCGCCGACATTCTTTGCAAATGGCGTCTTTGCAGCCTTGTCCCGAACCAGTTCAAAGCCCCACATGAAACCCTTGCCGCGGACATCGCCCACGATAGGATTGCTCTCGCCAATTTTCTTGAGCCCCTCGCCGAATTTGATTCCCAATGTAGCTACGTTCTCCACCAGCTTATGTTTCTTCATGTACTTGATCACGGCCGCAGTGGCGGCTCCGCTCAACGGATTCCCCGTATAGGTGTGTCCATGAGTAAAGGCTCCAGTCCCTTTCTGGATCTCTTCGGCAATCCAGTTCGAGGCGATCACGCCGCCGGTAGGAATGTATCCTGCCGCCATACCTTTGGCGGTCGCAATGATGTCGGGCTTCACTCCCCAGTGATTGACGCAGAAGTTTTTCCCCGTGCGCCCCATGCCCGTCATCACTTCATCGGCAATAAGCAAAATGTCATATTTAGTACAGATCTCGCGCACCAAAGGCCAGTATTCGTCCGGCGGCACCAAGCCCCCCACGGAGGAGCCCACAATAGGCTCGGCAATAAACGCCATGACATTGCCTGGGCCTACGCGCTTGATGACCTCCTCGAGCTGACGGGCACAGCGCATATCGCAGGAAGGATGCGCCAGACCGAAGGGGCAGCGGTAGCAATAGTGAGGTGCAATATGGGGATTTTCTTTGAAGAGAGGGGCGTAGATGCGCCGCCTGGGAATCGAGCCGCCGATGGCCATAGTACCCAAAGTGCTCCCATGGTAAGCGTTCCACCGAGATATTATCGTCGACTTGCTGGAGTACCCCCCGTCCCGTTCGGTGTAGTACTGGCGCGCGAGCTTGACCGCCGCCTCGATAGCCTCGGAACCTCCGCAGGTAAACCACACATACTCCATGCCCGCCGGTGCCAGCGAAGCCATTTCTTCCGCAGCTTCCGAGACGCTGTCCAGACGCCAGCGCGACGTGTGGGCGAACTCTATTTTGTGCATTTGCGCCATCACCGCTTCGATAATTTCTTCGTTGCAGTGTCCCAAATTGCAGATCAAAGCTCCGCTGCATCCATCCAGATATTTCTTTCCTTCCTTGTCATAAATATAAATACCCTCGCCTTGGACCGCCGTGAGATATTCCGTCTTAAAACTCCGCGGGAACAACTTGCCTGTCATCTTCGCTCCAACTCCTTTCCAAGACTTATGACTTATGGATCCATGTAAAGAATGCGCTTTATATGGTGATGCAGGACAATATTGCTTCTCGTTTGAGAGCTCTTTCGCAGCTCATGACATCCTTCCTGACCAAAAGCTCCGCCCTATTCATCGTTATCGGAAAATCATCTATATTCGTGAGAGAGCCTTCTTGGCGCTATAAATAATATTATAATTCATATTTAATCAATAAAACCGACAAACATTTTCTCTCTCCCAAGATCTTCAAAACAGAGCGACAAACAATTTTACGATACGCTTGCCGCTTTCTTCTCACATGGCTTACACTCATTTCATTACTTAGATAGCTGGTCTAATATTAATAGAAAACGCAACTACCGTCTTTATTCAAACAAACAGAAATAATAAACAAATTTTGTAGAAAACAACAAGAGGTCACTTCGAGAGCAAACCGAAGCGACCTCTTTGATTACCATCTCAAGAATACCGGAGGCAAACCAATAAGTAAAAAATGAAAGTGCTCTCTCCTGTTTTCAAAGGCTGTTTCATCGTCTGAAATGAACGTCAATCATTCCCGGCTCATTTCAAAACAGAACAGCGCGCGGGCCAATATGGCCCGATCTCTGTAACGGAACAAATCGAGGCCCGTCAAATCCTTCATGCGCTGCACGCGGTAACGGAGCGTGTTTTCATGCACGTGAAGAGCCCCTGCCGCCTCGCTTAGGTTTTCCGTTCGGTTCATTGCCCTCAACGTATCCCGAAAAGCGGTATTGCCGTGGTCGCGGTCATACCGAAGCAGAGGATCAAGAACTTTCTTCACGAGCAGGCGGCTTTCCAGCGTATCCGCTCCTTCGATCTGGGAGAGCTCGAAGAGCCAATCGTCACAGCAAAGGAGCGCTCCCGGACTGTCGCATCGGCTGCAGACCGCGCGAAAACAGTTTTTCGCCATGCGGTAGCTGTCGCGGATCTCTTCGATCCTCCTTACCGACGGTCCGACCGACAAAACGGCCGATGGGTCGGTCGCCAGCAGCTCTTTGGCCTTGATCATATACTGAGGCAGTTTCTGCCCGCCGGTCGACGAACACAGCAGCACGCATTCCAAGGGAGTCACCCAGAGCAATATCTTATGCGGGATCAGACGTCCAAGGCTCCCCATGGTGAACTGCGCTCCCCGCCGAAACGTCTCGTCCAGTCCCGGCCGGGCCGAAAACACCAGCACGCGGAACGCTTGTTCGGTGTCCAGGCCGCAACGCTCCAGCGTACGGCTGATGAACTCTCTTTTATCTTTGGGATTGTAGAGCAGGCTGTTCCACAGACTCATCAGCGTCCGGCGAGTATCCTCGAAGCGCTCGTTCCACTTCATCGTCAGTCTCATCTGCAGCTGTTGGATCATCAGACGCTCCTTGTCGCCCAGAGCCGGCTTATGATGCACGACCAGATAACCAAGACAACAGTTCTTGCCCGTCAGAGGGAAGACATGCCACGGAGGCTCATGAAACTCTCCCTGCGTCACGCAGGCCTTGCGAAACACTTCGTGCGCCCCCTGCAAAAGCGTGTTTTCAGCTCGCCCGATCTGCTGTTTTTGCGGCCATATGGGTTCCTGCAGGTCGGGAGGAAGAAGGAAGCAGAGCGCGCGGATCCGCTCGGAAAGCTGCGACAAGAGGACGGAATCCCGGCTGTCTTTCATCGCCAGTTCGTAGAGGTCGTGGAAATATTGGTTCACTTCCATCAAAACGCTGGCCTGATAGAGGTTGATCTCGGCCATGATGGACTGGATGAGCCACCTGAACTGGCAGTCTGCGCGAATCTCGAACAGAGGAACGTTTTTCTCGTCGGCAATTTTGATGAACTCATCGGGGATTTCGTCGATATGAGGGCCGAGCTTGAACCCCATCGCCGACACGACGTTCGTCAACGCCCGAAAACCTTCCAGCGCCAGCGGCGGATTGGTTCGTGCCAAATACCCCACGCTGAAGACAAACTCCTGCCCTTCGAGGCGGCTCGCCAGCTCCGGCGATTCCCAGACAGTGGTATATGCTACCTGGCGGTCGAGCCCTTCCTCGCCGGCGACAAGACGCGTATATTTTTTGAAATTATGGAGCTGCGCGATCTGCCGCACCGTCACCGCCTGCGGAGCCCCAAGCGTTTTCACACCATGTTCCCCCTTTCCTTAGAAGGCAAATTCGCCCGCGTTTCAGCATAATAATACAAAAAAACGACGAAATTGAAAGGCCTTGCCGCCGTTTTTATGCCGCAGCGCCATTACTCCAGAGCGAAAAACGCGGCGGCCTGCGCTTTCGCCGGACGTTTTTCGGCGCGGGGCACGTCGCCCGTCCCAGAGCCCCATTCCCAGACGGCGCCGCTCATCATATAATGGACGGGAGGCGCGCCCGGAAGAGATCCGCGGCGGCACAATCCCACGAAAGCGGGGGATCCGATGGACATACAAATTCTCGAACTGCTCGACGGCGCGCGGCGGGCCCGCGGGCTGACGGTCGTCATCGACGTGTTCCGCGCTTTTTCGCTGGAAGCCTGGCTGTTCGCGCGCGGCGCGGCAGCGATTTTCGCCGTCGGCGCCGAGGCGGAGGCTCGCCGCTTGAAAAGCGAGCATCCCGGCAGCGTGCTGATCGGCGAGCGCGGCGGCGCGATCCTGCCGGGGTTCGATTTCGGCAACTCGCCGTCGCAGACGCGCGGCACGGATTTTCGTGGAAAAACCGTGATCCACACCACCAGCGCCGGCACGCAGGGGCTGGCGGCCGCCTCCGGCGCGGCGGAGATCGTGGCCGGCAGCCTCGTCAACGCCGCGGCCACCGCGCGCTATATCCGCAGCCGCGATCCCGGGCGGGTGTCGCTGGTGGCGATGGGGCTGGCGGGCGTGTCCGGCACGCCGGAAGACCTCCTGTGCGCTCGCTACATCGCGGCGCGGCTCAAAGGGGAAATGTTGGACATGGAACGCGAACTGGCCGCCGTGCGCGCCGACCCGGAAGGGCAGAAGTTCTTCGACCCCGCCCGGCAGGACGTGTTTCCCGAGGACGACTTCTGGATGTGCGTCGACGCGGACCGCTTCGACTTCGCGATCCGCGCGCAGCGCCTCGGCGACGGACTGTTCCGCATGAGTGCGCTCGCGTGCTGAAACACCCGCGTTCCACGCGGAACAAAAAACGGCCGGAAGCTGACGAACGCTCATTCGTCAGCTTCCGGCCGTTTTCACATTTTCGCCTTTTCCCTAGTAGTTCTCGGCGTGGATCTCGAAGTAACTCTGCGGATGGGCGCAGGCGGGGCACACGGCGGGCGCCCTGACGCCGACGACGATATGGCCGCAGTTGCGGCACTCCCAGATCTTCACTTCCCCCTTCTGGAAGACCTCGCCGCTCTCGACGTTCTTGAGCAGAGCGCGGTAGCGCTCCTCGTGATGCTTTTCGATGGCGGCGACAAGGCGGAACTTGGCGGCCAGCGCGGGGAACCCCTCTTCCTCCGCGGTCTTGGCGAAGCCGTCGTACATGTCGGTCCACTCGTAGTTCTCCCCCTCGGCGGCCGCGGCCAGATTGGCCTTGGTGTCGCCGATGCCCTCCAGCTCCTTGAACCACATCTTGGCGTGCTCCTTCTCGTTGTCGGCCGTCTTTTGGAAGAGCGCCGAGATCTGCTCGTAGCCTTCCTTCTTGGCGACCGAGGCGAAATAGGTGTACTTGTTGCGCGCCTGCGATTCGCCGGCGAACGCCGCCTGCAGGTTCTTGAGCGTCTGAGTGCCTTCGTACTTGTTCTGCGCCATTTCCAATGATCCCCCTGATCTTTTCAAAACATGTCTTCCTCCGTCCCCCCCGGACGGAGGAAAATTTCCCCCTGGCTGCCGGCAGGACCGCCAGCCCTCCCACACACGCGCTTACCGTGCCGTCCCCTCCGCCTTGCGGCGGCATTCGGGACAGACGTAAAAGACTTTCAGGTCATAGGACGTGACGCGTTCCCCCAGCTGCTCTTCCAGCCCCCCGGTCAGATCGGCCAGCGTCACGTCCGTCAGCTTGCCGCATTTCTGGCAGATCAGATGATCATGCTTCTCGATCCGGTCGTAGCGCTCCGGCGATCCTTCGACGTGAACGCGGCGGATCAGCTTTTGCGCGCAGAGCGCGTGGAGATTGTTGTACACCGTCGCCAGAACGACCTTGGGCCGCGTCTTTTTCAGCTCCCAGAAAATCTGTTCCGCCGTCAGGTGGCTGCGCGAAGCGTTCACGATGTCCAGAATTCCCTGAGCGTATTTTGTCATGGCCTCGCCCCTTTTCTAGAATTATTCTAATTCTATTTTCTCGATCTGTCAAGCGCCTCTTTTTCGTTCGGCACAAAACGCTCGGAGCGCGGCGAGCGGCCGAAAATCTTCCGGCTGGTCGCCGCGCTCCGTAAAAGCGCCTCGCTAATTGCGTTCCGGCGCGTACAGTTTATACAGCGCCTGCGTACCGTCGTTCTCGCCGCCTTCGTCGGCCAGACGGCGGTAAAGTTTGTCGGCCAGCTCCAGACCGGGCAGATCGAGCTTCATTTCCCTGGCGCAGTCAAGGGCGATGCCCATGTCCTTGATGAAGTGCTTGACGTAAAAACCGGGCTTGAAATCCCCTTTCAGCATGCGCGGCGCCAGGTTACTCATCGAAAAGCTGCCCGCCGCGCCGCCGGAAATGCTGGCCAGTACCGACTGCGGGTCGAGCCCGGCGGCGCGCGCATAGGCCAGCGCTTCGCAGACGCCCATCATGTTGGACGCGATGGCGATCTGATTGGCCATCTTGGTGTGCTGCCCCGCGCCCCACGCGCCTTGCAGCTTCCACTCCTTGCCCATGGCGGCGAACAGCGGCTCCGCCTTTTTGTACGCCGTTTCCGGGCCGCCGACCATGATCGTCAGCTTGGCGTCGCGCGCCCCCACGTCGCCGCCGGAAACGGGCGCATCGAGAGCTTCGCCGCCAAGTTCCCGCGCTCTGGCGCCGATTTTCGCGGCCAGCAGCGGCGACGAGGTGGTCATATCGATGACCAGCTTGCCCGGAGTAAAGCCCGCGAACAGACCTTTTTCGCCGAAGTAGACTTGCTCCACGTCGCGCGGATAGCCGACGATCGTGACCACCGCGTCGGCCGCGCGCATTACCGCAGCGGGACTGTCGGCCCACGCCGCGCCGGACGCCAGCAGCGCTTCGGCGGAAGCCTTGCTGCGGTTGGAGACCGTCAGTTCGAAACCGGCTTTCATCAGGTTCGACGCCATCGCTCTCCCCATCACGCCCAGCCCGACAAAACCGATCTTCTTCAAAGTCATCAGAACCTCTCCTTTTTCATCAGATCCCGCGCGGCGCAAGCCGCGTTCGTTTTCCTTTTTGTTTCATTCTAGCACGGATCGTTCGCATGAAGCGACATGAGTTCTCTCCGCCGGATATTTATCAAGCCGGCATGGAAATGTTATAATGGCGCAAATTTGAAAAACCCAGTCAGGAGGCCTGACCATGGAATACAGACTCAGTCATCGCGCCCAAAACCTGCGACGCTGCATGATGGACGCCTTTCATCTGCGCGACGCGAAGGACATGATCTTTTTCAACTCCGGGCAGCCCGCGGCGGATCTTTATCCCCGCGGCCTGATGCGCGCCGTCCTCGACAAGCTGCTCGCCGAGGAGCCGCAGATACTCGCTTACCCCGGTTCGCAGGGCGACGAAGAACTGCGCGAAGCCCTGGCCGAACGCCAGAACCGCCTCGACGCCGGCGCCGGCATCCGGGCGGAACAGATCGTCGTCACCAACGGCGGCACCGGCGGCGCCGATCTGCTCGCACAGCTGTTCGTCGATCCCGGCGACGCGGTGCTGAGCGAAACGCCGACGTTTCCCGAGACGCTGGACTGTTTCGCCAAAGCCGGCGCGCGCCTCGCGGGCGTCTCCATGGACGCCGACGGCCCGTTGCCCGACGAACTCGAACACCTGGCGCAAAAGTGCCGGCCGCGTTTCTTTTATGTCATCCCCAACTTTCAGAACCCCACGGGGCGCTGCACTTCGCCCGAACGTCGCGGCGCCGTCGCGGAGATCGCGCGCCGGCACGGCTTCTTCATCGTCGAGGACGATCCCTATCGCGAGCTGAACTTCGACGCCGCGCCGCCGCCTTCCTATCATTCGCTGGCTCCTGACTGCACGATCTCCATGGGCAGCCTCTCCAAGACGATCGCCCCGGGCATCCGCATCGGCTGGCTGGTGCTGCCGGAAGAGCTGGTCGAGCGCGCCGTGATGACGCTCAAGGCCACGGCGCTGTGTTATCCCGCCCTGCTCCACCGCGCCGCCGCGCGCGTGCTCGAACATCCTCAGTTCGACGCGCACATCGACGAGCTACGTCGCGATCTGAAGCGACGCTGCCGGCTTTTGACTGAATTGATGAGCGCACAGATCCCAACGGAATGGCTGACGTGGGAAACGCCGCTGGGGGGAATGTTCCTGTGGTGCCGCCTGCACGGCGGCGTTTCGGCCATGAATTTCGCCGTGCGCGCCCGCGACCGTTGGCACGTGGCTTTTTTCCCCGGCGTGTGTTTCACGCCCAACTACGAAGGGGAAGAGTTCTCGCTGCGCCTCACCTTCGCGCGCCAGACCGACGCCCAGATGGCCGAGGGCGTACGCCGCATCGCCGCGGCGCTGAAGAGCTTTCAACAAAACTGATGCGGCATGAGGGAAACGAAATGCGTGGAGCCGTCTGAATGATCAGTCCGGCGTCACCCTCCGTTCGGAGAAAAAGCGATCTCGAATGAGCGTTTCCCCTCGCTCTCGCGGCGCCGTCTTAGAGCGATCAACACATTTTAAAAGTGCCTTGCATAATACTCAACGGCTCGTGTGGCACATGAGCGGAAGTTTCCGAGACTGCCTTCGCGAAAGAAGGAGACGCTGCGCAACTTTATTTTTTAAGGAGGAACGTTTATGTCTTTTATCAGCGCCGACGACACGTGGGGCCTTTGGGCTGTTATGGTCGGCGTCGCTTCGCTGAGCATCTGGCTGGAGCAGACGTACCGATGGGCCGGCAAGGTGACGGGGTGCGTTCTGGCCCTGCTCATGATGATGATCCTGGCCAATTTCCAGGTGATCCCCACCGACGCGCCCGCATACGACAACGTGTGGAACTACGCGGTGCCGCTGGCGGTGCCGCTGCTGCTGTTCAACTGCGATATCCGCACGATCGGGCGCGAGACGGGCAAGCTGCTGATCGTTTTCCTGCTCAGCGCGGCGGGCACGGCGGCAGGCGCGCTGCTGGGGGCGTTCGCGCTCGGCAAATACGTGCCGGAGCTGAAAGCCTTCGCCGCCATGTTCGCGGGCACGTACACGGGCGGCTCAGTCAACTTCACGGCCATGGCCGACGCCTTCCTGACGGACAAAAAGCTGATCTCCGCCGGCGTCGTCGCCGACAATCTGCTGATGGCGATCTATTTCTTCGTGCTGATCGCCATTCCCGGCATCGTCTGGTTCCGCACTCACTACAAACATCCGCTCGTCGACAAGGTGGAGAGCGGCGCCGCTTCGGCCAACGCCGCCGCCGACTACTGGAAGCCGAAGCCGGTAGGGCTGAAGCACATCGCTTTCAACTTCGCCGCCGCCACGATCATCGTCGCCGTGTCGAGAACGCTGGCCGCGTATTTCAGCAGGACGATTCCCGCCGCTTCGACGGCGCTGTCGATCGCCAATCAGCTGCTGGGCAACCAGTACCTGGTGATGACCACCGTGACGATGATCCTGGCCACGTCGTTCCCCGGCGCGTTCAGCAACGCGCCGGGCGCGAGCGAGACGGGCACGTTTCTGATCTACATCTTCTTCGGCGTCATCGGCGCGTCCGCCTCGATCATGGAGATCGTCTCCAGCTCGCCGATCCTGTTCGCTTACGCCGGCGTCGTCATCGTCATGAACATGATCGTGACGTTTTTCTTCGGCAGGCTCTTCCGCTTCAACCTTGAAGACCTCATCATCGCCTCCAACGCCAATGTCGGCGGCCCCACAACGGCCGCGGCCATGGCCATCTCCAAGGGCTGGTTCGACCTGGTCGGGCCGGCGCTGCTGGTCGGCACGCTGGGCTATGTGCTCGGCAGTTATCTCGGCGTCATCGTCGCCAACGTCGTAGGGTAAGGTTTTAAACAAAGACCGCCGCAGAGACGCAGAGGTACAAAGAAAAACAAGAAGCAGATCGGGACGCAAGGAGCCGATGGTCACGTTGACCATCGGCTCTCTTTCTGTCATTAATAATTCAGTTTTCGCTTTTCTCCGCTTCTCCGTGGTCGGTTTTGTTTAAAACTGACCGCGCCCGGCTCAATAGCACTCGGTGAGGATGTCGAAAATCTCGCCGACGGTGAGCTGGCGGCAGCAGCCTTCCTTGATGTTGGTGCTGCGGGCGACGGCGTTGTAGAAGGAGCGGTCGGCGATGCCCATCTTGCGGAAGCTGTTGGGCAAGCCGACGTCGATCACGAACTGTTCCAGCGCGGCGATGCCGGCCAGAGCGGTCTCGCGGTCGTCGCCGCGGTCGGCTACGCCCCAGACGTTTTTCGCCCAGCGGGCGAAACGCTGCGGCGCGGCCTTGTAGAGGTGACGGTAGAGGATCGGCTGGATCACGGCCAGCCCCATGCCGTGGTTGCAGTTGGTGTACGCGCCGACCTGATGCTCGATCTGGTGGGCCTGGAAATCGGTGACTTTGCCGATCTTGAGCAGGCCGTTTTCGCTCATGGCCGCCGCCCACATCAGCTCGCCGCGCACGCGCAGATCGCCCGGATCGTTCACGAGGGCGCGCGTGCTGCGGATGACGTGGCGCATCACGGCCTCGGCGATCTCGTCGGTGAGGTTGTCGTCGAGCGGCTTGCCGAAGTAGCTCTCCATGCAGTGCGAGAGCGTGTCGAACGCGCCCGAAAGGACCTGCGCCCTCGGCGCGGAGAGCGTATAGGCGGGATCGAGCGCCGCGAAGGACGGCGCCGCGCCGGTCATGCCGGCCTTGATCTTCTTCTCTTCGTTGGTGATCACGGCGATGTCGTTTTGCTCGGAGCCGGTGCCTGCCACGGTAACGACGACGCCGAGGGGGATGAACTGCGCCGGGGCGGCCTGAAAGCGGAACCTCATCTCCCACAGGTCTTCGTCGGTCAGGGCCTGAGCGGCCACGATCTTGCAGCAGTCGCTCACCGAACCGCCGCCGACGGCGAGGATCAAATCGACACGCTTCCCTCGGGCGAGGCGCGCGCCCTCCTGGACTTTGGCGTACGTCGGGTTGGGCATGATGCCGCTGAACTCGACCACGTCTTTATTGGCTTCGCCCAGAAGCTTCATGACCGTATCGTAGACGCCGTTTCTTTTGACGGAACCGCCGCCGTAGGCGAGCATCACCGTGCGGCCGTACTTGGGCAGTTCGGTCCGCAGCGCACGAACGGCGGCGTCCGCGCCGAAATAAGTGACGGTCGGATAGGAAAAGACAAAATCGCGCATGAAAAAGACCTCCTTTGCAGATCGGGATCGTTTACGCCCAGCATCAGTTTAAGGGCAAAGCCGCGCAAAGTCCACCGCCAGGACGCCGCGGCGCGAAGAAAAAAATCGCCGCCGTCTGCGGCAAAAGAAGAAACGTTTTCAGCGTTCCACGTGGAACATTTTTCTTCGTTTGTGTGTTTGCAAGGGAGTAAAAAACATGTCATACAAACGATATCTTTTTCGAGGCTCCGCGGCGACTCTTATTCTGCGAGAACTCAAAGCGGATTGACGTGGACCATCACGTGCTTGACCTGCGGAAAGTTCGTTTCGACCGCGTCGTGGACCCTTTCGGCGACGGCGTGGGCGGCGGCCAGCGAACAGCGGCCGTCCACGCCGATCTCAATGTCGACATAGACGCGGCTGCCGAACTCGCGCGTGTTCATCAGGTCGATGCGGCGCACGCCCGCCTGAGCGGCCACGCACTCGCGCAGCGCCCGTTCGGTGGCCTCGTCGCAGGCGTGGTCGACCATCTTGTCGGTGGCGTCCTTGAAGATGTCGATCGCCGCTTTGACGATGAACAGACAAATGACGAGACTGGCCGCCGGTTCCAGCACCGGAGATCCCATGCGCGCGCCGCCGATGCCGATCAGCGCGCCCACCGACGACAGCGCGTCGGAACGGTGATGCCACGCTTCGGCCTTCAGCGCCGTGGAGTCGATGCGCCGCGCCCGCAGCCACGTGTACCAGAACATCGATTCCTTGACGGCGATCGACAGCGCCGCCGCGAAGAGCGCGATGCCGCCCGGCTGCGGCATGTTCCGGTACGCGCCGCTCCAGATCTTCTCCAGGGCGCCCCAGCCGATCAACAGTCCGACCGCCGCCAGGATGCCGCCGAGGATCAGCCCCGCCACGCATTCGAGCCGCTCGTGCCCGTAAGGATGCGAGCGATCCGACGGCCGCGCCGAGGCCTTGACTCCCGCGACGACGATGACGCTGCCGAGGATGTCGGAGGTGGAATGAACGGCGTCACTGATCATGGCGCCGGAATGCCCGATCGCGCCGGATGCGAACTTGAACGCCGCCAGCAGCAGATTGCCCGCGCCGCAGACGACGGAAACGCGCGTGGCGATTTTTTCGAACTGATTTTTTTCCGGCGCGCCGACGCGTTTTTCTCGATCCATGACAATTTCCTCCTGAACGGATGGTTTCATGAAATCCGTCCGCTTCGCGAAGCACGAAAAAATCCGCGGGACGCGCTCGAATCGCTTCCGTCCCGCGGATCGTCGTCCGCTACCGCGCCGCGGCGGCCCGGCCCGATCCCCGAGGGGACGGCCTGTTCAGTTTGTGCAGTGTTGAAGGTTGTGCCAAAGCCTTGAATGAATCTTAACAATCGGCCGCGGAATTAGTCAAGCCATATCGCCGCGCGCTTGCCGGAACGAGAACGCGCTGTTATAATGAACGGCAAAATTCCGCCGCGGCGCGGACATCGCCAGAGGAGGAGGACCCTTATGAATCGCCTGAAATTGGTCCGGCCGGACGCGACGCACGAAGCGCAGGTCATGGACTACCGCCGTGTTTTTCTGGAAAACGGCGAATATTTCGCCGGCTGCGCCGGGCTCGAAGACGTCGAAAACTACGCCGAATGGCTCGACTTCGAAAATCGGCTCTCGAAAAAGTACGACGACGGTTACGTCCCTTCCTCGGTGTTCCTCGCCGTGAGAACGGAGGACGAAACGCTCGTCGGCATCCTTGAGATCCGCCACCGCCTCACGCCTTTCCTGCTCCGCCTCGGCGGGCACATCGGCTACAGCGTCCTGCCTTCGCAGCGGCGCCGGGGCTGCGCCGCAGAGATGCTCCGCCTCGCCCTGGAAGAGTGCCGGAAGCTGAACCTCGATCGCGTGCTCCTCACCTGCGACAAGGCCAACGTCGCCTCGGCGCGCACGATCGCCGCCAATGGCGGCGCGCTGGAAAACGAGATCGAAGACGACGCCGGCATGGGGCGCTCGGGCACGATCCAGCGCTACTGGATCGCCGTCGAGTGACGCTCGTTCGCCGGGAAGGAGAACGCCCATGATTGGTCAGATACGCACCGCCGGCGCGGAAAAATTCGACGCGCTCTGGCGCTTTTACGAAGATGTCTGCCGCGCGCAGGAACACGACGAATACGGTCCCGACTGGCACCTCGGCGTCTATCCCGCCGCTGCGGACCTGAAAGCGCGCCTCGCCGCCGGCGAAATCCTCGCCGGCTGGAAAGACGGCCGCCTCGCCGCCGCCATGGCCGTCACCGCCGGCGAGGACGAGATGTACCTCGGCTCGCCGTGGCCGCTGGAGGCCGCTCCCGACCAGATCGCAGTCCTGCACCTCTTTGCCGTCCACCCGGATTTCCGCGGCCGAGGCGCGGCGCTGGAAATGCTGGCGGCTCTGTTCGACCGCGCCCGCGCGCGGGGCTTTCGCGCCGTCCACCTCGACGTCGCCCAAGGCAATCTGGCCGCCGAAAAGCTCTACCTCAAAGCCGGCTTCGCCTTCGCGGGGACCCGGCGCGTCCATTACGACGACCTCGGCGACACGACCGTGCGTCTCTTCGAATACGCGCTGTGAAACAAAAGCCGCCACGCAGACGCGGCGGCACGGAGAAAAACAAAAGAAAGGCTTGAACTGCCGCTTCGCGACGAGACCATCATAATTGAAAATCAGTACCGACAAAAAGGCACGACGCCCAACCGAGCGTCGTGCCTTTGCCGTGATGTCACGCCAGTTCCGTTTTTCGCGGCGAAGCCGCGGCAAGGTCTTTGACTTTCTCCGTGCCTCCACGTCTCCGTGGTGGCCTTTGTTTCCGCCTTTCGCTAGCTCAGAGCTTTTTCCATCAGCTCGGTCAGATCGGACATGGCGGCGTCGATGACGCTCAGGGCGGCGTTCATGGCGGCGCGCTTTTCGGCGGCGTAAGCCTCGTCCTTGATGCCGAGCAGGTTGATGCGCACGTTGTAAGCGGCGCAGGTGCCGGCGGCGCGGGCGAACTGGCCGGCGGTGCCGGCGTCGCTTACGGCGTTGACGTTGCCCTCCCGCACAGCCACGAGCGCCAGCTTGGCCACCTCGGCGCAGAGGTTCAGCGTGCGCAGCGGCACTTCTACGGTGCTCTTGGCGGCCTCCTGCATAGCGGCCCTGCGGGCGGCTTTCTGTTCGTCGGTGTCCTTGGGCAGTTTCATGGCGGCCATGAAGTCGTTGAAGGCCGCGGTGTCCTCGTCGATCAGCTTCAGCAGCGTTTCGGCGTATTTCTTGCCCTTGGCGCAGAGCGCGTCCATGTCGGCCTGGACGGCGGCGTACTTTTCGCGGCCGCGGGTGAGCTCGCCGACCATGGAGACGAGGCCGGCCGCCAGCGCGCCGCCGAGCGCGGCGATGCTGCCGCCGCCGGGCGCGGGCGAGTTGGAAGCCAGTTCCGTGACGAAAGCGGGAAGAGTCATCTCATGAAGGATCATCGCGGGAGCCTCCCTTAGTCCTGCTGCATCAGGTCGAGCAGCTTCAGCTCGAGCACCTGCTCGTTGTGGAAGTTGTCGACCTGCAGGTAGTAGGCGGCGCTGTCGAGCATGGCGCCGGCGGGGATCATGCCGTAGACTTCGGTGCCGTTGACGGTGACGCCCCAGCGGGCCGCTTCCATGCGGATGAACTCGAGCACGCGGTACATGGCCGTCTTTTCGTAATCGACGAGATTCATGGAGACCTGAACGAGGCCTTTCTCGGGCAGGTCGACGCCCATGCCCTTGACGCAGGAGAAACCGCCGTTGCTGGCGCGGACGCGCTTGCCGATGATCTTGGCGATTTCCACGTTGGTGGTGTTGAGGTTGACGTTGAAGGCGACCAGGAACTTGCGCGCGCCAATGGCGGTGCCGCCCGCGGTGGGATGCAGCTCGTTGGGGCCGACGTCGGCGGCGCGGCTCGGATCGGTCTTGACGAGCTCTTTCAGAGCTTCGTACTGGCCCTTGCGCACCTGCTCGAGGCGCGTGCGGTCGGGACGCACAGACGAATCTTCGTAATAGAACACGGGCACTTTCAGCTCGTCGTAGAAGCGCTGCGCGAACTGGTGCGACAGCTCGACGCACTCCTCCATGGTGATGCCTTTGACGGGCGTGAAGGGGATCACGTCGACGGCGCCCATGCGCGGATGCGCGCCCTTGTGGGTGTTCAGGTCGATGGTGGCGACGGCGACCTTGCCGGCCTCGATCAGGGCGTCGCAGATGGCGTTCGGCTCGCCGCAGAGCGAGACAACCAGACGGTTGTGGTCTTCGTCGGCGCGGGAGTCGAACAGGTAGCAGCCCTTGCGGTTCTTGAACGGAGCGACGATCGCTTCGATGACGTCCTGACGCCGCCCTTCGCTGAAATTGGGTACGCATTCGATCAGTACAGACATGTGTGACAAAACCTCCTTGATTTTCACAAAAATGCCTCCCGCCGTCGCGGGACGGCTGATTCAACCGATATTACGCCTCCGGCTCGGCCGCGGCCGCCGTCATCGCGGCGACTTCCTCGCGCAGCGGGCGCTCCACGTCGCGCTCCACGTCCAGCCCAAGCAGACGGCCGTCTTCCATGGTTTTGCGCCCGCCCACGTATACGTCGCGCACCGCGCCGTTTTTGACGACCTGCAGGTCGGCCCAGCCGCCCATGCCGAGCGCGCCGATATATCCGGCGCCGAAGTCGAAGCGCTGGCGGCCGAATCCCTCGATCGTCTTCGGGTCGATCACGCCGCGGTAACGCGCCTTGAGGAACTCGCGCTCGCCCTGCACGTTCAGATCGTCGTTGCTGGCCTCGCCGTCGGTGCCGCACCACAGCGGGATCCCCGAGGCCAGCAGCGCGGGCACGTCGGGAAAGCCCGTTTTCACGCGTGCGTTCATGCGCGCGTTGAGCGCAACCTTCATGCCGTTGCGGGCGATGAGGCGGCGTTCCTCGTCGTCGAGCCAGCAGCAGTCCGACACGATCACGTGTGACAGCGACGGCACGCGCCCCTCGTCCAGCAGGCGCTGCAAAAACGCCATCGGCCGGCAGCCGTGCCGTTTCAGCGACAGCTCCACGTCGCCCCGATCCTCCGAGAGATGGAACTGCACGGGACGGCGCAGCTCCCAGCCCAGCGCGATGCCGCGCGCGATCGCGGTTTCAGTGGAAGCGTGCATGCTGTGCAACGCCGGGCAGATCATCAGCGCCTCGTCTTCGAGCGCCGTCAGCTCGCGCAGATACTGCTCCGCAACTTCCGGCGTCTCGTAATAGGAGCGCTGCGAGGCCTTTTTGCCCGCGAAGGCGTCTTCGTTGACGACGTCGTAATTCATGCGGCCGAAGATCAGCCGGATTCCCACCGAGCGTGCCGCCGCCAGCACTTCACGGTCCAGTTCGTTGCCGCGATTGCCGTGCAGATAATAGCTCGCCATCACGCTCGTCGTGCCGAAAGCCATCATGCGCGCGAAGGCACGCTCGCAGGCCAGACGTACCCGCCGCGGCGTCATCGCCGTGGAATAACGGTAGATCGTGCGGCGGCACCACGTGCCCAGATCCCATTCTTTATCGACGATATCCGCGTAGATCGACTGCTCGGGATGGGAATGGGCGTTGAAAAGCCCCGCCCGGATCACGGCGGCGTCCGACGAGCATTCGTCCGCGCCGCCGAGCGGCGTCAGTTCGGTCACGAGACCGCGCTCGTCCCACCCGATCCGTCCGTAAAAGACCGACGCGCCGCCGTCGATCCAGCCCGTGAGCTGCGCCATGGTCATCACTCCTCCGAAAAAGTCTTTTTACGAAGATCCGCTTCCCCGCGGCCGCCTTGAATTTTTTCGGACGGGCGCGCCGCCGACACGTTCCTGTTGTCATTTAAACATTTTATTACCAACTATGCAAGTCTTCGGCCCTGCGCGGCTCTCCGCAACGAACGGCTTTTCCCTCGCCGGCGGCGCGGCGCGTTATCGCCTTTCAAATGATTTTATGCCGCGAATTTTTCATTGTATTGAATCTAACAATATGATAAAATTTTTTCGATTTTAAGGTTTCGATTCATTCGGACCGTGCGGCCCGAAAATCACCTTTTCATCCAAGGAGTGATCGTCAATGTCATGGAGTTTTGCGGAGAACGTTCTGTCCATCCAGTTCGACGCGCTGTGGACCACCGCCGTCGCCCTGCTGCTGCTCATCGTCGGCTACGGGCTGCGCCGCCGCCTGCGCTTTTTCGAGACGTTCTGCATCCCCGCGCCGGTCGTCGGCGGCCTGCTCATGGCCATCCTCGCCCTTGTCCTGCATCATAACGGCGGCGCCAGCGTGAAGTTCACCACCTCGCTGCAGTCGCCTATGATGCTCGCCTTCTTCACCACCGTCGGTATCGGCGGCAGTCTGGCCCTGCTGCGGCGCGGCGGCAAGGCGCTGATCGTCTATCTGGTCTTCTGCTGGATCCTCGCCGTCGTCCAGAACGGCGCGGGCGCGGCGCTGGCAAAGCTCTTCGGTATCCATCCCGCCCTCGGCGTCATGGCCGGAGCCGTCTCGCTCGAAGGCGGGCACGGCGCGGCCGCTTCCTTCGGACCGCTGACCGAGAATCTCGGCGTCACCGGCGCAGCCGCCGTCGCCATCGCTTCCGCCACCTACGGTCTGATCGCCGGCGGCCTGCTCGGCGGCCCGATCTGCAAATGGCTGATCGACAAAAACCGCGTCGACATCCAGGCCAGCGACGACGCCATCTATCAGAAGAGCGCCGCCGAAGTCATGCACGAAGGCGGCAGCAGCGAGGTCACTGCCGACGGCTTCATGAAATCGCTGTGCCTCGTGCTCGTCATCATGGCGCTCGGCTCGCTGCTCTCCGGTTATATCGCCCGCTTCACCAAGGGAACGAACTTCAGCCTGCCCGGCTACGTCACCGCCATGTTCGTGGCCGTGATCTTCCGCAATCTCAACGATCATCTCCATCTGGTCAAGATCAACACCAAATGCGTCGACCTGATCAGCGACGTCGCCCTCGGCGTGTTCCTGACCATGGCGATGATGAGTCTGCGCATTTGGGATCTGTACGATCTGGCGCTGCCTCTGATGGGCATCCTGCTGTTCCAGACGCTGCTGATCGCCGCGCTCGGCGTCTTTGTGCTGTTCCCGCTGCTGGGCAGGGATTACGACGCCGCCGTCATGTGCGCCGGATTCCTCGGCCACGGTCTGGGCGCCACGCCCAACGCCGTCGCCAACATGGGGGCCGTCTGCGAACGCTACGGCGTGATGTCGCACAAGGCGTTCCTTATCGTGCCGCTCTGCGGCGCGGTACTGATCGATCTGGTCGGCCTGCCCAATATCGTCTGGTTCATCAACTGGTGCACGGCCGCGCCCAAGTAAGCCGCAAGAACAAAAAAATCAGCCCTGCCGTCCGGCAAAGCTGATTTTGTATAAAAGACGCCCGAAGCGAACGGTTCGAACTCGTTCGTCTCGGGCGCCTGTTTTTTGCATCTCTTTTCATGGCGGCGCCCCGTAGGACGCCGCTCTTGTTTTCACGGTTATTCGTTGTTCAGCAGCATGGTGGAGGTGCGCTCGGTCACTTCCGCCTTGAGCGAAGTCACGGGCGCGTCGTCAAAAACCGCGCCGGCGCGCGACCGGGCCGCAAAAAGCGTGCGGCACGCGATTTCATGCAGTCTTCGACGCGTCTTCGGCATTCTGAAAAGGGTGAAGAACCTGTGCTCTTTTTAACGAAAACGAGTATGAATATCCCCAGTTGTTTTTTGCGGAAGTTTCTTCGTTTTGCCTACAGCGACAAATGCACGTAATTCCGCCGCGGATCCGGCAGCACGTACCGAAAGCCCAGCCGCCGCGCCAGCGCGCAGAAACGCGCCTGTTCCCGCGCCGCGACCGCCACGTCGGCCGCCTGCCCGGTCAGGTGGCGGCTGCGCGGCACGCCGCCGACGCGGGCGTTGTGCCGCCCGCAGCGCCGTCCGCTGGTAAAGGTCAGACGCTCTTTCCAGCGCGCTTGAAGTTCCGCCAGCTTCGCGAGCAAAACGGCGTCCATGCCGGCCGCGCCGCAGCAGCGGCAGCGCAGCGCTTCCAGCTGCCGAACGTCGAGCCCGGCCGTTTTACGCTGAACGCGCAACGCTTCCAAGACCGTTCTCACGCCGCGTTTCGCCGCGCCGCCAGGTTCGCCGGACGACCAAGAGACCGCCAACGCCGCCAGAACGGTCAGCAGTTTCCACAACTCCATCGTATCACCTCCCTTCGCCTGAAGTCCTCGCCGGAAGACAATACACAGAGTGTTTTTACATCTCTATAATTACAACTAGAATATAACAATGCGACGCATCTTCAGGCGAAGCGTAGCAAAAAGTCCGATGCCTTAAGGCATCGGACTTTTTTCATTCGCGTGGTCCCGCGCGGGACCACGCCGTCTGTTTTCAGCGGAGCTTCGCGCGGGGACCGCTTATCGGCCGAAGAGCGCCGCGATCTGCTTGACGGTGTCGTCGAAAACGACGCTGAAAGGCTCGCCGGCGAAGAGGCGCTGGAAGGGGACGCGGCTTGCGGGGAAGAACCAGCCCACCGCGGCCGCGGCAACGACGACGACAGCCAGCCAGAACCAGAAGCGGCTCTTCCGCGACGCTTTGTCCTTTTTCGGCGCCACGACCGCGGCGGCTTCGCCAACGCGCACGCGCTTGGGGTCGGTCTGCAGAGGCGTCTTCACGACGGGCTTGGGCTGTTCGACGGGACGGGTCGCGCCGCAGTAAGGGCAGAAGTGCTGCTCGTCGTTTTCGAACTTCTTTCCGCAGGATGTGCAGTAAATTGCCATTCTCATCTCTCCTTTGAAGTGATGCCGGCCAAACTGGCTTTCAGTTTTTATGATCCGCCCGCGACGCGTCCAGCAAGGACTGGATCAGCGCGTGCATTTCGCAACAGCGGTCGCACTCGTCCAGCTCCTGCCGAGTGCGGCAATCGAGCTCGACGGGCGCGTTGAGGCCGAGGTCGGCAAGAAGCCCGGCGGGAGGCAGCTCGATGTGCGCTTTTACCTCGTGATACGCGTCGAGATGGGGCTGACGGCGCGCAATGCCTTCGGCGTGCAGCGGCAGCGAAGGACCGTTGAGACGGAAGCGGATCCGCTTCGCCCACGGATGGCTGGTCGTGATGACCTCCCAGAAGTCGAAATAATGAAGAAAGCGCGGCGGCTCGTAACTCTGCTTCTTGCCGTCGATCATGCGCTTCTCCTCGTGACTGATGTGCTCAACCTCCAGCTCAACGCGCTCGACCTGCGCCAGAGAGACGAGGTCGGGATTGACGGCCAGCAGGTCGTCATCGGCGTCTTCGAGCACGACAAAACGTCCCCCCGCTTCGTCGATCATCAGCCGCCCGCCGTCACCGACTCCGCGCGAGCTCGAGAAGCCGCGCAGTTCCTCGAGGTTGCGTTCGCGGTCCCGAAGCTGTTCGTCGATCTGCGCCACCGTGCTCTCGCGGCGCTCATCGAACCACGGCGAAAGCTTCTGGGCGCACTTCTTGCACAGATTGCCGTCCGCCAGCTTGCGGTTGCCGAGCAGGCCGATATCGCCGCCGCAGATGGAACAGATCTTTTTCTCGAAAAGTTTGCCGAAGAGCCCCATGCCGATCTCCCCTTGTCTTCCAGTTTTGGAAGCCCCGCACATTCGCGCCGCGGACGATCTTTCATAGTCGCATTATACCCTATCCGCCGCCATTCCACATCGCCCGATCGGGTGAAATGCGAAAGATCGAACGCAACGGCGAGAATCAGCCACAACTGGTAAATCAGTTTACGCGCCCATCGAGCAAAGGAGAATAGCCGATGTCCCCACTCAGTCTCGGTGACATGGAATCTGCAGATCGCAAGAGAAAGACGAACGAGAAACATGGACCGCTTCTTTGCTCCGTTGAGCTGCGCCGATCCTGTCATGTGCGTCCGCGCAGGGCGTGCAGGAGAGTTTCCCACATGCGGGGCATGATGGCCCCGAAGAAGGAATGTCATAGGCTATTCCCAACCGTATGGGATCACAAGAGACTGAAAGTGAATTTTTCGATTTTTAATCTCTTGCTTGCGCGGAGCTTGGATCGCCTTTTTTCGATGACTGTTTTATTCAGGGGGCCTTGGGCTTACCGCTTAATATCGCCGCCGGAGAGCGCGTCGTCGTAAACGGCCCGCGCGCCGCCGACGAACTTGGGGCGCGTGCGCGCGCAGACCAGGTTGGCCGCGCCGATTTTCTTCACGGAGACGCGCACGGGCACGGCCACGTCGCGCAGGTGCATGCCGATCAGCGTATCGCCGATGTCCATGCCCGCGGCGGCACGAAGGTGCTCGACGGCGACGGGGCGTTCGCAATTTTCGTAGGCGGTCGTCGCGAACGCGCCGCCGGCGTGCAGCTGCGGCACGACGTTGCAGATTTCCGCGCCGGGGAGCAGCGCCGCCTTTTCCACGATCAGGGCGCGGTTGAGGTGTTCGCAGCACTGCGCCGCCAAAAAGAGCCCGCGTTCGCGCAGCGCCGGCATGATGCCGCTGTAAACGGCTTTGGCGATTTCCGCGTTCGACTCTTTGCCGATGCGGAAGCCGCCGATCTCGCTGGTGGAGCAGCCAACCACGAAAATATCGCCGGGTTCCGTGCGCGCGACAGCGAGCAGTTCGCCGACAGCCTGTGCCGATAGGACTTGGATTTCTTCGTAAGACATCTTTCAGGACCTCCCGTTTTTGGTTGGAACGTTCACTGTTTTTATTCTAACACTTCGCGTTCCGCCGCGATGTTCCACGCGGAACATCGCGGCGGCAAAACCGACGCGGCGCCGCTGTGATACAATCAGCCTGTGCCTCCTTTTCGGAAAGGATGAAAGGAAACAATGAAAAAACTGTTGCTGCTTTGTGCCGCCTCGCTGATGCTGGCTGTCAGCGAGAGCTTCTTCGCGGCAGGCTGCGCTCCGGCGGCGCCGAAAGACGACGGGCGGAATCCGCACGATCGCCTGCTCGAATCGTTACGGGTCATGCCGACTCCATTCGAGAAAAGAGACGATGCCAAGACGCATGAGCGCCTGCGGGCCACCGATGTACGCGGCGATTACGACAGCGACGCCGTTTTCGCCAACTTTCGCGAAGTTCGCGGCGGGCGCCTGAGGCGCGGTTCTCTGTACCGCTCCAGCATTCCCTCGAGCACGGAGCGCCCGCGCGCCCCCTACGCCGACCGATTGGCGCGAGAAGCCGGCATCCGCACCGTGCTGAACCTGGCCAACTCGCCCGAACGTCTGAAGAAGAACATGGAAAGCCCCGC
Organism: Pyramidobacter porci; assembly: GCF_009695745.1. Lineage (NCBI taxonomy): Bacteria > Thermotogati > Synergistota > Synergistia > Synergistales > Dethiosulfovibrionaceae > Pyramidobacter > Pyramidobacter porci. The sequence goes on from NZ_VUNH01000010.1 coordinate 114,836, forward strand.
CTGCCGGTCGCCGTATTATCGCATGCTCTGGCGCGGCGGCCGCGTGATCGCCCGCGCCCTGCCCGCCGCGCCGGAGCACGCGACCTTTCGCGCCGGTCTGGCCGAGGAACTGCGTTTCATGACGAAACGCCCCGCCCCGTATCTGATTCACTGCGCCGAGGGCAAGGACCGCGCCGGTTTTGTCAGCTTTCTGCTGGCGGCGCTGCTCGACGCTTCCTTGGACGAATTGAAGGACGACTACGGCCAAAGCTTCGTCAACTATTACCACCTGAAACGCGGCGAGCCCCGCTACGTCACGCATGTGGACGACGGCATCGAATCTTTTTGCCATGCCATTGCCAGGACTCCCAAAGAACCGCTTCGTCGGGCCGCCGAGCGCTATCTGCGCGGCATCGGCCTGACCGCCGCCGAGATCGAAACGTTGAAACGCCGCCTGGCGCGAGACGGCTGAGAGCGAAATTTATTTGTGAAACAGTCGTTACTGTTTTGCCTATTCAGCATAATTGGCGCACCACGCCATAGGAGGTGTTGGAATGAATCCGAAGCACGCGCGCCTGCTTGCTGCGGCAATCCGTTATGACCGCGGCGATGCCCGGCGCATCCAGCATTTCGTCAAGGTCCACGATCTGGCCGCGGCGATCGGCGCACTGGAAGGACTGGACGAGGAGACGCAGTTCATTCTCGAGACGGCGGCCATTCTCCACGACATCGGCATTCATCAGGCCGAAGCCACGCACGGCAACGGGCACGGCAAGTATCAGGAACGGGAGGGGCCCGGCGTCGCCGAGGCGATCTTGCGCGAGCTCGGCGGCTACGGCGAAGCGCAGATCGAGCGCGTCAAATATCTGATCGCCCATCATCACACCTACGGCGACATCGATGGCGCCGATTATCAGATCCTCGTCGAGGCCGACTTTCTCGTCAACGTCTTCGAAGAAGGTTTTGACTGTCACGGGCCTGCCGAAAAGGTCAGGGAACGTATTTTCAAAACGGCAACCGGAAAGCGTTTTCTCGACGACATGTTCGCCGCCGGCGCTTACCATCCCCTCACGTCCTGAAAGATTTTCACAAACGAATCGCGGCAGTCCGCCGGGAAAGTTCCGGCGGACTGCCGCGATTTGTTTTTCAACGGTTATTTTTGCAGAACCGAGGCGCTCCGCACCGTGTCCTGGGAGTCTTTCAGCTGATCGCTCCGCGCCACTTCGCTGGTCCAGCGGTCGATCAGGCGCAGGCGATTCTGGCTTTTCCACGGCACGCTGCACTGGAGCAGCCTGATCGAATTCAGATCGAGCAGCTTGTTGAGCTCCCGCAGCTCAGGGCAAGCGGGAAGGTAACACGGCTTCTGCTCCATACGGCTGCGCGCGAAATCCTGCGACGCCAGCCACTGCAACAGATACTTCGCCTCCTCGGGGGACGCCGCGCCGTCGAGCAGCGCGCAGCCGTCCACCGCATACGTCACGCCCTCCTTGGGGAAAACGATTTCCACGGGATAACCTTCCAGCTTCAGGCTCATCGCGTCCACGTAATAGAACACGCCCGCAGCGGCCTGTCCCAAGGCGACAGGCATGGCGCCGCCGACACCGTTTCTGGCGTATGCGCGCACGTTTTCCGCCAGCTTTTTCTGGTACTCGAAAGCCTCTCTCTCGCCGTAGATGCGCACGAGCGAATAGATTTGTTCCGAGGCCGTCGCCGACGCGCGGGGATCAACCATCTGCAGCGCCCCGCGATACGCAGGGTCAAGCAGATCCTGCCAGGAATCGGGCATTCTCAGCCCGTTCTTCTCGATAAAATTCCTGTTGACGAGAAAGCACAACGGCGTCACGCCGATGCCGAACCAGCGATTGTCAGGATCGCGATACCCGACCGGCATGGCCTTGGCCGCTTCGGGAACATACCGGGCCAGCGCGCCTTCGCGTTTGGCGGCATCGTAAATGTCGGCCGGGCCGCCAATGATCAGGTCGGCCTGCGGACAAACCTTTTCGGCGATGACGCGCCTCAACATCTCGCCCGACGAGAGTCGTGAAAAGCTGACCCGCAACCCGGTATAATCGGTAAAGCGTTGAAACAGCACCGCCGCTTCCTTCTCCGGGATCGTCGTGTACGCGCGGATCACCGGCGGCGCGGCAAACTTCCGATACAGCCATAATCCCGCCGCCACGGTCAGCACGGCCGCAAGAGCAAACACACTTTTTCTGCGCACGGAAAATCCCCCCTGCACTGGAACGTTCCTTGATACTGTCAGTGCTTTTTGATCTTCATCGGCTTCCCTTTTCTGACTTTCAAATATTATACACGGTACTTGCATCCTTTTGTAGGATACAACGTAGAAAAAAATGCTGGTTTGCAAAGAGTTGCAGAATAGTTTCCAAAACCGACGGAGAAGCGCGTCGAACCGGCGTGCCGGCGCCGAAAAATTTTTGCCGAAAGATATCGTTCCACCGTTCGCCCCGATCGCGGACGAATAAAAGCGGCGCGGGACGTTCGAACAGTTTCGAACCGGCCCCGCGCCGCTTTTCGTTTGTTTTTGTCCGTCGTACGGCCGCTCCTAAAGCGCCAGCTCATCGCCCGCCGCCAGATAGCGCAGCTGCTCGCCCATCTTTTGCCGCAGGTAATCATACTGGGACACTCCTGTGCAATGGCAGGTGTAGTACGTCACGGGCCAGCGTTTCAGTTCGGCCGCGGCCGCATCCATGCGGCGGAACTGATCTTCCGGCACGTCCTTGAAGTGAAATCCGCCGACGACCGCCTGAGCCCCTTCTTTCGAAGCCCATTCCATGATGTTGAGAATACCGCGGTGACTGCAGCCGCTGATCAGTACCTTTTTCGCCCCTTCGCTGACCAGCAGGTACTGTTCGTGCCCGAACTGTTCCGGCACCAGCACGCCGCCGGCCTCCATCATCATGCCGCAGGTATCGACGGGCCACTCGCAGGGCTTGCCCGCATAGCTGGCGATGGTCAGCTCGTTGTCAAGGCGCAGGCGATCCTCGCCGACGGCAACGATCCGAGGATGGCCGATCAGCCGCGGTTCCACGCCGATGTATTTGCCGTCGCGGTTGTAGCGCGGCCGGTCGTACGTCGCGCGCGCGTAAAGTTTGGCGTGATCGTTCAGGCGGAAAAACGTCGTCATGCCGCCCGAATGATCGCTGTGCCCGTGAGACAGCACGGCCGTATCCACGGCCGCGAGGTCGACGCCCAGCGCCAGCGCGTTTTTCGCAAACAGACCGCTGGCGCCCGCGTCGAACAGCACTTTGTGGCGATCCGTCTCGATGTACAGGCTCAAACCGTGCTCCGCGCGGCAGCATTCTTTCCCTGAGGTATTCTCCATCAAGGCCACAATCCGCATGGACAATCCTCCTTAATGCGTTGTTTTCCCCATGATGAGTCCTTTTATTATACCGTGATATGATTAAAATACAATTATCGTGAATTCCGCCTCTCCATAGAAACCTATTTTTCTTTTGGTGCAAATAGCGCGAACGCAAAATTTTTAATGCGACGGACGAGGATTTGCCGCGACACGCGCCCCGCTTTCCCCGTGCGCCGAACTGCCGGCGCGGCGGCGGACTTAAAGCGTTGGGAAACGTTATACCGCCACGGGTGTTTGCGCCATCTTGCGCGCCGGAAGAAAATGCTTTAAGCTGTATACGTCGGCCGGAAGCCGCGAGACGATTCATGAACGCGAAGGGAGCCGGAAAAGAGATGACTCGCTCTATTTCAAAACGAAAGCTGGACTTTTTGCGGGAAGAACTGCAGGTCTGGCAACAGGAAGGTCTGATCGGCGCGGACTCGGCGGCGCGGATCGCGTCGCTCTACTCGGCGCGCTCGCGCAGTTTCGCGCAAACGCTGCTTTGCGCGGGCGCGGCGCTGGTCGGGCTGGGGGCCATCAGCGCGGTGGCGGCCAACTGGTGGACGATCCCGCGCCTGCTGCGGACGGCGCTGGTTCTCGCGGCGTACGCGCTGTCGATGGGCGCGGCCTGCTTCTGCGAAAAAGATTCGCCGTCCGGAGCCCGGGCGCTGCGTCTGCTGGCCGGGCTGATCTTCGGCGGCGGCATCTTCCTGGTCGCGCAGATGTACCATCAGGGCGGGCACTGGTCCACGGCGTTCGGCTGGTGGGCGCTGGGGCTGATCCCGGCGGTGCGGATCTTCCGCGACGCCTGGCAGATGTATCTGCTGCAGGCTGTTTCGTTGATTTACGTCGCCGGGCAGGGAGTGTTTTTCTTCTGGGAAAGAACCCCTGATCTTGCCTCGTTCCGCGGCGACGTCTTACCGGGGGCGCTGCTGCTGGCGCTCTGGTGGCTGTGGCGGCAGATGCGCTGGAACCTGCGCGCGTTCAATTTCAACGTGCAGATGACGATCTTTTTCTTGTTCACGCGGCTGACGCAGTATTTCGGCTTGACCGCCGCGCTGCTTGCGTTTTTCGCCGCCGGAGCGGCGCTGCCGGCGTTCTCGCGCGCGAAGCGCGGGGAAGAATGGCGCGATGTTCTGTCGGCCTGGGGCACGCTGCTGGCGGGAGCCGCCGGAGTGGCGCTGTCGGTGCCGGAAGTCTGGTACGATTTTCCTTGTCTGCGCGTTTTGGACGGAACGGCGGCGCAGGAATTGAACGCGCTGCGCCTGGCGGCGAACGGCGCGGCCGCGCTGACGGCCGCTGTCATGGGCTGGCGGCTTTACCGGGGCGCGCGGCTGGGCGGCCTGTTCCTCGCCCTGCTGGTCCTGCGCTACTTTGCGGACCATTTCTTCGGCTTCATGTCCAAGGCGGCGACGTTTTCGGGGCTCGGCCTGCTGTGCCTGATCGCCGGATTCTGGTGGGAACGTTCGGCGCGCCGCACAAAGGCAAAGCGCGACAAGGAGGGCGACGCTTATGAAAAACTTTAAATATTTGGCGGCATCGCTGCTGCCCGTGCTGATCCTGCTGGCGCTGCCGCTGCGCCCCGCCTGCGTGACCCGCTTTGGCGCGGAGGTGCGTCTGGCGGTGCGTCCAGTGGACCCGCGCGACCTGTTCCGCGGCGATTACGTGGCGCTCAGCTTCGAAGCCGAGTCGGTGCCGTTGGCGCTGTTTCCGGCGCCCGACGAGAAAAGATCGGAATACGCCGTACCGGACCTCAGCGTATGGTACGTGGCGCTGGCGCCGGACAAAGAGGGGCTGTGGGCTCCCAGCGGCGTTTTCGCGGAAGTTCCCGAAGGCCCGTATCTGAAAGGGACCGCCAAGTACCTGGCCGAGCGCGCCGACGGCTCGACGGCGGCGGAGATGGACTACGGCGAGGGACTGAAACGCTTTTACGTCAAAGAGAACACGGCGCGCGAACTCGAAGAAGCGGCGCGGCAGTCCCGTCTGCGGGCAACCGTGAAAGTCTGGCGCGGCATGGCCGTGATCCAGTCGGTGGAAGCCGTTCCGGATACGGCTGGCGAACCATGAACTCCTTAAGTCACAGCTGATACGCCGTAACAAAAATTTTATCGGGCGCCGTTCGGGGCGGAAAAAGAGAAAAGACGGAAACAAAGCTCGCAATGAGCCTTGTTCCCGCCTTTTCTTTGTACCGTTATCGTCCGGCTTCAGTCGGCGGCGCAGCTTCCGCCGTACTGTTGTGCGCTGAGGGAGATGAAGCGCCGGCACTCCTCGAGGCGTCCGTAGCCGAGCATGATGCCGAGAATGAAATCTTCTTCTTTCGTGAAGTCGCAGAGACTGCTTTTGCCGATGATCTCGAGGACGCGAATACAGTCCGGGCAGCCGAAAAAAACGTTGACGTGCCCGTTTTTCAGGTAGGCCAGACGATAGGCGATGCCCTGCGCCTGAAGGGCGCGCTCGATCTCCGGCACGTCGCCGAGAGGCGCCGTATGGAGGATCAGATTTCTCAATCCTTTTTTGAATTCATAGATATGGTGGCGAAAAACTTCCATACGCCGTCGCTCCTTCCTCTCACAAACGAGTGCAGTACGCTTCTTTTAATTAGCCAAAACTAATTCAGTTGCGAGAATTCTAAAGGAACTTGAACGCGATGTCAACGGGGTTTTCATGAGCTTGTTTCGATAAAAGAATGGCGGTGAATCGTTTTTTCGTGCGCGCCAAAACCTCGGACAAACTCTTTAAAATGTTGCCGCGACTGATCTTGAAGAATTTTTAAATAGCCTCTTGACAGAATGGGATTTCCGGCTAAAATAGTTAGCGTGATCTAACATAGTATGAAAGTCTCTCATGCAGGAGGTTATAGGAATGTCCATAGCAGTTGTTTACGGCAGCACGACCGGTATGACGGAGGAAGCTGCGTCGAAGATCGCGTCGATCCTTCAGGCCGATTGCCTGAACGTTGCGGAAGTTTCTCCCGAGCAGCTGGCGGGGTACGACGCTCTGATCCTCGGTTCCTCCACATGGGGCGCCGGCGATCTTCAGGACGATTGGGACGCGTTCCTCCCCAAGCTTGAAGGCATGGATCTGAAGGGCAAGAAGGTCGCCGTGTTTGGCACGGGCGATCACGAAGGTTTCGCCGACACGTTCGGTCTCGCCCTCGTCAAGCTGCGCGAAGCGGCTGCGGACGCCGGAGCGACTCTGATCGGCGAAGCGCCGGTGGAAGGCTACGACAACATCGACTCCGCGGTCGCCGCGGACGGAAAGTTCGTGGGCCTGGCGCTGGATTCGCAGAATCAGCCCGAGCTGACCGACGCGCGTATCGAAGCGTGGTGCGGCGTTCTCAAAAGCGCGCTCGCTTAAGGAGCAGCCCTTTCGTCCGACCGCGCCGAAAAGTTTTGTTGAAGGAAGAAAAAGCGTTTTTCCTTTAACTGCAAAATTTTCGAGGCGGCGAAAGGTTTTGTATCTTCTTTCGCAGTGATGGTACTTGCAAAACTCGCCCTTTAATGGCATCATATAAGTTAGCTTATAAGAATGAAAGCGAGGGGTAGACATGCAAATACATCAGTCTGCGGAGGATTATCTGGAAAAGATCTTGATGCTCCACGAACGGCTGGGTTATGCCCGATCGGTGGACATCGCCACGGAGCTGAACGTGACAAAACCGAGCGTAAGCGTGGCGATGAAGCGCCTGCGCGAGAACAATTACATTCTCATGGACAAGGACGGTCTGATCACTCTGACCCCCGCGGGCAGGGAGATCGCCGATCGGATCTACGATCGTCACAAGGTGCTTTCGGCCTTTTTCAGAGAACTCGGAGTGGACAGCGAAGTCGCGGCGGAAGACGCCTGCAAAGTGGAACACGTCATTTCCGACGAAAGCTTTGCCGCGGTGTGCCGTTTCGTTCATAAGTCGCTCTGAGCCTTTCCTTTTCATTGGATGTTCGCCGCCTCCCCCCGGCGGCTTATGTCGCGGATTTCCCTTTTCTCTTGCCTGCTCGGCAGCGGGCGCAACGGGCCGCCTCCCCCTTAAAAAATTGGCAGTCCATGCAAAGTTTTCGTGCGCTTTCGCGTCTCCCCCCAGATGCGATGGAACGCAGTGACATGCCGGCAGAAATGCAGTACAGCACTTCCAACACACAAACACCCCATAAGAACGCCGCCGGTCTGTCCCCCAGACCGGCGGCGTTCTTATGTCTGCGCGGATCGTAAAGAACGCGGGAAACGCGGTGCTTCCAATTTCGTCGCTCCTGTTTTAAAATAAACTTAATCAACGTTGAATGAAAGGAAGGATTCCCGTGAAAAAATTGTTGCTTGCGCTCCTCTTTTGCGCATTCTGCGCCGTCGGCGCTCCGGCGTTCGTGTTCGACGAGCCGATCTCGCTCGTCAAGGCGAAGAGCGGCACCGAGTATTTCCTGGACGAGTTCGATTACAACGAATCCAGCGGGCGGCTGACCGTCGTCATCAACGGACATTACAGCGACGCCGAAAAGCTGAAGACGATCGAATGGCTGACGAAAAAGAAGGGCGTGTCGTTCGTCAAAGCCCGAAAGCTGACCAACAACATCTTCTGCTTCCGGTTCAACGAGGCCGGCGACCAGTTTCAGCGCGTGTACGACCGCTATTTCGACGAGGACGGCGAACTGATCGCCGACGTGCCCGTCAACAAGAAAAAATGGGAGCCTTCCAAGCCCAAGCTCACCTCCGGCATGGCCTATTCCGTCGCTATGGAAGCGTTGGACGCGCAGAGCGAGCCCGACGACCGCGCCGCTCGTTCCGGCGACGGTCCCGACGAACCCGCCGCGGCGGACGGCGAACCGCTGAATTGGGCGAATAGTTCCTACGCCTCCGCCGCGGCCGCCGTCAAAAAGGGCGCCGACGTCAACGCTTTCATCCCCTACACCGACACCGAAGGCAACGAGCTGGAAGGGTACGTCATCGCCGTCGTGGCGAGCCGTACCGACAAGGACGCGGGGCGCATCCTCGGGCTGATGCTCGATTCCGGCGCCGATCTCGAGAACGAGCCTCAGGCGCTGGCCAACTACATCCGCGCGCAAGGCGGCAAGGTCGACATGGCCGTAGTGGACCGCATGGCCAGGTCGAAAGCGCAGCTCAATCCGGCCCTGCTGGCCTGTTCCGTCAAACCCTATCCCGGCGACGCGCTGGCGCGGAAACTGATCGAAGCGGGCGCGAGCGTGAACGACATCGCCGATCAGAACAGCTCCATGCTGCTTGAGGCGCTGAACGCCAAGGCCGATCCGCGCCTGATCAAACTGCTGATCGCCAACGGCGCCGACGTCGAGCTTGAAGGCGAGGTCTGGGAAGGCGACATGGAAAACGGCGAAACAGTCCGCGGCACGCCGCTGGACATCGCCAAGCGCCGCGGCTACGGCCAGGACATCCTCGACCTGCTCGCGCACAGATGAGGGACATTTGGAGCTCCGGTTTCAACCGGGGCTTTTTTTGTCCCTGAGATCGCGTCATGCTATAATTGACCACGTTACAAATCCATTTGAAAGGACCGTGAGCTATGAAAAAACTGATTTTTACGTTCCTGTTCATCATGAGCTGCACCGCGGCTTTCGCCGCCGCGCCCGCCGAGCCGATCCTGCTCGATACGACCCGCACGGGAAATGATTTCTACCTCAACGAATACTCCAAAGACGCCGAAAACGGCATGATCTCCGTCGTGATACGCTGCGTCCTCTCGGAGAGCGAGATCCGGCGGCTCTCCGCGCTGATGGTGAAACAGGATATTCCCGCCGACCAGGCAGCCGGCGTGAAGTACAACGACTTCTGCCTGCGCTATTCCAACGATGGCACCCGATACCAGCGCCGCTACGACCGCTACGTCGACGTCAATGGCGCTATCATCCGCCGCCTGCGCGTCAACCCTGACGATTGGTTCGACACGACCAACTCCGCGGCGCTGCTGCCTGCAAAGGCGTTGGCCGAAGCCAGCCGCTTGCTGGACCAGCCTGATCCGCTGCCCAAGAGCGCGCTCGAACTGACGCCCGTCGAACCGGCGGACGCCAATTCGCCGCAGTCTTCCTCGCCCAAGAAGGCCGAGAAAGTCGACGCGATGATAGAAGCCTACCGCGCCAACGTGGCCCGCTTCGAGGCCCAGTACGAAAACGCGCTTACGCAAGTGCAGGGACGCATGGGCGACATGGGCGTGTCCGGCGACCTGTACACCGTGCTCCTCCAGTCCGAGAAAGAGGGCGGCGATTCGATCCTCTGCTATTTCGACGCCGATGACCGCGGCGACCTGGCCAAGTGCAGCAAAGGCGACCTGCTGATCGTCGAAGGCGCCTACCGCCGCACCAAGGTCCGCAACGCCGTCTTCGCTCTGGACCGCTGCAACGTGATCAAAAACATCACAGCCGGCGGGAAGTGAGCTTAAGACAAAAAAAAATTGTAATAGGGAGCGAAACGGCGCGAAGTTCACAAAAAACCGCGCCGTCTCACAAGAAGCCCTGCGAGGAGTAAAAAGTCACTCCTCGCAGGGCTTCTCTTTTGCTGCAGCGCCAGACTGAAATTCATTCTTTTTTATGGTATACTAATTAAATAACTAGAATAGACACAAATAGAATAGAGGCAGGTGAAAACCTTGAAAGACAAAGATCCTTTTTCTGCCAGTGACATCGCGTCCCTCGTCTGGGCGAAGAGTTCTCCTTATAAAAGTCTGAAACGACACATGATCGAAACGGGCTGCTGCGCTCAGGTTCTGATGCGTAAAGGCCCGGGGCAGCCTTTTTTGAAAGAATTGAGCCGCCTGACGGGGCGCAGCGACGATGAAAACATCCGCTTGATCGGTTACATTACGGCGCTCCACGATATCGGCAAGTGCCATCCGGTTTTTCAGAAGAGCGCGGACGATCTGCCGCAAGTTCAGCGTCTCAAAGAAGCGGGGTGCTTAGCGTCATCTGGTGTTCGCTGCCACTTTCGCCACGAACTCTATTCGGAAGAGGTCCTCGATCGGATCTGGAAAAAAACGCAGTTTTTCCCCCGCGACACGCGCGACACGATCACCCGCGTCCTGTCCATGCATCATCAAGGAAAAAACGGCGGAAGTTGTGAAATCGAGAGAGAAACGTCTCTGTGGGAGCAGGCGCAGGATCAACTGGAGCGTGAAATGCGCCAGGTCTTTCAGGTCTCGCAGTTGCCCCCCATGCCTGATTTTGGGCGCGGTGACGCCTTTGCCCTCAGCCTGATGGGGGTAGTCATCCTTTCCGACTGGCTCGCTTCCAGCGAGATATTCGAAAAATTTGCCGTTACAGAAACCCCTTCGCTGAGCGATATTCGCGCCGCCGCGAAACGGACCGTGGAGAACTGCGGCCTTGTAAGCGGAACGAAACTGACTTCATACGACGATTTCTGCGAACTCTGGCCTGAAATTTCGCGTGAAGGGATGCGCCCGCTGCAAAAAGAATGCGCCGGCATGGATTATCATGACACTTCGCTGTGTCTGCTTGAAGCGCCCATGGGCGAAGGCAAAACCGAAGCGGCGCTGTACGCCGTCAGCCGCATGATGGAAACGCGCGGCAAAGACGGCTTCTATGTGGCGCTGCCCACGTCGGCGACCAGCAATCAGATGCACGCTCGCGTCAACGAGCTTTTCCAGCGGCACGGACTTGCCCCGTCACGGCTACTTCACAGTATGGCCTGGCTCGTTGACGCCCAGGCGCAGCATCATCATGCCAGCCTTGGAGACGACGATGACCGTCAAAGCCTTGCCCAATGGCTGATGCCGCTGCGTCGCGGCCTGTTGAGCCAGTATGCCGTCGGCACCGTCGATCAGGCGATGATGTCCGTGATGCAGATCAAATACGGCGTGTTGCGGCTGCTCGGGCTGACGGACAAGATCCTTGTCGTTGATGAGATCCACGCCTATGACGCTTACATGGCGCAAATCATCGAACAGCTCATCGCGTGGTGCCGCGCGCTCGGCATCCCGGTCGTGCTGCTGTCGGCCACGCTGCCGCTAGCCAAGAAGAAGGAACTGCTTGCGGCCGCCGGCGCTTTGGAATATGAGCCTTCCGGCGACTATCCGCTGGTTACCTCCGTCAGGAGCGACGGGACTGTGACGGAACGCTCCGTTAAGGCTTTTATACAGCGCCGCTATTGTTTTACCCTGCGCCCTGTCATGAATGACCGCGAAGCCGTCGCCTCACTCGCCGTCGATAAGGTCAAAAACGGCGGCTGTCTCTGTTTGCTGATGGACACGGTCAAAGGCGCGCAGGCGCTTTATCCGCTGCTGAAAGAAAAGGCGACGCCAGACACCGAACTGATCGTGTTCCACGCGCGCTTTACCGCCGAACGCCGCCAGCAGATCGAAAGCGAATGCATCGCAAAATTCGGACGGAATGCCGGAGCAAACCGTCCTAAAAAAGCCATTCTGCTGTGTACGCAAGTCGTCGAACAGTCGCTCGACGTCGATTTTGACTTCATGATGACGGAGATCGCGCCGATCGATTTGCTGCTTCAGCGCGCCGGGCGCGTGTTCCGCCATGACGGTACCACACGTCCTGACGGCTGCGTCCGTCCTCAAATCGACGTGCTCGTTCCGCCGAAACACAATTTTGCGGCAATAGAAAAGATTTACTACCACATTCTGCTGGAGCGGACTGAAAAATATCTCGCGGCGCACAATGTCATCACTGTCCCCGAAGAAATGCGCCAATGTATCGAGGAAGTTTATTCAGAGCAATCGCATGATGGCGAACTCCAGAAATTCAGCGAGAAGCTCTTTAGCGAACAGTTGCAGGAAGCGCAAGCCGAAGGCATCATTCTCCCCCCCCCGAAAGACGAGCGTTTCTTCGCACGCGGCAAAGACGCCCGTCATTTTTTCGGACTCAGAGACGATGAAGACTCTCAGTTCTGCGCATTGAAAACCAGACTTGGCTCCGACAGCCGCAGAGTGGCGCTACTCCAGCCGGAATTGTTCCACCTCGCGCGCGAAAATTCCGATCGCGCCGACGTGGCCCGTCAAGTGTTGATGCAGACCGTCAATCTACGACTGTTCGACGCGCCGGAATCGGAGGAAAGAAAAGGCGTTATCGGGAAAAACTTTTTTGAGGGCGAAAAACTGTTAAAAGGCTGTCTTGTGTTACAACTTGAAGAAGACAACACGGCAAGCTGGGGCAGTATAAAAATTATAAAAGATGATATAATTGGAATTCAGATGGAAGGAGTGTGATGGCATGGCTGTTTTTGACGTGCTTCGCGAGCCGTGGATCCCGGCTCTACGAATGAACGGGAGCCCTGTGAGCCTAGGGATTCTCGATCTTCTGGAGCAGGCGCATGAGCTGAAAGCATTGGGCAGTGAAAGTCTGTTGGAAAATTATTCCATCTTTCGTTTGCTGGCAGCTTTTCTGATGGACGCCTATACGCCGGAATATATCGATGATCGCCGGCAAATTCTGGAGAGCGGGCATTTCGATCCCGTCGTTTTGCAACGATATGTCGAGCAGTGCGTAGCGGAAGGCGACAGCTTCAACTTGTTCGACGAAAAGCGCCCTTTTATGCAGGCGCGGTATGATGAGAAGTACGATAAAAAGACCGTTCCGGTCGCAGTGCTCGTTCATGCCCTGCCCGCAGGGAACAATCATATTCATTTTGATCATCGTCTGAGTTCGGAACATTGTTTGACTGCGGCTGAAGCTCTGAGGGCGTTGTGCGCGGCGTATGTATTTTGTACATCAGGCTTGGCAGGGCCATCTTCAGTGAATAATACTCCGTGCATATATGTTGTCTACGAAGGTCAAACACTGTTTGAATCGTTGATCGTCAGCATGATCAGCAAAGACGAATGCGAAAGCAAAAATATCCCTTGGAGTGAACCGCCTGTATCTTGGCGAAATGACGATGAAGTCATTCCTAAAAGCCTCTGCCCGACTGTCTCTCTTATGGCAGCCTTTACGTGGCTTCCGCGACGAGTCACTTTTGTCCCTGTGAAAATTGACGGTGCTCTCTGTGTCAAAGAAGTTTATTGTCAAGCGGGACTGAATTTTCAGGGAGATGGACGTTGGTATGATCCTCATGTTCCCTACAGAAAAAACAAGAAAGAAGAATGGTATTCGGTAAAACCTCAGAGCGGACGCGAGCTCTGGCGCGACGTCGGCGCTGTGACTGCCGCCGACCCCAGCAGTAGTTCAACACGACAGCCTTTAATTCTGGCAAATTATAAAGAGTTGACTGAAAGTAGAACGTCTCGTCTTTTGAAAGTGCAATTGATCGGACTGGTCACTAATCAGGCTCAATATTTGAGTACCCAGAGCGACAGCCTCGCCCTGCCGAGTTCTTTTTTGGGAGAAGCAGCACTTGGACGATTGTTGCGCAGCGACCTTCAAGACATTGAGACAATGGCTTTTTATATCTTTTCATCTTACGGCAAAATCCTTGACGCGGAAATCGCGACAGAATTACAGACTCAGTTTTATGCCGTTATGTACGAAAAACTTTTCAGCGAGTATTTCCCATACGTTGCGAAAATCGACCGAAACCAAGACAATTGGGGAGGATTGGCTGGGGAATATCTTGACAATATTCTGAAAAAAATGAGAGACTTGGTAATGCATCAGGGCGCGCAGCGCTTCGCCTCCAACGCACGTGCTTTGCGCGACATGTCCGCAGCCGAAACCAGTTTTGTCCGCAACTGTGGATCGTTGCTGAAAAAGAGGAGGGAAAACAAGTGAACGAAGAAAAGAAAAAAGAACTGCCCGAACTCGTGAAGAGACTTCCAAACACGTGCCAGCGTACGCTGTTGAAACGTTGCGCGGGACGCTCTCTTACCGACAGCGTCAAGGCGTTGGGTGCGTACTTTGCCCTCAAACCGGATCACGTGACGCCGTGGCAGGAGGAGCGCCATTTTGCCGTCGTTTCCTTGTACTGCCTATGGAAAGACGACGAGCGCGGCAGTCAGTTCCCGCTGGAAGAATGCCTCAGGTGCGTAAAAGAAAGCGAAAGCCTTGACCACCACGTCATGACTTTGCTCGATTCTCGCTGGGACGAGCATAACGATCTCTTTCAGGCAAAACTCTACCGCCTCGTCCAGCTCGTAAAGTCGCGGGCGCAGGGTTTCTCGCCCGATTTTGCGCGGCTTTATCAGGATTTGCTTTATTGGGATCATCCCGACCGTTTCATTCAGAAGCGGTGGGCGCGCGTCTATTTCAATGAAAATACCGACAACCAGACTGAGGAGGAAGAATAACCATGCTGTATGAAATCCACATGCTTAAGAACTACCCGCCTGCGAACCTGAACCGCGACGATACCGGTATGCCCAAGACCTGCTACTTCGGCGGCGCCCAGCGCGGACGCATCTCCAGCCAGTGCCTGAAGCGCGCGTGGCGCACGTCGTCCCTTTTCGGTCAATTTCTTGGTCAGATGGGAATTCGTACCCGCAAGCTGCCCGAGCTGGTCGCGGAAGAACTGAAGAAACGTGGCACTGGCGCAGACATTGCCGATGCCATCAAGAAAGCTGTTTCCGGCATCGCCAACAAAGAAGGCAAAGAAAACAAAGACCTCATCACTTCCCAAATCGTCTTTTACGCCGTCGAAGACATCGTTGCCGTTGCCGACGCTGTAGAGACACTTCTGAAAAAGAATGCCATGAAAGGTAATAACATCAAAGCCAAGGAAATCCTTGAACAAATCAAGGACGCAGACATTCGCCCCTTAACGCTCGATATCGCGCTTTTCGGGCGCATGGTCACGTCGCCAGCCTTTGCCGACGTCGAAGCGGCCGTGCAGACCGCTCACGCGATTTCCACTCACCCTGTCAACCCTGAAAGCGATTACTTCACAGCTGTTGACGATCTTGTTTCGCAAGCTGACGACCTTGATCCCGCTGCCGGGGGCGCAGGCATGATCGGCGAGATCGACTATAACTCCTGTTGCTATTACCACTATATCGCGATCGACACCGATGTGCTGAAGCAGAACCTTGTCAACTCGCCGGAAGCGCAAAAATTAATGGATGAAGTTCTGCCGGCTTTTATCCAAATCATGGCCTATACCGACCCGTCAGGCAAACAGAACAGCTTCGCCAGCCATGTGCTGCCCGAATTGCTCTGCGTCGAGATCAAGGAGAAAAAGATCCCCGTTTCCTACGCCAACGCCTACGCGTCCCCTGTGAACTTTTCCGCCTCCGGCAGGGTTATTGGAGACAGCGTCAAAGCGTTAGTCGAGGAAATTAACAGAATCGACGAAAGTTATGGTCTTGAAGTAAAACACCGTTTCTGGTTCTCGCCGCGAATCAAAGACGAGCAGCCCCGAAAATGCGAAATCGCTCAGAACATGGGGGAATTACTGCTCAAATGCCGTCAATAAAACGGCGAAAAGAGGAAAACTACCATGAAACTGCTTTTTCTGCGCCTTGAAGGCGTCATGCAAAGCTGGGGCGAACATTCAAAATGGGATGAACGCGACAGCGCCCTGATGCCCACAAAGTCCGGCGTCGTTGGACTGCTGGCCTGCGCGCTTGGTTATCCGCGCGGTGATATGCGCATCAATGAACTCTCGCATAAGTTGAATATGGCAGCGCGCGCCGATCGTGCCGGCAACATCATGATAGATTTTCATACTGTTCAAGGTATGCCCATGCTTAATTCGGAGGGGAAGAAACGTTCAGGAAACACGATCACTTCCCACCGGCAGTACTTACAGGACGCTTCATTCCTTGTCGTTCTGTCCGGTGCGGAGGACATTCTTGAAAACTGCGCCGCAGCGTTGGAATCGCCCGTCTGCCCTCCTTTTCTGGGGCGCAAAAGCTGCCCGCCGTCGCTGCCCATGATTGCTGACCTGAACGACCGCTACGCCAGCGTTGAAGAGGCTCTCGAACAGTATCCGCGCGCTGACCGCAGCCACGGGCGGCTGATGACTCAGCGGGAAGATCCTGCTGGAATGGCGGTGCGCATGGACTGTCTGGTCAGCTCTGCCGAACGCCGTTTTGCCCGCCGCAATATTATTATCGGCAACGTGAATCCGCCGGAGGTGAACAATTCATGATCCTGACAAAAATCAGCTTGGAGCTTCGGCACCCTTCCGTTCGCCAGTGCCTGCGCAACTGTCAGGACATGCACCGCAACCTGATGAGCGCCTTTGGCGGTATGGCGCGAGCGGAAAACTCGCTGCTGTACCGCCTCGTGCCGCGGAAAGACAGCGTCGATCTCTACCTCTCCAGCGAAAAATGTCCCCATGCGGAGGCGCTTGGCAAAAACGGCTTTACAGTTGTCGCGCAGCGCTCGCTCGATCCGCTGAAAAAAATCTTTGTCGCCGGCAGTCGCTGGCGCTTCGACCTTGTCGCCATGCCGGGCAAAAAAGAGAACTCCGAGCGGAAGAACAGCCGCCGCGTTTTCTTGCGTACGCCTGAAGAACGCGCGGCATGGCTGACGCGCAAGGGAGAACAGAACGGATTTCGCGTGCTGGGCGTTCAGGAGTGGGGCGAAAGCAACGTATGGGGATCGCGCGGAGACAGCCCGTTGAGTTTTGTCTCCGTCCACTTTTCGGGTGTACTTGAGGTGACCGACAGCGGTCGTTTCTGGAGCGGCTACTGCCATGGCATAGGGGCAGAACGCGCTTATGGCATGGGAATGCTTCTGATCACCCGCCCCTAAGAAAATGCCCAAAGACCTGCATATTCTCCCCAAACTGCGCGACAGTCTGACGTTTATCTACGTCGAACACGCTATTATCGAACAGGACAATCTTTCCATCGTCCGCATTACCAAAGAAGGACGCACTCCCATACCAATCGCCGCCATGACCGTTCTCCTGATCGGCCCGGGAGTGTCGATCACGCATGCTGCCGTAAAGGCCATTTGTGATAACGGCTGCATGGCTATCTGGTGCGGAGAGCGCGCCGCGCGCTTTTATGCCGCCGGCATGGGCGAGACGCGCAGCGCCAAGAACCTGCTGCACCAAGCGGCTCTCTGTATGGATCCTCAAAGGCACATGGACGTCGTGAGACGCATGTATATCCGACGTTTCTCTAAAATCGAGTATAAAGACATGACGTTGCAGCAGCTTCGCGGCATGGAAGGCATACGCATGCGCGAAGCCTATCGCCTTGCTTCCAAAACGTCAGGAATACCGTGGAAAAGGAGAGACTACAAACAGACCGACTGGGACGACGCCGACCCTATCAACAAAGCCCTTTCCATGGCAAACGCGATTCTCTACGGCCTTTGCCAGGCCGCTATCGTCTCGCTGGGCTATTCTCCGGGACTCGGCTTCATCCACACCGGTAAAATGCTCTCGTTTGTCTACGATATCGCCGATCTTTACAAAGCCGAAACGACCATCCCTGCCGCTTTTGCCGCTGTCAAAAGCATGAGCGGTACGCTCCCGCTCGACAGACAGGTTCGCATTGCCTGCCGCAGTTATTTCAGCACAGCTCAAGTCCTCAAGCGTCTTCCCATCGATATCGACTGGATATTTCAGGTCGAATGTCCTTCCGAAGAAACCATCGCCGCCAATATCGGCGACCTCTGGAATGGTTCGGAAGATGAAATTGTCGTCGGCGGCAAAAATTATGCGGGGATTTTACAATGACTCTCATTACGATGGAAAACGTTCCTGAAAGTCTGCGCGGGGAATGCACCCGTTTTCTACTTGAAGTCAAAGCCGGCGTTTTTCTTGGAACCGTCAGCGCCGCCGTACGTAATCTTCTTTGGGAAAAAGTGAAAGAAAACGCTAGAAGCGGCGCTGCTATTCTCGCTTATTCCTATCCTAATGAGCAGGGGTTCGTTCTGGAAATGCATGGCGATCCCAGACGTAAAGTTGTAGACATAGACGGTCTTAGTTTGATACAAACTCGACAATAACCGGCTTTGTCGAAGTATTTACCCCACGCACGTGGGGTTGAACCGGCAGTGAGGCGGAATTGACTGTTGTTTTCTTCATTTACCCCACGCACGTGGGGTTGAACCGGCGCTGAACATTGTGAAGCCGCGTCTCTCCGAATTTACCCCACGCACGTGGGGTTGAACCGCGGGCCGAGATGTGGTGGAGGATGAGGGAATGATTTACCCCACGCACGTGGGGTTGAACCGAGGTTAGCTTTGATCTGTGAGTTGATCGCTGTATTTACCCCACGCACGTGGGGTTGAACCGCACAGTGTAATGTTGTCAATAGTTTGCGTGTTGATTTACCCCACGCACGTGGGGTTGAACCGGAAGCCGCTTGCTGCCGCTGTCCGGCCGCGTCCATTTACCCCACGCACGTGGGGTTGAACCGCTACAGCAGATAGTGGTGGAGACGTCACAGAAATTTACCCCACGCACGTGGGGTTGAACCGAACGACCGTCAATATCGTTAAAGGCAAATGCCTCATTTACCCCACGCACGTGGGGTTGAACCGGAAATGACGGCGCGCGAGGTTATCGAGCGGCACATTTACCCCACGCACGTGGGGTTGAACCGAGTGGTGGGGCGGTCTGTGGGTGAAGATCAAAATTTACCCCACGCACGTGGGGTTGAACCGTTCAGCGCCGTGACGACGCCCTGGCTGTTCAGATTTACCCCACGCACGTGGGGTTGAACCGCACACAATCAGCGCATCTTTTACAGTCATGGGGATTTACCCCACGCACGTGGGGTTGAACCGTATTCATCTCGCAGCTCAGTCCACGAGACCCACATTTACCCCACGCACGTGGGGTTGAACCGCGGAGATAGCCGTCAAGGTCCTTCTTGGCGATCATTTACCCCACGCACGTGGGGTTGAACCGTGAATTGGGAAACATAATCTTGCCCAGATCGGATTTACCCCACGCACGTGGGGTTGAACCGCGAGCCGGGCTAGAGATGCAGGCGCAGCAATACATTTACCCCACGCACGTGGGGTTGAACCGAGGATTTAGCTGCGTTCGACCGCGAGGAAACCATTTACCCCACGCACGTGGGGTTGAACCGAGTGGAACGGCGAAACCGATGAAAAACAGAGGTGATTTACCCCACGCACGTGGGGTTGAACCGCTATGTGCCCGGCCCCGCTTTTTTCCGCTTTGATTTACCCCACGCACGTGGGGTTGAACCGATCCTCATGGGAGAATCCCGCCTTACCTCCTGCATTTACCCCACGCACGTGGGGTTGAACCGAGAGGGCATACGGTGATACGCCTTAATCATCAATTTACCCCACGCACGTGGGGTTGAACCGCTCAAGCCAGCATATAAGGTAAAGGATAAATCAATTTACCCCACGCACGTGGGGTTGAACCGGATAATACGCAAACTATCGGCGCTATTACGTTGATTTACCCCACGCACGTGGGGTTGAACCGCCAGTGCGTTAGACTCGCGTTGGATTTGCGATAATTTACCCCACGCACGTGGGGTTGAACCGATTACAATCGTCGCGCAGAACTTCCGCGACCACCATTTACCCCACGCACGTGGGGTTGAACCGCGTAATGGCGTTAATACTTTGCGTATTATCGTAATTTACCCCACGCACGTGGGGTTGAACCGCTAACTTACTAAGGGCCTCAGACAGTGCCGCATTTACCCCACGCACGTGGGGTTGAACCGTCCGTGATATCCACCGTGAGCACGGGTTCTTCATTTACCCCACGCACGTGGGGTTGAACCGCCCCTGTTCACCCTGCGGGCCTTGGATACCTCATTTACCCCACGCACGTGGGGTTGAACCGCGACGCCGCGCCGCCTCCTCTGACGTTCGAGCATTTACCCCACGCACGTGGGGTTGAACCGGGTGCCGTGTCGTCGAAGACCCAGTGGGGTATCATTTACCCCACGCACGTGGGGTTGAACCGTACTTGAGGCCGACGCCGCAGCGCAGGAAGAGCATTTACCCCACGCACGTGGGGTTGAACCGCCCGCGCCAGTTGTTGTGACGTCTAGTGGAGAAATTTACCCCACGCACGTGGGGTTGAACCGGTGACAGTCACAGCGATCAACTCGCAAATCAAATTTACCCCACGCACGTGGGGTTGAACCGTCACGACCGTAGCGCTCGAATATGCGGGTGCTATTTACCCCACGCACGTGGGGTTGAACCGGCTGACGAGAGGCCCGAAGCCTACGATGAGACGATTTACCCCACGCACGTGGGGTTGAACCTTCATGCCGCCTTTGTAGATCTTGTCGCTGCCGATTTACCCCACGCACGTGGGGTTGAACCGTGAGGTGATCAGGAGGGGCTCTATCCCCTCCTATTTACCCCACGCACGTGGGGTTGAACCGAATTGATACTAGCAGCACTCGCACCGGCGAGATCATTTACCCCACGCACGTGGGGTTGAACCGACGTCGACTCCAAATCTGCTTGTCCGGAAAATATTTACCCCACGCACGTGGGGTTGAACCTATCTCGCGTTGATGAGACTTTCTATGCTCTTCCATTTACCCCACGCACGTGGGGTTGAACCGCGTTTTCCTGATGATAGGATTCGTTATTATCATATTTACCCCACGCACGTGGGGTTGAACCGGTGATGGTCCTGATAGCGATAATTTGTTTAAGATTTACCCCACGCACGTGGGGTTGAACCGGCCCAAGTCGCCGACGAGTTTTACACATACAGCCATTTACCCCACGCACGTGGGGTTGAACCGATCACCGTCTTGCCGCTGCCCGTCGGCAGGGAATTTACCCCACGCACGTGGGGTTGAACCGACGCGCTGCCAGCCGTAACGTGTTAAAACCATAATTTACCCCACGCACGTGGGGTTGAACCGTAGAACGGGCAGTAAGTGTAGTGCGCCATTATTATTTACCCCACGCACGTGGGGTTGAACCGAATCCGGCGACGTCTCTGCAGTGGGCTGGAGAGATTTACCCCACGCACGTGGGGTTGAACCGATCGACAGACAAACCGGAAAGAGTAGTAGTATTATTTACCCCACGCACGTGGGGTTGAACCAGAGACATGATTATTTCACATCGTGTCTGCCGTGGATTTACCCCACGCACGTGGGGTTGAACCGGCAAGCTGACGGAAATCTCGATGGACGGGCTGAATTTACCCCACGCACGTGGGGTTGAACCGAGACGGTCAGCTTCCAGATCTTGAGCGACATCATTTACCCCACGCACGTGGGGTTGAACCGCGGACGTCGTCGCTTACGAAATCCGCGAAGGAATTTACCCCACGCACGTGGGGTTGAACCGGTCGGGCAGTTTTTGCGCGGCAAAATGCCGCATTTACCCCACGCACGTGGGGTTGAACCGTTTATAGGCACCGCCGAGGCGGCGGCGATCCTCATTTACCCCACGCACGTGGGGTTGAACCGAATCATCGCCCCCGACGGATGGGTTTAAATGCCATTTACCCCACGCACGTGGGGTTGAACCGCCGCGATCATGACGCCGACGTATGCCAGCGCCCATTTACCCCACGCACGTGGGGTTGAACCGGTTCTTTGCGCTCGATGCGGTTATGGACAGACCATTTACCCCACGCACGTGGGGTTGAACCGGTCAACCCGTGGATCCGCGACCATCTCGACGCCATTTACCCCACGCACGTGGGGTTGAACCGTGCTCGTGGCCGACGTAGGGGATGCATTGTGCCCATTTACCCCACGCACGTGGGGTTGAACCGGACGGCTGGCTGCGTCTCAATGTCGGCCGAAAGATTTACCCCACGCACGTGGGGTTGAACCGGGACGGCCTATCTGCTCGACCTGCTCAGCACCATTTACCCCACGCACGTGGGGTTGAACCGCAGGCCGCTCCGGCGTAGGGGCAGGCGTTGCATTTACCCCACGCACGTGGGGTTGAACCGATTCTCGAATTTTTCAGCAAGATGCCATATATCATTTACCCCACGCACGTGGGGTTGAACCGTAACCTCGCCTATAGTACTAAAACCATAGGGCCATTTACCCCACGCACGTGGGGTTGAACCGTGTGCTAGGCCGATGCCGGTGTATAGCGTCCCATTTACCCCACGCACGTGGGGTTGAACCGCCTGGCTGTTTTTCTGCGCAGGCGTAGAGCACATTTACCCCACGCACGTGGGGTTGAACCGCCATTTGCCGTTCCGCAGATGCCTGAGCTGCCATTTACCCCACGCACGTGGGGTTGAACCGTGAGGTAGCCAAAACAGGATTCAAACCAGCCTATTTACCCCACGCACGTGGGGTTGAACCGAATGGCGATGTCCACGTTCGGATCCGGATGACATTTACCCCACGCACGTGGGGTTGAACCCAAGGGGCCGATGAAGAAGATAAAAGCGGATCTGATTTACCCCACGCACGTGGGGTTGAACCGCATAACGCGAAAGTCGGCGGCAGCCCGCGGAGCATTTACCCCACGCACGTGGGGTTGAACCGCACTCGTCCCCAGCGATGCTCAACCGTGAACGCATTTACCCCACGCACGTGGGGTTGAACCGTAGATGTCGTGGTTCGCGCCGGAGCGCTTGAAATTTACCCCACGCACGTGGGGTTGAACCGTCGCATTCGTCGATGCGTTGACCGTCTTTGCCCATTTACCCCACGCACGTGGGGTTGAACCGAGCGACCGCGTGCGGAACGTCGAGGCGGTGTGCATTTACCCCACGCACGTGGGGTTGAACCGAGCGACCGCGTGCGGAACGTCGAGGCGGTGTGCATTTACCCCACGCACGTGGGGTTGAACCGACGGAGGCCTTCTCTGCCGGCCATGCGCAAGCATTTACCCCACGCACGTGGGGTTGAACCGAGAAATGTGGCTTATCGAGGACAACGAAGAGAATTTACCCCACGCACGTGGGGTTGAACCGAGACCAGGGACAAATAGCTTTCGAATTCGGCCATTTACCCCACGCACGTGGGGTTGAACCGAGGACGAGGCCGCCGGCGGGCGCCGCGGCGCGATTTACCCCACGCACGTGGGGTTGAACCGGCTATCGCTGACCTTGTAGAGGATAAACTCAAATTTACCCCACGCACGTGGGGTTGAACCGAAAATCTGACGCTCGTGAAAAAAATGATTCCCCATTTACCCCACGCACGTGGGGTTGAACCGCGGAGCGCCGGCGCGACGGATCTCGACGGCCATTTACCCCACGCACGTGGGGTTGAACCGCGCGGGCTGTCGTCGCCGGATTTGGCGGACGCGATTTACCCCACGCACGTGGGGTTGAACCGGACGGCTGGCTGCGTCTCAATGTCGGCCGAAAGATTTACCCCACGCACGTGGGGTTGAACCGCGGCGATGAGGATAAGGACGGCAAAATCGAGGAATTTACCCCACGCACGTGGGGTTGAACCGCTGCAGCAAATTGCGGTCGAGACGTCGCAGAGATTTACCCCACGCACGTGGGGTTGAACCGGCAAAAGTCACCACCACAGCGCACGAATATGAATTTACCCCACGCACGTGGGGTTGAACCTATCCGGCGAACGCGGTTATCGGCTTGCGGGACATTTACCCCACGCACGTGGGGTTGAACCGCATTGGCAAAGCTGTCCATTTCTTTGACGCCCCATTTACCCCACGCACGTGGGGTTGAACCGCATACGATCCTTTGGAATTATAGGAGGAAACGCATTTACCCCACGCACGTGGGGTTGAACCGTACTCGAGGACGACGCCGCTTCACGGGAAGAGCATTTACCCCACGCACGTGGGGTTGAACCGTCGAAGCGGAATGGATTATTTATAAACTCCAGCATTTACCCCACGCACGTGGGGTTGAACCGCCAGCTTTCCGGAGATCATCCACTTGCCACTGAATTTACCCCACGCACGTGGGGTTGAACCGCAAGTTGGCCTTGATCTGTGAGTTGATTGAGGATTTACCCCACGCACGTGGGGTTGAACCGCAGGTATGGTCCAGGCGCTTGGGTAATATGCATTTACCCCACGCACGTGGGGTTGAACCGAGCATGGCCGTCGGGTTCTCGCTGCCCGGTTCGATTTACCCCACGCACGTGGGGTTGAACCGCCATACACGGCACGGCCATACTGTTGCTCAGCGATTTACCCCACGCACGTGGGGTTGAACCGCAGGTTGGCTTTGATCTGCGAATTAATTGAGGATTTACCCCACGCACGTGGGGTTGAACCGAAACTCCCGGCGCGAGATGCGCCATTGTGGAGATTTACCCCACGCACGTGGGGTTGAACCGGCTGACGATGGGCCTAAAACCGACGATGAGACAATTTACCCCACGCACGTGGGGTTGAACCGCAGGTCGAGCAGCACATCTCTGTATCCGTCGTCATTTACCCCACGCACGTGGGGTTGAACCGCGCTACAACTTGTGGCGCTAGTGGGACGATATATTTACCCCACGCACGTGGGGTTGAACCGTTGCTCGAACGGGTAGTGCTCAACAACCTCTTATTTACCCCACGCACGTGGGGTTGAACCGGCCGTAGTGTCAAAGCGCTTGCTTGTGATTGTCATTTACCCCACGCACGTGGGGTTGAACCGTTCATTTTTACCCCTCCCTCCCTATACGTAAAGATTTACCCCACGCACGTGGGGTTGAACCAATTGATCGACATCCGCTATCCGAACGCGATGGATTTACCCCACGCACGTGGGGTTGAACCGTGCACGACTTACTTGTTTGGCAACGGCGCGATCATTTACCCCACGCACGTGGGGTTGAACCGACTGGAAAGATTGTCAGCGATATGGTCGAGGAGATTTACCCCACGCACGTGGGGTTGAACCGCATGAAATATCTGATCGTCTGGGGACTGTTCGCATTTACCCCACGCACGTGGGGTTGAACCGCTCTTTGATCTCGCCAGTTTCTTTGATTCTGAATTTACCCCACGCACGTGGGGTTGAACCGGACTCTCGACGAGGAGTTGTGATGTGTTGGATCATTTACCCCACGCACGTGGGGTTGAACCGTCATCCGCAGGAAAAACACCAACATAACAATCATTTACCCCACGCACGTGGGGTTGAACCGCGCGTCTCGAGCACGGGGACCTGGTCGATATCCCATTTACCCCACGCACGTGGGGTTGAACCGTTTGAGAATCTTCCCACCTTGTCGGCGGAATTATTTACCCCACGCACGTGGGGTTGAACCGAGCGTTGGGCTGAGTATCGTTATTATCCGTCCCATTTACCCCACGCACGTGGGGTTGAACCGTCTGCGAGGCGCTGAGGATCAGCCGGCCGACAGCATTTACCCCACGCACGTGGGGTTGAACCGCAATTACGCTCGTGAAGCGACGCCTCATGAACATTTACCCCACGCACGTGGGGTTGAACCGCGAACGGACGAGCCGTCGGGCTCTTTTTCGGGGCATTTACCCCACGCACGTGGGGTTGAACCGCCTTCGCCCCGCACGCACTTTTCCGCCAGGAAATTTACCCCACGCACGTGGGGTTGAACCGGACTCTCGACGAGGAGTTGTGATGTGTTGGATCATTTACCCCACGCACGTGGGGTTGAACCGTCATCCGCAGGAAAAACACCAACATAACAATCATTTACCCCACGCACGTGGGGTTGAACCGGTCGTGCGGCGGATGCACGAGCTCGATATGACAATTTACCCCACGCACGTGGGGTTGAACCGTTTGAGAATCTTCCCACCTTGTCGGCGGAATTATTTACCCCACGCACGTGGGGTTGAACCGATTTTTACAAAGGTCGGCAGCCGGAGTATACTACATTTACCCCACGCACGTGGGGTTGAACCGTCTTTTTTGTTTGCTTTGGTAAAGGAGCCCGAGATTTACCCCACGCACGTGGGGTTGAACCGGTGACGCGGGCGGCAGAAGATCATGAAAGCGATTTACCCCACGCACGTGGGGTTGAACCGTTCTACGACCTGCGCAAACAGGCGACGGTGGCGATTTACCCCACGCACGTGGGGTTGAACCGCAATGTCTGCGCGCCACCTACGCTCCGGCGCGGATTTACCCCACGCACGTGGGGTTGAACCGAGGATGTTTCAGCAGAACCCGATCAGACCTCATTTACCCCACGCACGTGGGGTTGAACCGCGCGCGCCGTCGCGATGGGGCTGGCGGTCGCCATTTACCCCACGCACGTGGGGTTGAACCGCGACCTGATGAAAACCGTCGCCGCCGAGACTGATTTACCCCACGCACGTGGGGTTGAACCGAACATCAAAATGATCGGAATCGCACTGGATCCCATTTACCCCACGCACGTGGGGTTGAACCGCAGCCGGCCGCACCTGCGCAGC
Source organism: Pyramidobacter porci (assembly GCF_009695745.1). Classification (NCBI taxonomy): domain Bacteria; kingdom Thermotogati; phylum Synergistota; class Synergistia; order Synergistales; family Dethiosulfovibrionaceae; genus Pyramidobacter; species Pyramidobacter porci. The sequence goes on from NZ_VUNH01000010.1 coordinate 141,323, forward strand.
CGCCGGCGAAGATTTACCCCACGCACGTGGGGTTGAACCGTTCGCCGGAAGCGAAAAAACTCAGCCTGGCGTTATTTACCCCACGCACGTGGGGTTGAACCGACGGCGCCGTACAGAGGGCACTGCAGTGCCAGAATTTACCCCACGCACGTGGGGTTGAACCGAGGTACTCTAGTATGGCTGACCCCAAAGTCACATTTACCCCACGCACGTGGGGTTGAACCGGCGTCAGGGCGGCTTATAACTTCGCGCAGTACATTTACCCCACGCACGTGGGGTTGAACCGGGCGGCTCCGACGACAGCGCGCAGTGCGAGCCCATTTACCCCACGCACGTGGGGTTGAACCGACGCTGAATCTCGAGAGGAGCTCTTCGCACAACATTTACCCCACGCACGTGGGGTTGAACCGCCAGTCCGTACCGCCAGATTGGAGCACGCCCCATTTACCCCACGCACGTGGGGTTGAACCCACGGCGTTCTGGGCGGTGTCGGAGTTGGTTACCCCCCGCACACGCGGAGATGAACCCATCCCTGCGTTGTGTAACTCGTATTCCCCCTGCTGGGTACAAGCTTGCCAATGATGACGGTAAACTGAATGTTGCACCGGAATTTATCATATCAGGGGCATTCACGGTTCTCGGCAAGGTGGTTGGGTTCGTAGTAAAAAAATAATCTAAGGAGGCATTGTAATGCCAGATAATCGCGCACTCAAATGGTCAAAGCGATTTTTCATTTTCGCGTTGTGTCTCTGTGGTAGTCTCGTCGCTCTAGTTCAGATTGCGACAAAGAATGTAAAATTCGACGTCAGTGTAGTCACAGAAAATAACATGCCTGCCGTCTCCATAAAAACGAACCTCCCCGAAGGGCTTGAAATATCAATTTCTTTGGCGAAAGGGAATGCGGAAAACGGCGAAGCTGGCACAATCGTTGTGAATGCATAACGGGCAACAGTTAAAAGCGGTAGCATTTCATATGCGCCTTTCACTCATAACGGGAAGCCCTTCCCCGGCGGCGCGTATGTCGCATGGCTTACAACGATTCCATGGGAAAATCAGCCAGAGCAGATACAAAAAAGCTCAAGTTATACGACATTAAATCGGAATTCTTAGATCGCGAAGTGAAATTCAAGCTTCCTGACATATCTAAGAATGATCATGAATTATGGCTCGCTCTCGAACGCTGAGCAACAACAGAAAGCCCCGGCCGCTGAAATTAACTCTGGCCTGTTCCCCAGTAAATAGACAAAGAAAAAAAGCGCCTGTCGTAGAAAAGCGTCGAATTACTTGGCTTTGCTCCGAATTTCAAACGGAGTAAAGCCATTTTTCATGTTGATCCGTTCGTAGTTGTAGAACTGTACGTACTCCCAAATAACGTTCTCCAGTTGAGCCATGTCCGTGAATTCAATGCGGTTCAGGCACTCGCATTTCAGTGTTCCGAAGAAGTTTTCCATTGCTGAATTGTCATATGGGCAGCCTTTACTGGACATCGACGGCCGGAAATGACATTCTTCACTCAGGTTGCAATATGCTCCTGACGTGTATTGCGACCCTTGGTCACTGTGGAGGACGAGTCCGTCAGTGGCCTTTTCCTGTTTTAATGCCTGGGTTATGGTGTCAATGACCAGTGTCGA